>JABBOW010000170.1 GCA_012927595.1 Cellulomonas sp.
CGATCAGTCGCGGGCGGCGCTGCGCGCCTCGCTCGCCGACCTTCGCCGCGACCTCGCGGGCTCTGGCCTGCACGCTGAGCTGTCGCTCGGGCGCGAGGCTCAGGCCGGGAGTGACGGCTGTCGTGGCTCCGCAGGCGCGCAGGGCGACGGCGTCTGCTCCGGTCCGGGCGCGCGCGGGCGCCCCGAGCTCCGGGACCCTGACCGCGTGGCCGCCGCACCCCGCACGGCCGTGCCCGACCTCACCCGCTCGGCCTCCCGGCCGGGCGGACTCGACCTCCTCGTCTGACCAGGGATCACTCATGAGCATCGACGTCTCGCCCATCACGTGGGGTCCTGCTGCTGCGGCGTCCGCCACCGCCGCGTCCACCGCCCGCGCGTCCACCGCGGCCCCCGGCACGCTCGACAAGGAGGCGTTCCTCAAGCTCCTCGTCGCCCAGCTGCGCAACCAGGACCCGAGCAAGCCGATGGACAGCTCGGAGCTCATGGCCCAGACCACCCAGCTGTCCACGATGGAGCAGCTGACCGCGCTGACCAAGACGTCGCAGGAGAGCTTCGCGCTCCAGATGCGCATGGCCGCGGCCTCGCTCGTCGGCCGGCAGGTCACCTACGCCGGCGAGTCCGGAGCCACCGTCACCGGCGCGGTGACGTCCGTCTCGTACGCCGGGTCGGTCCCCACCGTGACCGTCGGCGGCAAGGTCGTCGCGCTCGACGCCGTGTCGTCGGTCACGGCGCTCGATCTCGCCACACCCGCTCCCGCAGCGCCCGCATCCTCAATGACCGTCTGACGCAGTCAACCACCGAAGGGAAATCTCATGCTTCGCTCGCTCTTCTCCGGCATCAGCGGTCTGCGCAGTCACCAGACCATGCTCGACGTGACCGGCAACAACATCGCCAACGTCAACACGACCGGCTTCAAGTCCTCCCAGACGCAGTTCCAGGATGCGTTGAGCCAGGTCGTGCAGAACGCCAGCGGCGCCCAGGTCGGCACGGGAGGCACGAACCCCGCGCAGGTCGGTCTCGGCGTGCGCGTCGCGGGCGTGACCACGAACTTCACGCAGGGTGCCTCGCAGCTCACGGGCCGCAGCACCGACATGATGATCCAGGGCGACGGGTTCTTCGTCGTCCGCAAGGGCGCCGACACGTTCTACACGCGCGCCGGCGGCTTCGACTTCGACGCGACCGGCCAGATGGTCCTTCCGGGCGAAGGTGCGCTCGTGCAGGGCTGGGCCGCCGTGAACGGCATCATCGACACGAACAGCCCGCTGACCGACCTGCGGGTCCCGGCCGGCACGCTCATGGGTGCGGTCGCGACGACGAAGGCGACCTACGAGGGCAACCTGCAGTCGGACGCCGCGAACGGCACCGTGATCGAGCGGGCCATCACGGCCTACGACTCGACCGGCGTCGAGCGCGCGCTCACGCTCACGCTGACCAAGGCGGCAGGCGGGTGGACGATGACGGCGGCCTCCGGAGCCGCCACCGCCAGCTCGCCCCTCGCGTTCACCTCGACCGGTGCGCTCGACGTGGCCGCCTCCACGGGCTTGACGGCACCCGGTACCTTCGCGCTCGGGGCGGTTACCGTCGACCTGTCGAAGATCACGGGCTTCGCCGGCGTGCAGACCATCGCTGCGTCGACGCAGGACGGCCACTCGGCCGGCACGCTCCAGGCATTCTCCCTCGGTGCGGACGGCACCATCACGGGCTCGTTCAGCAACGGGCTGAAGCAGACCGTCGGCCGGATCGCGCTCGGCAGCTTCACCAACCCGGCCGGTCTGGAAAAGTCCGGCGGGTCGCTGTTCCGCACGACGGTCAACTCCGGCAACGCGCAGGTCGGTGCGGCCGGCACGGGCGGTCGCGGCGGTCTCGCGGGTGGTGCGCTCGAGATGTCGAACGTGGACCTGTCGAGCGAGTTCACCAACCTGATCATCGCCCAGCGCGGTTTCCAGGCGAACTCGCGGGTCATCACGACGTCCGACGAGCTGCTCCAGGAGCTCGTCAACCTCAAGCGCTGACCTCGGCGATGCCGCTGGCATCACCGACCGCGCCGTCCTCGTCAGCCGCGACAGCCCCTGCACCTCGCCGGGGCCGTCGCGGCCGACGTGCGTCCGGCCCTGACCGTGGTCGCAGGTGCAAGACCGGTCGGCTTGGTGGCCGAGGAATGCTCAGGAGTGCAGGCCCCCGGTCGATCCTGTGAGTACAAGGCCCACGGAAGGGCCTGAAGTCGTACCAGGGACGGACTCGCCGTGATTGTCTTGACGCGCCTCAACGGGCCGCAGTTCGGGGTGAACCCCGACCTGCTGCAGCGCATCGACAGTGCGCCTGACACGATCCTCACGCTCATCGATGGCACGAAGTACATCGTCGAGGAGTCGATGGCCGAGGTGATCCACCTCGTCAACGAGCACCGGTCGCAGCTCCTTGCCCGCGCGCACGACATCCAGCTGTTCGCACCCCCGGTGGTCGAGCTCGTCCGCGACGTGGCCGACCGCGCTTCCGACGAGGACGACGACGACGCGCCGCTGGCACCACCGGTGCGCCTGCACCCGAGGATCCGCTGATGGACCCCGCAGGACTGATCGGCCTCGCGGTCGCGCTGGGCGCGATCATCGCCACGCTGTCCATCGAGGGAACGTCTCCGATGGCGCTGATGCTCCCCGGCCCGCTCATCCTCGTGTGGATCGGCACGCTTGGAGTGGGCATCGCCGGCAACACCATGCAGGACGTCACAGGGGCGTTCGCGGCCATCCCACGCGCGCTGCGGAGCAAGCGACCCGACCCCGCCGCGACCGTCGAGACGGTCGTCGGCCTCGCGGACCGCGCGCGTCGCGAGGGACTGCTCGCGCTCGAGGACGCGGCCAAGGATATCGACGACCAGTTCCTGCGCAGCGGTCTGCAGTCCGCGATCGACGGCACCGACCCGGACGACCTGCGCACGATCCTTGAGGACCGGATCGCCACCAAGCGCGCGCAGGACCGCTCGCACGCCAAATACTTCATGGACATGGGCGGCTACGCGCCGACCATCGGCATCATCGGTACCGTCATCTCGCTCGTCCACGTCCTGAAGAACCTGTCGGACCCCGGCACGCTCGGCGAGTCGATCGCGGCGGCGTTCGTCGCGACCCTCTGGGGCATCTTGTCGGCCAACGTGGTCTGGATCCCGCTCTCCTCCCGCATCCGCCGCATCTCCGACCTCGAGTGCGCGCAGATGGAGGTCACGCTCGAAGGCCTGCTCGCGGTGCAGTCGGGCGCGAACCCGCGTCTGGTCGGTGAGCGGCTGCGCAGCATGCTGCCGCCGGCGGCACCGGTGAAGGCAGCAGCATGACGTCGGCAGCGGGAGCCAGGGCGCGTGGGCGCGCGCATCGTCGCCCCCGCGGAGGCCACGACGAGGAGCACGAGAACGGCGAGCGCTGGCTCCTCAGCTACGTCGACATGGTCACGGTCCTCATGTGCCTGTTCATCGTGCTGTTCGCGATCAGCCAGGTCGACCAGACCAAGTTCATCCAGCTGCGTGAGTCGCTCGCCGCGGGCTTCCACGACAACGCGTCGATGTCGGTGCTGGACGGCAGCTCGGGCACGCTCAACGGGCAGAGCATCGTGCCCGAGACGGCCGTCGCGGCCGGGACGGCGGGCATGGTCAGCGCGGACGCCGGTCTCGGGAACCAGGGGACCCAACCCGTTCCGGTCCCGACTCCGGCTCCGTCTCCCTCGCCGTCCGACCCGAACGCTGTCGACCCGAAGCTGCTCGCCGCAGCCAAGGCAGAGGCGGCGCACCTGGAGGGCCTGCGCGACCAGCTCGTCGCGCTGCTGACCGCGAACGGGCTGCAAGGTGCGGTGCGGTTCAGCATCACCGAGCGAGGGCTCGTGATGGGGCTCGTCGCGGACGACGTGTTCTTCGGCCCGGCGAGCGCGAAGCTCACCGCGACGGCAGAGCAGGTGCTCGACGTGGCGGGCCCCACGCTCGACTCGATCGGCGAGCAGATCTCGATCGAGGGGCATGCCAACACGATTCCGGTCTCGGGCCGCTACGCGACCAACTGGGAGCTGTCGGCAGATCGCGCGACACAGGTGCTGCGACGCCTCGTGGAGGTCGACGGGCTCCCGCCGACACGGATCATGTCCGTCGGCTTCGGCGACTCTCGGCCCTTGGCCGAGGGTGACAGCGCCGATGCGATGGTCGCAAACCGCCGGGTCGACCTCGTCGTCCTCAGCGGTGCCCCCGAGCAGGTCCGTGGCCTGCTCACAGCAGTCATGGCGACGGAAGGATAGTCAGGTGCCCATCGAACAGCGTGTGATCTCGACCGGGAAGATCGGCGCTCGCAACCCGTCGGGTGGCGTGGGGGCGATCAAGGCCGCACCCGCCGAGCCGGCGAAGCCGAAGGGGAAGCGCAAGAAGCTGATCCTCATCGCCGGGGCCGTGCTGGTCCTGCTCGTGGCGGCGGCGGCCTACTGGTTCCTCCTCGGGCCTGGCAAGGCAGCGAGCGGTGCCACGCCTGCAGCTCCGCCCGCCCCCAAGCCGGGCGTCGTCCTGACCGTCGCCGCCGTGAGCGTGAACCTGTCCGGCGGCCACTACCTGCGCCTCGGGATGGGGCTGCAGCTCACGGCGGACGTCGCCACGCCCCCGGACCCGGCCAAGGCCCTGGACCTCGCGATCGCCCTCTACTCGGGCCACACCCTGGCCGAGGTCTCCGACCCGGCGACCCGTGACGCGCTCAAGGCTCAGCTCGTGGCCGAGCTGTCCACGGCATACGAGGGCGAGGTGATGGATGTCTACCTGACGAACTTCGTCACGCAGTGAACCGGCCCACCAGCCGGTAAGTCGGGGCGCCATGGAGGGCGCCGCACCGCTCCGTCCGCACGTCGACCCATGAGGGGCCGAGGTCGGAGAAGAACGACCTGACCCAGGTTCCTCATACCTGGGTGGCGCCCGTCGATAGGGACGGGCGTGACGGTCAACGATTCGACGCACGCACCTGCGCGCCCCGCGGCACGTCGCGCGCGCACGCAGGAACCGGAGGCGTACGACTTCCGTCGGCCGATGACCATGGTGCGCGAGCACGCGCGGGTCCTCGAGATGGCATTCGAGACGTTTGCGCGGCAGTGGGGCACCCAGCTGACCGCGCGGCTGCGCGTGATGTCCCAGGTGACGCTCGACGAGCTGACGCTGCGCACCTACGACGAGTACGTGCGCTCGCTCCCGCCGACCACGGCGATGGTCCTGTGCACGATCGAGGAGACCCGCCAGACGGCCGTGATGCAGTTTCCGGTCGGGACCGCGATGGTCTGGATCGACTACCTCCTGGGCGGCTCGGGGCGCGGTGACGAGCGCGAGGGCCGCGAGCTCACCGAGATCGAGCTGACCCTGCTGCGTGACCTCCTCCGCCCCGCACTGGGTGACCTCTCCTACGCGTTCGCGGCCCTGCTGCCGCTCGACGTGACCGTCCGCACGGTCCAGTACAACCCGCAGTTCGTGCAGGCGGTCGGTGCCTCCGAGTCGGTGCTCGTCGCGTCGTTCACGGTCCGTTCCGGCGAGCGCGAGGACACCGCGACGTTCATGGTGCCCGCCGAGCTTCTCCTGGCCGCGCTGCGGAATGCCGACGGGTCGGACGCACGCTCCGCCGACGAGCGCCGCGCGCAGGCCGCCTCGGTCATCGACCTCGAGGCCGCGGTCCAGCGCGTCCCGGTCGAGGTGTCGGTCCGCTTCTCACCCGTCACGGTCCACCCGCGCGAGGTCATCAACCTCGCTGTCGGTGACGTGCTCCCCCTGTCCCACCCGTCGACGAAGCCGCTGGACGTCGTCGTCGACGGAGTTGTGCTTGCCCACGCCGCAGCCGGCAACAACGGTGCCCGGCTCGCCTGCATGGTCGTCACCGTCGAGGAGAACCCCAGATGAACCCCACCGCCACGTCGACCGACACCGCGCTGGCTGCGGCCGCCGCCGCCGCACGGCTGCTGCCGTCGACGACGCCACTGATCGCGGTGCCTGCCCGCCCGGGCGAGGGCCCGGCATTCGACGACATCGCCGTCCTGGCGTCGTTCGTCGGGTCGCCCAGCGCGGACGTCGTGCTCGTCGCCGAGCGTGCTGTGCAGGGCGCGCTCACGGCAGGGGGAGACGGCGGCCCACCGCTCCCGCTCTCCGACGCGCTGCGTCCGGCCCTCGAGGCGGCGTGCGAGACGCTCGGCGCCGGGGTGCTCGACGCGGCCCGTACCGAGGCTGCCGGGTCGGCGGTCCCGGCCGACGCACACCTGTTCGCCCTCGAGCATGACGGCGTCCCGCAGGCCTGGTTCGCGCTGCGCCTTCGGGCTGAGCCGACGGCGACGGCCGGCTTCCCGGGCGTCCCCGCGCAGCGTCAGAGCCTGCATGTGCTCTACGACGTCGAGATGACGCTCACGGTCGAGCTGGGCCGCGCGCGGCTGCCCGTGCGTCAGGTCCTCGAGCTGACGCCCGGTGCGGTCCTCGAGCTGGACCGCGCGGCCGGTGCACCCGCAGACGTCATGGTCAATGGTCGTCTGATCGCGCGCGGCGAGGTCGTCGTCGTCGACGAGGACTACGGGATCCGCATCACCGAGATCGTCGCAGGCGAGCAAGGCGCCAGCTGACGATGGATGGTGCCGGGATGCTCCTGCTGCTGCGCGTCGCACTGTCTCTCGCAACCGTCGTGGGCCTCATCTGGTTCGCGGGCCGCAGGCTGTCCGGGAACCAGGCGCGTCGGGCCCCTGCGGGCCCGAGCGTGCGCGTGGTCGGGCGCCAGGCGCTCGGTCGGCACGCGGGAGTCGCGGTCGTCGCCATCGGGAACCGCAGGCTGCTGCTCGGCTACGGCGAGCAGCAGGTCACGATGCTCACCGAGCTCGCACCGGTGATCGAGCCGGCGCCGCTCCCGGTCGTTGCCCGCAGCGCCGTCGCGCCTGCGCCGAGCAGCCTCCCGACGCCGCGGAGCGCGCCCGAGTCGCTCCTGAGCGGTCAACCGTCCGCGCGCCCGGCGCTCGACATCGACGCGCTGCTCGCGCAGGCCCGGATCGACGCCGCGCCGACGGCAGTCTCCGGGGCCTCCGCTCTGAGCGTTCCCGAGGTTGCACCCGGAGCCCCACCGCGGCTCAGCGTCGGTGGTGAGCTGCTCACGCGCGGCGCGCTCGATGGCTCGATCCTGTCGCTCGACACGTGGCGTCGGGCGCTCCAGACCCTGCAGGACCGCACGGTGCGGCGGTGACGGCCGCGACCACTGTCCGGGCGGCCCGGTCGGCAGCAGTCGTCGTCGCGCTCGCCCTGCTCGTGCTGGTCTTCGGCGCAGCCACCTCGCACGCCGCGACACCGGTTGACGCGGTGTCGGTCAGCGCCGCCCCGGTCGTCCCCGCCCCGCACCCTGCGGCGCCCGCAGGACCGACCGCGCCCGCGACCCCGGCCAGCCCCGCGGCTCCGGCGACTCCGGGCAGCTCGGTCTCGGTGTCGATCAACGGGGTCGACGGCACGCCGAGCAGCTCGATCGTCGTGCTGCTCGGGATCACGCTGCTCTCGGTCGCGCCGTCGCTGCTGCTCATGATGACGAGCTTCACCAAGATCTTCGTCGTGCTCTCGCTGACCCGGAACGCACTCGGGCTGCAGGGCATCCCGCCGAACCAGGTCATCGCGGGGCTCGCGCTGTTCCTCAGCCTGTTCGTCATGGCACCGGTGCTGACCGACGTGAACACCACCGGCGTCCAGCCCTACCTCAAGGGCGAGGTGTCGTTCAGCCAGGCGGTCGACGCGGGCTCCGTGCCGCTGCGCACCTTCATGCTCGACCACACGCGCGAGGAGGACCTGGCCCTCGTGACTCGCGCGGCCGACCAGGCGAACCCGCAGGACCCGGCGTCGGTCCCGATGCTCACGCTGATCCCGGCGTTCATGCTGTCCGAGCTGCGGGCCGCGTTCATCATCGGGTTCGTCATCTTCGTGCCGTTCCTGGTGATCGACCTTGTCGTGTCGGCGTCCCTGATGTCGATGGGCATGATGATGCTGCCGCCCGTGATGGTGTCGTTGCCCTTCAAGCTCCTGCTGTTCGTGCTCGTCGACGGCTGGGGACTGGTCATCACGGCGCTCGTCGGCTCCTACGCGGGAGGCGGCTGAGCGTGGACACCAACGCGGTCCTCGACATCGGGCTCCAGTCCCTGATCCTCGCCGCCAAGCTCTCGGCGCCCGTGCTCGTGACAGCCCTCGTGGTCGGTTTCATCGTCTCGCTCCTGCAGTCCGTCACGCAGATCCAGGAGGTCACGCTCAGCTTCGTGCCCAAGGCCATCGCTGCAGCGGTCGCGCTGCTGATCGCGGGGCACTGGATGATCGCAGAGCTCGTGGCGTTCACGCATGAGCTGTTCGCCCGCATCCCGTCCCTGCTGGGCGGCTGAGCGCCGTGCAGCCGTTGGCGATGACCCTGCCGCTGGGCTCGGTGGAGACGGCGATGCTCGCAGGCGTGCGCATCGTGTCCTTCCTCGTCATCGCGCCGCCGTTCTCGCACCGCGCGGTGCCCCGCCGTGTCCTCGCGATGCTGTCGATCGGCCTCGCGCTCGCGGTCACCCCGCGTCTGCTCGCGGGTGACACGTCGCGCGCGGTCGCCACGACGGGCACCGCCGCGTACATCGGTGCCCTCGTGCTGCAGGTCGTCGTCGGGGCCGGCCTCGGGTTCCTCGTGGCTCTCGTGTTCGCCGCGGTGCAGTCGGCGGGCACGCTCATCGACCTGTTCGGCGGGTTCCAGATGGCCGCCGCCTTCGACCCGATGAACCTGACGAGCGGTGCGCAGTTCCAGCGCCTCTACCAGCTGACCGCCGTCGTGCTGCTGTTCGCGACGAACGGCTACCAGCTCGTGATCGCGGGTCTGATCCGCACCTTCGACGCGCTGCCGCTCGGTGCATCGCTCGACCTCAGCCTGCTCGCGCACGCGGCGACGACCGGGATGAGCCAGATGTTCGTCGCTGCCCTCCAGATCGCCGGACCGCTCGTGATCGTGCTCTTCCTGACCGACGTCGGCCTCGGGCTCCTGACCCGCGTCGCTCCGGCCCTCAACGCGTTCGCGCTCGGGTTCCCCCTGAAGATCTGGATGACCTTGATGTTCGTGTCGGTCGTCTACCTCGCGATGCCGCACGTCGTCGACGGCCTCGTCACGAAGGCCGTCCAGACCGTCATGGGGGTGACGGGATGAGCAGCGACGGTCAGGACCGCACCGAGAAGGCCACCCCGCAGCGGATGAAGGAGGTCCGCAGCAAGGGTGAGCTGCAGCGCTCGCAGGACCTGTCGGCGTGGGTCGGGCTCGCCGCGGCGGCCCTTGCCATCCCGGCGGTCCTGAGTGCGGCGCAGTCCGCCGCGACGCGCCAGCTGATGGCGGTGCGCAACATCGCAGCAGAGCCGAGCCCAGCAGTCGCCGTGGGTGCGCTCGACGACGGCCTGGGCTCGCTCCTCGGCACGCTCACCCCGATGTTCGCGCTCGTCGTGATCGTGACGGTCGTCGTGGCCGCAGCCCAGGGCGGCGTGTACCCGAGCAAGATCAAGTTCCACGGCAAGCAGCTGGCCATCTTCCCAGGCATCAAGCAGCTCTTCACGGGGCAGACGTGGTGGCAGGGCATCAAGACGGTGCTCAAGACCTCTGTCGTCGGGCTTGTCCTGTACTCGGGCGTCCAGACGCTCGTCCCGCTCCTGGCCAGCACGGGCCGGCTGTCATTGACGCAGCTGCTCGGCGCCGCCGCGGACGGGACGACGTCGTTGCTGCGCACCGGTATCGCGGCCGGCATCGGGCTCGGGGTGCTCGACGTCGTCGTCGTGCTGAAGCGCAACCGCAAGCGGACCCGCATGACGCTGCGCGAGGTCAAGGACGAGAACAAGCGTTCCGAGGGAGACCCGATGCTCAAGGGTGCAATCCGCTCGAAGCAGATGGCGATGAGCCGCAACCGCATGATGGCCGCCGTCGCGACCGCCGACGTCGTCCTCGTCAACCCGACGCACGTCGCTGTCGCCCTGCGCTACGAGCCGGGTACGGGAGCGCCGCGGGTCGTCGCGAAGGGGACGGGAACGGTCGCGACCCGGATCCGGCTCGAGGCCACCGAGAAGCGCGTGCCGATGGTCGAGGACGTGCCGCTCGCGCGGGCGCTGAACAGCGCGTGCGAGCTGGGCGACGAGGTCCCGCAGTACCTCTACACCGCGGTGGCCCGGATCCTGGCATTCGTCATGGCGTTGCGCCGACGTGGCTCGGCCCTCGGCCAGCACCGCCTCCCGACCGGCCCGACCGAGCTCCCCCCGGAAGCCGGCGACCCCAGCTCCCGCCGCCGCAGACCCCGTGTCCGCACCAGGAAGGCCACATCGTGAAGAACCGGTCGGTCGCGCAGTTCGCCGTGCCAGTCGGAGTCGTGGGCATCGTCCTGCTGCTCGTCGTGCCGCTGCCCGCGGCGCTGCTCGACGTGCTCATCGCGCTCAACATCACGATGTCGCTCGTCATCCTGCTGACCAGCATGTATGTGCGCCGACCGCTCGACTTCTCGGTGTTCCCGTCGCTGATCCTCGTCTTCACGCTGTTCCGGCTCGGGCTCAACGTCGCGAGCACCCGGCTCGTGCTGCGCGACGGGTATGCGGGTCAGGTCATCGACGCCTTCGGGCACTTCGTCGTCGGCGGCTCGCTCGTCATCGGCCTCGTGATCTTCATGATCCTCGTGGTCATCCAGTTCGTCGTGATCACGAACGGCGCGGGCCGCGTCGCCGAGGTCGGTGCGCGGTTCACCCTCGACGCGATGCCCGGCAAGCAGATGGCTATCGACGCGGACCTCAACTCCGGGCTCATCAACGACGACCAGGCCCGGCAGCGCCGTGCGGACATCGCCGCCGAGGCCGACTTCTACGGCGCGATGGACGGTGGGTCGAAGTTCGTCAAGGGCGACGCGGTCGCGGGCATCATCATCACCGTCATCAACCTCATCGGCGGGTTCGTCATCGGGATGGTGCAGATGGGCATGAGCGCCGGGGACGCCCTCCAGCGCTTCAGCCTCCTGACTATCGGCGACGGCCTCGTCACCCAGATCCCGGCCCTGCTGCTCTCGGTGTCGACCGGCATCGTCGTCACGCGCGCGTCCGCCGAGGGTGACATGGGCACCGCGGCGGCCAAGCAGCTCATGCAGAGCCGTTCGGCGCTGATCATCGCGGGCATCGGCGCGATCGCGCTCGCACTCCTGCCGGGCATGCCGAAGCTGCCGTTCATCCTCGTCGGCGGCGGGCTGCTCGTCGTCGCGCAGCGCATCAAGGCCTCGGACGCGCTCGACGCGCGCGAGCTGCAGTCGAGGAGCGTCGCAGAGACCATCGCGCCGTCCCCGGACAGCCCCGAGCAGCTCATCGAGCAGATGCGCGTGCACACCCTCGAGATCCTCCTGTCGCCCGACCTGGTCGACCTCGTCGGCGCAGGTCCCGAGCAGGACCTCCTCGTCCGCGTGCGCGCGCTGCGCCGCAAGGTCGCGATGGACCTCGGGATCGTCGTCCCGCCGGTGCGCACCCGCGACTCGGTCGACCTGCCCCGGTCCACGTACGTCGTGCGCATCTCAGGCGTCGAGGTGGGCCGCGGCGAGGCGCCGGCCGGCCGGCTGCTCGCGCTCGGCGACGACCTCGCGAACCTGCCCGGCCAGGCCGTCGTCGAACCGGTCTTCGGGCTGCCCGGCAAGTGGGTTCCCGCGGAGCTGCGGCACGCTGCGGAGCTCGCGGGTGCGACAGTCGTCGACCGCGTCTCGGTGCTGATCACGCACCTCGGCTCGATCATCGCGCAGAACGCGCCGCGCCTCCTGGGCCGTGAGGATGTGCGGGTCCTGACCGAGGGCGTCAAGCAGGTCAACCCGTCCGTCGTCGACGAGCTCATCCCGGGACTCCTGACGCTCGGCGAGGTTCAGCGCGTGCTGCAGGGCCTGCTCGCCGAGGAGGTCGCGATCCGGGACCTCTCCCGGATCTACGAGGCCCTGACGCTGCGCGCCAAGGTCAGCACCGAGCCCGAGCGGCTCGTCGAGGCCGCCCGCATGGCGCTCGGCCCTGCCCTGACCGCGCAGTACGCGCACGACGGGACGCTGCGGGTGGTGACGCTCGACCCGGCGCTCGAGCAGTCGTTCGTCGAGCAGCTGCGGCCCACCGAGACCGGCACGCAGCTGCTCGTCGACCCGGTCCGGCTCGATGCGGTGCTCGACCAGCTGCGCGGCGCGGTCAGTCGGGGTGAGGCGTCCGGTCAACCGGTCGTGCTGGTGTGCGCACCGGCACTGCGTCCCGCGCTGCACCGGCTCGTCGCGTTGGGGCTGCCGCGCCTCGCGGTGCTGTCGTACGGC
>JABBOW010000122.1 GCA_012927595.1 Cellulomonas sp.
CGCGCGAGACCGTCGCGCTCCCCCGCGGGATCGTCGCTCTCGGCGAGGTCGGGCTGGCGGGTGAGATCCGGCCCGTGACCGGCGTCGCCCGGCGGCTCGCCGAGGCCGCCCGGCTCGGGTTCGTGCGCGCCGTCGTGCCGGCGGGCTCCGTAGAGGCGGGCAGCGCGCCCGCGGGCATCGAGCTGATCGAGGTCCGTGATCTCGCGGAGGCCGTCCTGGCCACCGGTGTGGCCGGTGACCGTTGACAGCCCCCCGCCGGCCCGCCGACCTCGCCGTCGAGCCCGGGCGTCCGATCGATCCTGGTTCCGCCGGGTCGGGCTGCCATCCGGCACACCCTGTCGCGCCCGTGCGGGCGAACCGCCGGACCAGTTCTGGTCCGCCGTCAGCCCCGGACCGTAGGATCGCCTCGTGTCCTCGACCCCCACGCCCGACGAGCTCTTGCGCTCGACGCTCGCCGCTGTCGCGCCCGGACAGGCACTGCGCGACGGTCTTGAGCGGATCCTGCGCGGACGCACCGGCGCGCTGATCGTCCTGGGCCACGACGACACGGTCGAGGCCATGAGCTCCGGCGGGTTCGTCCTCGACGTCGAGTTCTCCGCGACCCGTCTGCGCGAGCTCGCGAAGATGGACGGCGCGATCATCGTCGACCGTGAGATCTCACGCATCCTTCGGGCCGGCGTCCAGCTGCTCCCCGATCCCACTATCGAGACCTCCGAGTCCGGCACGCGTCACCGCACGGCCGAGCGCGTCGCCAAGCAGACCGGCTACCCGGTCGTGTCCGTCTCGGCGTCGATGCGGATCGTCGCGCTCTACGTCGGCGGGCTACGACAGGTCGTCGAGGACTCCGACACCATCTTGTCGCGCGCCAACCAGGCCCTCGCGACGCTCGAGCGGTACAAGTCCCGTCTCGACGAGGTCAGCGGCACCCTGTCCGCGCTGGAGATCGAAGACCTCGTGACCGTCCGGGACGTCTCCGCCGTAGTCCAGCGCCTCGAGATGGTGCGTCGCATCGCCGAGGAGATCGCGGGCTACGTCATCGAGCTCGGCAGCGACGGGCGACTGCTCTCGCTGCAGCTCGACGAGCTGACCGGGGGCATCGCTGCGGACCGCGAGCTCGTCATCCGCGACTACCTCGACTCGGCCCGTCCGGACCGCGGTGAGCACGCCGTCCAGGACGCGCTCGCCGAGCTCGACTCGACCGAGCTGCTCGACCTGGCGCACATCGCCCGGGTCCTCGGGCTGCCCGGCGGCGGCGACACGCTCGACGCCGCGGCGGGTCCTCGCGGCTACCGGCTGCTGTCCAAGGTCCCGCGCCTCCCGGCCGCGATCGTGGACCGGCTCGTCGGGCACTTCGGTGGGCTGCAGAAGCTCCTCGCAGCCGGCATCGACGAGCTCATGGCCGTCGACGGCGTCGGCGAGCAGCGTGCCCGCGCGGTGCGTGAGGGACTGTCACGGCTCGCGGAGTCGAGCATCCTCGAGCGCTACATCTGACCCGAGGGCCTACCGGGCCTGCGAGGCCCGGCGCCGACCCTAGATGAGCGCCCGGCGTTCCAGCTGCTCGTAGCTCTCGGTCGCATCCACGCGACGCTCCCACGCCACGGCCGCGCCTGCGGCCAACGACGCGGGGACGTCGAGCACCCGTTGGTTGCGGCTGCCGCGGAACTGCAGGGTGAGGTCACGCTCGGCGAGCTCGAACGGTCCGTCGACCAGGACGTCGAGGTGTGCCAGCAGGGCGACCTTGTCGGGCGTCTCGGCCGCCAGCTGCTCGAACGTGTAGCCGCTCCAGCACCAGATGTCCTTCGAGGCGGCGAACACCTCCCGCACACGCCGGACCAGGCGCAGGCACACGCCGGTGTTGAGGAACGGCTCGCCGCCGAGAAGCGTCAGCCCCTGGACGGACTCGTGCGCCAGGTCGGCGAGGATCTTCTCCTCGAGCGCATCGGTGTACGGCTGCCCGTAGCGGAAGCTCCACGTCCGTTCGTTGAAGCAGCCCGCGCAGGCGAACAGGCACCCGCTGACGTACAGGCTGCATCGCACGCCCTCGCCGTCGACGAACATGAACGGCTTGTAGTCGGCGACGAACCCCTGACTGACCTTCTCGGACCGCCACTGACCCGAGCTCGGGCTGCGCACGCGGATTCCTCAGTCCGCCGCGGGCGATGGCGCGCTGACGAGCTCGGTGCTGCCCCCCATGTGCTTGGCTCGCGCGGTGATCTCGGAGTGCCGACCGTGGACCATCGGCCGTGCCTGCGGGTTCCCGAGGTAGCCGCAGGTGCGCTTGACGACGTCGCACGTGCGCGGGTCGGAGTTGCCGCAGCCGGGGCAGGCGAACCCAGCCGCGGTCGGCTCGAAGTCGCCGGTGAACCCGCACGCGTAGCAGTGGTCGATCGGCGTGTTGGTGCCCAGGTAGCCGACCCGGTCGTAGGAGTAGTCCCACACCGCTTCGAGCGCCTTCGGGTTCTGCTGCAGCACGGGGTACTCGCAGTAGTGGATGAACCCGCCCGACGTGAACGCCGGGTAGTCCTTCTCGAAGTCCAGCTTCTCGAACGGCGTGGGGCTCTTGCGCACGTCGTAGTGGAAGCTGTTGGTGTAGTAGTCCTTGTCGGTGATGTCGGGCACCGAGCCGAACTTCGCCTTGTCGAGCCGGCAGAAGCGGTCGGTCAGGCTCTCGCTCGGCGTCGAGTAGACACTGAACTGGTAGCCGTGCTCGGCGGTCCACGATGCGGCGTGGGAGTGCAGCGCCTGGAGGATCTGCAGGGTGAACGCCTTGGCCTCCGGGTCGCCCTCCCACGAGCCGCCGTAGAAGGCCGCAGCAACCTCGTAGAGACCGATGTAGCCGAGCGAGACCGTGGCGCGCCCGCCCCGGAACAGGCTGTCGACGTCGTCGTCCGGGCCCAGCTGCTTGCCGAAGGCGCCGTGCACGTAGAGGATCGGCGCGTTGCCCGGCACTGCCTGCTTGCACCGCTCGATCCGGTACACGAGCGCGTCGTGCACCGTGGCGAGCCGCTCGGTCAGGAGCGACCAGAACGTGTCCTGGCTGCCGCAGGCCTCGAGCGCGATGCGGGGCAGGTTGAGCGTGACGACGCCCAGGTTCATGCGGCCCTCGGCGACGTCGTTGCCGTTCTCGTCCTGCCAGCCCTGGAGGAACGAGCGGCACCCCATCGGCACCTTGAAGCTCCCGGTGAGCTCGACGATCCTGTCGTAGTTGAGGACATCGGGGTACATGCGCTTGGTCGCGCACTCGACGGCCAGCTGCTTGAGGTCGTAGTTGGGGTCGCCCGGTTCGAGGTTGAGGCCGCGACGGACGGTGAAGATCAGCTTCGGGAAGATCGCGGTGCGCCGCTCGCCGCCGAGTCCGCCGATGCGGATCTCGAGGATGGCCCGCTGGATCTCGCGCTCGAGCCACCCTGAACCCAGGCCGAAGCCGAGCGTCGTGAACGGGGTCTGGCCGTTGGAGGTGAACAGGGTGTTGATCTCGTACTCGAGGCTCTGCATCGCGTCGTAGATGTCCTTGCGGGTCTTCTCCTGGGCGTAGGTCTGCCAGCGAGACTCCTCGGCGATCCACCGCTGGGCATCGGCCAGGTGCTTGGCAAGATTCTTCGCGGCATAGGGCGCGAGCAGCTCGTCGATCCGGTTCGCCGAGCAGCCGCCGTACTGGCTGGAGGAGACGTTCGCGATGATCTGCGAGATCTGGGCCGTCGCCGTCCCGATCGACCGGGGCGGGTCCACCTGTGCGTTGCCGATCCGGAAGCCCTCCGACAGCATCGTGTCGAAGTCGATGAGGCAGCAGTTCGTCATCGGCGCATAGGGGTGGTAGTCGAGGTCGTGGTAGTGGATGTCGCCCTTCTGGTGGGCGTTCGCCACGTGCGGCGGGAGCATCCGCAGGCCGATCGCCTTGCCGACCGCACCGGCCGTCAGGTCCCGCTGGGTGTTGAAGACCTCGCTGTCCTTGTTCGCGTTCTCGTGGACGACCGCGGACTCCTTGTCGATCAGCTGGATGATCGAGTGGTTGATGTCCGTGGACTTGCTCCGGGCGAAGTCCCGCTGGACGCGGTAGCTGATGTAGGCCTCCGCGACGTCGTACTCGCGGCTCTCCAGCAGGATGTGCTCGACGACGTTCTGGATCTCGTAGATCTTGACCGCGTCCGTGAACCTCTCGGCGAGCTCGGTGTCGATGCGCGCGACCAGGTCGTTCAGCGCGCGGTCCGCCAGGGGTGTCAGCTTGCCGTGCACCTCGACGAAGGCCTTCGCCAGCGCGGCCCTGATCCGGGAGTGGTCGAACTCCAGCGTCCGCCCGTCGCGCTTGAGGACGGTCATCCTGCGCGGCCCGGTGACCAGGCCGTCGTCGGACTCCACGTGGTCAAGCTCGACAACAGTCACAGCGACTCCCGATCCTCACGGCCTGCTCACACAAGATGTTGTGTGAATGACAACCGTGTAACACTAGATCTAGTGTTGGTGGAGACCTGGGCCCTTGGTCCTGTCTGGGCCGCGACACGCGCCCGCTCGAGTCACGGGAGCACGAACACCGCGGCCTGCGAGGTCACCCCGGCAAGAGTCATCGTCGCCGAGTACGTCCCCTTGAGAGCGGCCGGCTGGCCAGCGGGGCAGCCCGCAGCGGACCGCTTGCGTTGCCACTGCACCGTGGTCGTGTCGGGGGCGCCACGCGCGAGCAGCAGCTCCCGCGTCAACGCGGTGCCCGCCGCGCAGTCGCGGCTCGACCAGATGCGGTCGGTCCCCGACATGATGACGATCTCGCGCTGGGCCTCGCCCGCGTCGACGACACAGCTGGCCAGGCCGTTGTTGACGAGCGTGACGGTGAGGGTCGGCAGCGCGCTGGCGGGGTACGACGCGCCGTCGGCCGCGAGGGTCAGCCCCAGCGCCTCGGCCGCACACGGCTGCGGGCCCACGGCGGCCGCGGATGTCGTCGTCGTCGGGGCGGACGCCGCACCCTTCGCGCCAGAGAACAGGTCGCCGACCTTCCCGACGACGAACGGGACGACCCACACCGCGACCAGGACCACGGCGACGACCGCCACCAGGACGACGACGCGCCGCACCCAGTACACGCGTGCGGGCAACGAGCCCGCCGGTCGAAGTACTCCCAAGGTCTTCCTCCGATCCGCTGCGTCCTCGCTCTCGCAACCTACACACCCGGTGTGCCGTCCGCGGGTACCCACGAGCAGACCGCGCGAGAGACGATGCCTGCGTGAGCCATTCCGCCTTCGTCCGTGACGCCGTGCTGGCGTGGTTCGACGTCCACGCGCGCGACCTGCCCTGGCGGGCTGCCGACCGCACCCCGTGGGGTGTGCTCGTCAGCGAGGTCATGCTGCAGCAGACCCCGGTGGTCCGGGTCGCTCCGGCGTGGCGTGCGTGGATGGACCGGTGGCCCGAGCCGGGCGACCTCGCGCGCGCCGGGACGGACGACGTCCTGCGCGCCTGGGACCGGCTCGGCTACCCGCGCCGCGCGCTGCGCCTGCAGGACTGCGCGCGCACCGTCGTCGAGCGGCACGACGGCGTCGTCCCCGCATCTGAGGCAGAGCTGTTGGCCCTGCCGGGGGTCGGTGCGTACACCGCGGCAGCAGTCATGGCGTTCGCACACGGGCGCCGGTCCGTCGTGCTCGACACCAACGTGCGCCGCGTGCTGGCCCGGGCGGCGGCAGGAGTCGCGCTGCCCGCGCCGAGCCAGACGGTCGCCGAGCTACGCCTCGCGGAGTCCTTCGTGCCCGTCGACGATGCCCTCGCAGCCCGCTGGGCAGCTGCGTCGATGGAGCTCGGCGCGCTCGTCTGCAGGGCCCGCGCGCCGCGCTGCGACGCGTGTCCACTCGCGCATCTGTGCGCGTGGCGCTCGGCCGGCCATCCCCCCGACGCGCACGCCGCCCGACGCCGCACCCAACCCTGGGCAGGCACCGACCGCCAGGTGCGCGGTCGCGTCATGGCCCTGCTGCGCGAAGCTCTCAGCCCGGTGCCTGACGCGGCGGTCGACGCGGTCTGGCCCGACGTCCGCCAGCTCGATCGCTGCGTCGACGGCCTCGTCACCGACGGGCTGGTCGCCCGGATCCCCGGACCCGGCCCGGACGACCCGGTGACCTACCGGCTGCCGGCCTGACCCGCGCCGACCAGGGCTCGAGAGGCTGGCCTGGTCAGTCCAGCTCGAGCAGCATCCGGGTGTTGCCGAGCGTGTTGGGCTTCACTCGGGCCAGGTCAAGGAACTCGGCGACCCCGTCGTCATGCGAGCGCAGCAGCTCGGCGTAGACCTCGAGGGTCACCGGGGTGCCGTCGATCGGCCCGAACCCGTGCGCCGCGAAGAAGTCGACCTCGAAGGTCAGGCAGAACACGCGGTGCAGTCCGAGCTCGCGCGCGCGGCCGACGAGGGCCTCGAGCAGCGCGTGCCCGATGCCGTGCCTGCGCCGTGTCGGGTCCACCGCGAGCGTCCGGATCTCGGCGAGGTCCTGCCACATGACGTGCAGCGCTCCGCAGCCGATGACGTCCGGTGCATCGTCCACTCCCGCGTCCGCCACGAGGAACTCCTGGACCGCCTCGTAGTACCCGACCCACTCCTTCGCGAGCAGGATCCGCTCCTCGGCGTACGGCTGCACGAGCTCGCGGATGACGCGGACGTCCGCGGGCAGGGCCGGCCGGACACGGATGGGTGGGGTGCTCACGCTCCCAACCTACCTAGCGGCCTGGCGCACACCGTTCCGCGGTCGGTTCGCCCGGACCAGGCTGAGGAGGCCCGTCGCGGTCAGCTCGTCGACGACGAGGTCCGTGACCGTCCCGGCACGCAGCGCGGCGAGCAGCGGGACGATCTTGCCGTCGCCGGCTGCGACGCACACGCGCCGAGGGATGCGCTGGAGGTCGGCGGGTGAAGGCCCGGTCGCCCGCGCGTTGAGCGGCACGTCCTCCCACGACCCGTCGGCCCGGAGGAACACGGTGCACACGTCGCCGACCACGCCCTCGGCGTGGAGCACCGCGAGGTCCTGGGCGTCGAGGTAGCCCGCCGAGTACACGTGGCTGGGAAGGGTCCCGGCCACGGCCCCGACCGAGAAGACGGCCAGGTCGGCGCGCGCCTGCACCTCGAGCACACGGCGCACGGACCGTTCGCGCCACATCGCTTGCTTCGTGTCGGTGTAGTCGAAGAACGCGGGCACCGAGAAGTGGTGCACGGCCGCGCTGAACGCGTTCCCGAAGCTCGAGATGAGGTCGCTCGCGTACTCGAGGCCCCCGTTGTGGAGGTTCGCGGCGCCGTTGAGCTGCACGACGATGCTGCCCCGGGTCGGCTTGGGGGTGAGGTGGCGCGAGACCGCGGCGAGTGTCGTGCCCCAGGCGACGCCCAGCACCATGTCGGACTCGAACCATGAGCCCAGCAGTCGGGCGGTTGCCCGCGCGACCTGGTCGAGACGCTCGTTGTCGCCCGAGGAGTCGGGTACCGGGACGACGAAGGCGACGATCCCGAACGAAGCCTTGATGGAGCGGCCGAGCCCGGGTGCACGCGTGCTCGCGGGCCGCAGCGTGATCTCGACGAGGCCGGTGTCGCGCGCCCGCTTGATCAGCCGCGACACGGTCGACCTCGACGTGCCGAGATGCCGCGCGATCACCTCCATCTTGAGGTCCTGGAGGTAGTACATCGAGGCCGCACGGAGCACATCTTGCTCGCGTTCTCCGGGCAGCTCCAGGGCCGCACGTTCGTGCACAGGGGTTGCGCGTTCGTTCGTCATTCCATGACGATAGCCAGCAGGCCCGGCTTAGACACCACCCGGGCCAAGGAAACGACGGCAGGAGTCGGCACACATGAGGACTGCAGCGCTCACGCCTGAACTGCGCCAGGACGCGTTCGCCGCCATGCGGGCGACCACCGAGGCCGGGGGCGAGCTCGACGTCCTCGTGATCGGCGGCGGCGTCACGGGCGCCGGCGTCGCGCTCGACGCCGTGACGCGCGGCCTGTCCACCGCAGTGGTGGAAGCCCAGGACTGGGCGGGCGGCACGTCGAGCCGATCCAGCAAGCTCGTGCACGGCGGCCTGCGCTACCTGCAGATGCTGGACTTCCACCTTGTCCGCGAGGCGCTGACCGAGCGCGACCTCCTGCTCTCGCGCATCGCGCCGCACCTCGTCAAGCCCGTCAGCTTCCTGTACCCGCTCGAGCACCGGGTCTGGGAGCGGGCCTACGTCGGCGCTGGCGTCGCGCTCTACGACACGCTCGCGAGCTTCTCAGGCCACAAACGCCCGATGCCGCTCCACCGCCACCTGACGCGCAAGGGCATGGAGCGCCGCTTCCCCGACCTCCGGCACGACGCCGCGATCGGTGCGATCGAGTACTGGGACGCGAGCGTCGACGACGCCCGGCTCGTGGCGACCCTGATCCGCACGGCGGTCTCCTACGGCGCGTACGCGGCGTCCCGCACGCAGGTAGTCGGGCTGCAGACCACGTCGGGCGGCGCCGTGACGGGCGCCGAGCTCGTCGACCTCGAGACCGGTGAGCACCTCGAGGTGCGCGCCCGCCAGGTCATCAACGCCACCGGGGTGTGGACTGAGCAGACCGAGGCGCTGGCGGGCTCAGAGGGTGGACTGCAGGTGCTCGCGAGCAAGGGCGTGCACATCGTGGTCCCGCGCGCGCGGATCGAGGGCAGCACCGGACTGATCCTGCAGACCGAGAAGTCGGTCCTGTTCATCATCCCGTGGTCCCGCTACTGGGTGATCGGCACGACCGACACGCCGTGGACGCATGAGCTGCAGCACCCGGTCGCGACGTCGGCCGACATCGAGTACATCCTCGCGCACGCCAACGCCGTGCTGTCCCGGCCGCTGACGCGCGAGGACATCATCGGCTCGTGGGCCGGCCTGCGCCCGCTGCTCCAGCCCGGCACCAAGGCGGGCACGTCGTCGGCCAAGGTCTCGCGCGAGCACACCGTCGCGAGCCCCACCCCCGGTCTGACCGTCATCGCGGGCGGCAAGCTCACGACCTACCGCATCATGGCCAAGGACGCCGTCGACTTCGCGCTCGGCTCACGAGCGACGAACCTGCCGTCCATCACGGACCGCATCCCGCTCGTGGGCGCGGAGGGGCTCCAGGTGCTCCAGCGTCAGAGCCGCTCGATCGGGCAGAGATATGGCTGGGACCGGCCGCGCCTGGACCACCTGCTGCACCGCTACGGCGGTCTGCTCGGCGAGCTGCTCGAGATCGTCGACGCGAACCCGTCGCTCGGCACCCCGCTCCAGCACGCGCCCGCCTACATCGGGGCGGAGATCGTGTACGCCGCGAGCCACGAGGGGGTGCTCCACCTCGACGACATCCTCATGCACCGCACGCGCCTCAACTACGAGCAGGCCGACAAGGGGGTCGGCGCGCTCGACGAGATCGCCGACCTCGTCGCGCCGATCCTCGGCTGGGATGCCGAGCGGCGCACGACCGAGATCGACGCGTACCGCGAACGGGCCGAGGCCGAAGACGCCGCGGCGTTCGAGCCCGACGACGCGAGCGCGGAGACCGTCCGGCTTCGCGCCGCCGAGCTCGCCCCGCTCCTGGACCAGTCGCTGCCACCCCGGCCCTGACGACCGCGAGACCCACGACAGTCCGGGCGGGTGGCCCCGCCGGCCGGATAGATGTACCCAGGGGTACGCAGTTCGTCAGTGTCTGTCAGTGTTTTTCACAGTCAGCACCAGCCCCGTCGTCCCCGGTCCCCGGGCGGTGGGACCCCCTCAAGGAAGAGGTCGACCGTGGACACCATCTCTATCGGCACATTCATGACATCCGAGATCATCGGGACCGCGGTCCTGATCTTGCTCGGGTGCGGGGTCGTCGCGAACGCGATCCTCCCCAGGAACAAGGGCTTCGACGGCGGTTGGCTGCTGATCAACTTCGGGTGGGGGCTCGGTGTCTTCGCCGGCGTCTATGCCGCATTCAAGTCGGGCGCCCACCTCAACCCGGCCGTCACGATCGGGCTGTTCGTGGCCAACCTGCCGTTCGCCCAGACGAAGGGTGCCGACGGCACAGTCCTCGCGCAGGTCGACCCGACCTTCACCAACATGCTCCTGTACTTCGTCGCCCAGATGATCGGCGCGATGATCGGCGCGGCCCTCGCCTACCTGGCGTACAAGAAGCACTTCGACGAGGACGCCGACCCGGCGACCAAGCTCGCGGTGTTCTCGACCGGTCCGGCGATCCGCTCGTACGGCTGGAACCTCGTCACCGAGGTCCTCGGCACGTTCGTGCTGGTGTTCTGGGTCGTGTCGGCCGGCAAGTCGCCGTCGGGTCTCGGCCCGCTAGCGGTGGCCCTCATCGTCGTCGGCATCGGCGCGAGCCTCGGCGGCCCGACGGGGTACGCCATCAACCCGGCCCGTGACCTCGGCCCGCGCATCGTGCACGCCCTGCTCCCCATCAAGGGCAAGGGCTCGAGCGACTGGTCCTACGCGTGGGTGCCGGTCGTCGGCCCCCTCGTCGGCGGCGTGCTGGGCGGCCTGATCGGTCATTGGTACGTCTGAGCCGCGACCTCCCGGCTCACCCCTGAACTCCCCACTTGCGTGAAAGAAGGACCTCCCATGGTTCAGTACGTCCTCGCGATCGACCAGGGCACGACCAGCACCCGCGCTATCGTCTTCGACCACGGCGGTCAGATCGTCGCCTCCGGCCAGAAGGAGCACGAGCAGATCTTCCCCAGGGCCGGCTGGGTCGAGCACGACCCCGCGGAGATCTGGACGAACACCCGCGAGGTCGTCGGCCTCGCCCTCACCCGCGCCAACCTCACGTACCGCGACATCGCGGCGGTCGGCATCACGAACCAGCGGGAGACCGCCGTCGTGTGGGACCGCACGACCGGCGTGCCCGTGTACAACGCCATCGTGTGGCAGGACACCCGCACCGACAAGATCGCCACGGACCTCGGAGCTCTCGGTGGCGGCGCCGACCGATACAAGGCCCGCGTCGGGCTGCCGCTCGCGACGTACTTCTCGGGCCCCAAGATCAAGTGGATCCTCGACAACGTCGAGGGTGCACGCGAGAAGGCCGAGCGCGGTGACCTCGCGTTCGGCAACACCGACTCGTGGGTGCTGTGGAACATGACGGGCGGCGTGGACGGCGGGGTGCACGTCACGGACGTGACGAACGCGTCGCGCACGATGCTCATGAACCTCGACTCGCTCACGTGGAACGCGGACATCGCCAGCGACATGACCATCCCGCTGTCGATGCTCCCCGAGATCCGCTCGTCGTCCGAGGTCTACGCCAAGGGCCGCGAGGGCGGCATGGTGCCGGGCGTCCCGATCGCGGGCATCCTCGGCGACCAGCAGGCGGCGACGTTCGGGCAGGCGTGCTTCGAGGTCGGCACGGCCAAGAACACCTACGGCACGGGCAACTTCATGCTGCTCAACACCGGCACGTCCCCGGTCCCGTCGAAGAACGGGCTCCTGACGACCGTCTGCTACAAGATCGGCGACCAGGCCCCCGTGTACGCGCTCGAAGGGTCGATCGCGGTGACGGGCTCGCTCGTGCAGTGGCTCCGGGACAACCTCGGGTTCATCTCGTCCGCGCCCGAGATCGAGCAGCTCGCCGCGACGGTCGAGGACAACGGCGGCGCCTACTTCGTCCCGGCGTTCTCGGGGTTGTTCGCGCCGTACTGGCGGTCGGACGCGCGCGGTGCGCTCGTCGGGCTCACGCGGTACGTGACGAAGGCCCACATCGCCCGCGCGGTGCTCGAGGCGACGGCCTTCCAGACCCGCGAGGTGCTCGACGCGATGAACGCCGACTCGGGCGTCGACCTCACCGAGCTCAAGGTCGACGGCGGCATGGTCGCCAACGAGATGCTCATGCAGTTCCAGGCCGACATCCTCGGCGTGCCCGTCATCCGCCCGAAGGTCGCCGAGACCACGGCCCTCGGTGCGGCGTACGCCGCGGGCATCGCGGTCGGGTTCTGGTCCGGCGAGCAGGACGTCATCGACAACTGGGCCGAGGACAAGCGCTGGGAGCCGTCGATGGACCCGACCGATCGCGACCGTCAGTACCGGCTGTGGAAGAAGGCCGTCACGAAGACCTTCGACTGGGTCGACGCCGACGTGAGCTAGCTCTCCACTGCTCGTCATCCAACCGCTCGTCCGCCAGCCCCCACCGCGAGGTGGTCCCCTGCGGAACGACGTGGACCCACCTGGGGCCACGTACGACCGCTCGGACCGCCTCGCGGTGGACGTGCCGACGAGCGAGCCGCGCAAACGGACGAACTCGACCCGATCAGCCGCGAATGTGCGCGGTCAGGCACCTCAGAGATGGCAAGATCCCCACATGACAACT
>JABBOW010000119.1 GCA_012927595.1 Cellulomonas sp.
TCCGACCTCGCGGGCGAACGCCATCTCGTGGGTCACGACGAGCATCGTCATGCCGGCCTCGGCCAGGTCGCGCATGACCGCGAGGACCTCGCCGACGAGCTCGGGGTCGAGCGCCGAGGTGGGCTCGTCGAAGAGCATGAGGTGGGGGTCCATGCTGAGCGCGCGCGCGATGGCGACCCGCTGCTGCATGCCACCGGAGAGCTGAGCGGGATGGGCGCCGACGCGGTCCGCGAGCCCGACGAGCGTGAGGTTGGCGAGCGCGATCCGTTCGGCCTCGGCCTTCGAGCGCTTCAGCACGTTGCGCTGCGCCAAGGTGCAGTTGTCGAGGACCGTGCGGTGGGTGAACAGGTTGAACTGCTGGAACACCATGCCGACGTGCGTCCTGACGTGGTCGATGTCCACGTCGGGGTCGGTGACCTCGGTGCCGAGGACCCGGATCGTGCCGGCGGTCGGGTCCTCGAGGAGGTTGATGCAGCGCAGCAGCGTGGACTTGCCTGATCCTGACGGGCCGATGATGCACACGACCTCGCCGGGTGCGACCTGCAGGTCGATGCCGCGCAGCACCTCGCGCTCGCCGAACGACTTGCGCAGCCCGCGGATGTCGACGACGGGTGCGGCGCCCTGACCGGCCGTGGGGCTGGTGCTCATGGGCGGTGGCCCCCTCCGGTGCGGCGCTCGAGCCAGCGGGCGAGGAACCCGAGCGGGATGGTGATGGCGAGGTATGCGGCGCCGACGACGAACAGGCCGGTCAACCCGCCCGTGGCCTTGTTGAGGGCGTCACGGCCGATGAACGTGAGGTCGACCTGCGCCGGTTTGAGTCCGAGCAAGAAGACGAGCGAGGTGTCCTTCGTCAGCAGGATGAACTCGTTGGTCATCGGCGGTAGCACGATGCGGAACGCCTGCGGGATGACGACGGTCATCATCGTGCGGGTGTGTGACATGCCGAGAGAGCGGGCTGCTTCGATCTGGCCGCGCGGGACCGCCTGGATCCCGGCCCGGAGCGTCTCGGCGATGTAGGCCGCCGAGACGAGTCCGAGCGCGAGCGCGATCTTGACAAGCAGGGAGCCGATGTTCACACCGAACGCGATCGGCACCGCGAAGCCGAACGCGACGACGACGAGCAGCGCGGGGATGCCGCGGAAGAACTCGATGTAGGTCGTCGCGATCCACCGGTACGGGCGCACCGAGGAGAGCTTCATGAGCGCCAGCAGCGTGCCGAGGCTGAGGCCGACCACGAAGGCCGCGAGCGTGTAGAGCACCGTGTTGCGGATGCCGGTCGGCAGCTGGTGCATGATCTGCGAGGCAGCCGTCGGGTTGAAGAACGATGTCCCGATGCGGGACCAGTCGGTCACCGCGCCGACTGCGGCGAGCGCGACGAGCAGCACCGCGTACTGGATGGTGCGTGCGGTGCGTGCGCGCTGACGCGGGCTACGGCCCGTGCGGGGCTCCAGCGCAGGTGCCTCGGCGGGCGTCACGGCCATGTCAGCTGCCTGTGGGTGCGGTGCCGATGCGCGTCTTGTAGATCGCGTCGTAGGTACCGTCCGCGTGGATGCGCACGAGCGTCTTGTTGATCGCTGCGACCAGCGCGGTGTTCCCCTTCTTCACACCGAGGCCGTACTGCTCGTTCGTCGAGAAGTTCGCCGCGACCTTGAAGCCCTGGCTGACGAACGGCCCGAGGACCGCGATGTCGTTGATCACCGCGTCGACCTGGCCGGTCTTGAGCGCCTGGATCTGCAGGCCCAGCTCCTCGAACGTGACGGCGTCGAGTCCGTTGTCCTTGGCCCAGGTCTCGCCCGTGGTCGCCTGCTGCACGCCGATGCTCTTGCCCTTGAGCGAGGCGACGTCCTTGAGGTTGGAGTTCTCGGGGACGAGCAGGCCCTGGTCGGCGTTGAAGTAGGGGTCGGAGAAGTCGATCTTGGCCTGGCGGACCGGGGTGATCGTGATGCCGGACGCCACGACGTCGCACGTGCCCGTGTCGAGGTTCGCGCCCGACTGGATGCCCTCGAACGGCGTCACCGTCGTCGCGAGCGTGACGCCCAGGTCCTTGGCGACCTCGCCCACGATGTCGATGTCGAGCCCGACGACCTTGCCCGACGCGTCGCTGAACTCGAACGGCTCGTAGGGCGGGTTGGTGCACACCGTGAGCTTGCCCGGGTCGACGAGCGTGACGTCGGCCGTCGCTACGGTGCTCGCCGCCGAGCCGTCGCCCGTCGCGGCACTGCTGGCAGCGGGGCTGCTCGACGACGCGCAACCGGTCAGCGCGAGGGCGGCAGCGAGGCCGAGGGGGATCAGACGCAAGGCAGCTTTCATGACGGCAGTCCTCTCAAAGGTGGCTGCATGAGTATGCACTCAAGACACTAGATATGCAATTCGACGGGCTTGGGCTCCGCAGGGACCAGCTCGGTGTCGCGAGCGACCACGGACTCGGCCTCGGCGGTCTCGATCGTGATCGTCCCGGTGACCCGGCCTGCCGCCCGCACGTCGTCGAGCGCGACCTCGACGCCGGGCCCCAGCGCCGTCGGGACGACAAGCGTGACGGCGGCGATCTCGGTCCGCATCGACACCTTGGCCCGGGACTTCACCTTGCGCAACGCGGCGAGCGCCGAGCCAGCGGCCGTGACGACGCTCGGGTCGGCGTCACGCGCGGCGGCGCGCAATGGGCCCGACGTCGGCCACGGGGCGCGGTGCACCGAACCCTCGCGCCACCACGACCAGACCTCCTCGGTCGCGAACGGCAGGACCGGTGCGAACAGTCGCAGCAGGGAGTCGAGCGCGATGCCGAGCGCGGCGCGCGCGGACGCCGTCCCGGTGGACACGTCGGACTCGACAGCGCCACCCGCGTACGCGCGGTCCTTGACCAGCTCAAGGTAGTCGTCGCAGAAGGCCCAGAAGAAGGTCTCTGTCAGCTCGAGCGCACGCGTGTGGTCGTACTGCTCCAGCGCGCTCGTCGCCCGGTCCACGACGTCGGCGAGACCCGCGAGCATCGCGCGGTCGAGCGGGACGGTCACGAGGTCGGCGTCAAGCAGCGCGGCGCGCTCGTCGGGGGCGCCGAACGCGAGCACGAACTTGCTCGCGTTGAGCACCTTGATCGCGAGCCGGCGGCCGATCTTCATCTGGCCGATCTCGAACGCCGCATCCGTCCCGAGCCGGGCGGACGCCGCCCAGTACCGCAGCGCGTCGGAGCCGTGCTCCTCGAGCAGGCCCATCGGCGTGACGACGTTGCCCTTCGACTTGCTCATCTTCTTGTGGTCTGGGTCGAGGATCCAGCCCGAGATCGCAGCGTCGGACCACGGCAGGCTGCCGTGCTCAAGGTGCGAGCGCACGACCGTGGAGAACAGCCACGTGCGGATGATGTCCTGACCCTGCGGGCGCAGGTTCATCGGGAAGACACGAGCGAACAGGTCGGGGTCCGCGAGCCAGCCGCCGGCGATCTGCGGCGTCAATGAGCTCGTGGCCCAGGTGTCCATGATGTCGGGGTCGCCCATGAACCCGCCGGGCACGCCGCGCTGGTCGGGCGTGTACCCGGCCGGGACGTCCGCCGACGGGTCGATCGGCAGGGCCGACTCGGGTGGCGCGATCGGCACGTCGTAGCGCGGCTCGCCGTCCGCATCGAGCGGGTACCAGACCGGGATCGGCACACCGAAGAAGCGCTGGCGCGAGACGAGCCAGTCACCGTTGAGGCCGCCGACCCAGTTCTGGTAGCGCACGGCCATGAAGTCAGGGTGGAACTTCAGCTCGCCACCGCGCGCGAGGAGCGTGTCGCGCAGCTCGGCGTCACGCCCACCGTTCCGGATGTACCACTGGCGGCTCGTGACGATCTCGAGGGGCTTGTCGCCCCGCTCGTAGAAGTTGGCCTTGCGCTGCGTTGCGACCGGCTCGCCGTCCAGGTCGCCCGCCTCGCGCAGCGCGTCCACGACGATGGTCCGCGCGGAGAACGTCGTCTTGCCCGCGAGCTGGATGAACAGCGCCGTGCCCGCCGCCGACGTGATCCAGTCGGGGGTCTCGCGGGTCAGGCGGCCGTCGCGGGTGAGGACCGAGCGGGTCGGCAGCTGCAGCTCGCGCCACCACTGGACGTCGGTCAGGTCGCCGAACGTGCAGCACATCGCGATGCCGACGCCCTTCTCGGGCTCGGCCATCGTGTGTGCGAGCACCGGGATCTCGACGCCGAAGAGCGGCGACGTGACGGTGGTGCCGAACAGGTGCTGGTAGCGCTCGTCGTCGGGGTGGGCGATGAGCGCGACGACGGCCGGCAACAGCTCGGGCCGGGTCGTCTCGATGTAGACGGGGGAGCCGTCCGGGCGGTGGAACGCGACCTTGTGGAAGGCCCCGGGGTAGTCGCGGGCCTCGAGCTCGGCCTGCGCGACTGCTGTCTGGAACGTCACGTCCCACAGACCCGGCGCCTCGGCCGTGTACGCCTCTGCGCGCGCGAGGTTCCGGACGAACGCGGTCTGGGCGACGGTCTGCGCGTCGCGGCCGATGGTCTGGTAGTGGTGCGACCAGTCCACGCTCAGGCCGAGGTGGCGCCACAGCGCCTCGAACTGCTGCTCGTCCTCGGCCGTGAGCCGCATGCACAGCTCGACGAAGTTCCGGCGGCTGATCGGCTGCTGGTCGGCGGCCCGGACGCTCTTGCCCGCGGCGCCCTCGAACGGCGCGGTGTACCCCTCGACGTACGGCAGCGACGGGTCGCAGCGCACGCCGAAGTAGTTCTGCACGCGGCGCTCGGTCGGCAAGCCGTTGTCGTCCCACCCCATCGGGTAGAACACCTCGAGGCCTCGCATGCGCCAGAACCGCGCGACGACGTCGGTGTGCGTGTAGGAGAACACGTGCCCGACGTGCAGCGAGCCGGAGACCGTCGGAGGCGGGGTGTCGATCGAGAACACCTGCTCGCGCGTACGGGTCCGGTCGAACGCGTACGTCCCCTGTGCGGACCAGGCGGCGTCCCAGCGCGCCTCGAGACCGTCGAGCGAGACCTTGTCCGGTACCTGCGCCGCCGTCGTCCGCGCGATGGTCGGGCCGGTCGGGGGCTGCTCGGGGTTCAAGGCGCTCATGGTCAGCCATCTTCCCAGATGCCGGTGCGGCTCTGCGCAGACATTGCGGGGCGGCCTTCTCGGCAGGCGTCCCCCGCAGGAATCCGATGCAGGGCGACGGGAACCTACGGGGAGCTTTCAAGGAACGCAGACTGGCTACGCTCGTCCAGGCGGCTTCGCCTGAAAGACCTCGACGAGTGGGAGACGGTGACGGTGGCGGTGGGCCAGGAACGGGTTGCGGGGGAGCGAGAACTGTCGATCGGGTACGCGGCGATGCTCGAGCAGTTCCACCCGACCGAGGCGATCGAGCTCGCGGTGCACGCCGAGTCGCGCGGGTTCTCGGGCGTCATGGCCGCCGACCACTTCCAGCCGTGGGTCCCGGCGCAGGGTCAGTCGGCGTTCGTCTGGAACGTGCTCGCTGCCCTCGGGGAGCGCACGCGGGGCGACATCGGGCCCGGCGTAACTGCCCCGACGTTCCGCTGGCACCCGGCAATGGTCGCGCAGGCGTCAGCGACCCTCGCGGCCATGTACCCGGGTCGGCACTGGCTCGGGATCGGCTCAGGGGAGGCGCTCAACGAGCACGTCGTCGCCCCGTACTGGCCCGAGGCGCCGGAGCGCATCAACCGCATGTTCGAGGCGGTCGAGCTCATCAAGAAGCTGTTCCACGCCTCGATCGCCGGTCGGGACGTCAAGCACGCTGGTACGTACTACAAGTTGGAGTCCACCCGGCTGTGGACCATGCCGGAGGTGGCACCCGAGGTGCTGATCGCGACGGCCGGTCCCGTCACGGCCAAGCGCGCCGGGCGCGTCGCCGACGGGCTCATCACGGTCGGCGCGCCGCTCGAGAAGATCGCCGGGCTGTTCCAGCGGTTCGACGAGGGCGCCCAGGAGTCCGGTCGTGACCCCGCGACGCTGCCCAAGGTCCTCCAGCTGCACCTGTCGTGGGCGCAGACCGACGAGGAGGCGATGGCCAACGCCCTGACCGAGTGGCCCAACGGGGGCATGCGCTTCCCCAAGGCGGACATCCGGTCGCCGTTCGACTTCGAGCAGATGGCCCGGCTCGTGCGCCCCGAGGACTTCGCCGGGCGGCTGGTGGTCTCATCCGATCCCGATGTGCACCGGGCCGAGATCCAGCGCTTCGCCGACCTGGGCTTCAACCGGATCTACCTGCACAACGTCGGCCGCAACCAGCGCGAGTGGATCGACGTGTTCGGCCGTGACGTCCTGCCCGGGCTGGTGCGATGAGCACGGCTGCCGGCTCCGGGGCGAGCGCCGAGATGCGCGCCTGGGCGCCCGACGGGCTGGTGGAGGTCGGCCCCGGGGACGACCTCGTGACGCTCCTGTGTGCGCTCTTCGAGGCCGCCGCGCCCGGACAGCGCCTGATGGACGGCGACATCGTGGTCGTGACCAGCAAGATCGTGTCCAAGGCCGAGGGGCGGATCCTGGCGGCGGCCGACCGGGAGCAGGCCATCACCGATGAGACGGTCCGGGTGGTCGCCACGCGAGTGCACGCGGGAGGCATCACCCGCATCGTCGAGAACAGGCTCGGCCTCGTGATGGCCGCCGCCGGCGTCGACGCGAGCAACACCGCCGAGGGCACCGTGCTGCTGCTGCCGATCGACCCCGACGCGTCGGCCCGGTCGATGCGGGCGGGTCTGCAGGAGCGGCTCGGCGTACGCCTCGCGGTGGTCGTCACCGACACCGCCGGACGGCCGTGGCGGCTCGGGCAGACGGACATCACGATCGGAGCGGCGGGGCTTCGCGTGATCGACGACCTGCGGGGGACGGCTGACACGTTCGGTCGCACGCTCCAGTCCAGCATGGCGGCCGTAGCCGACGAGGTCGCCGCGGCAGCGGAGCTCGTCAAGGGCAAGGCCACGGGACGACCCGTCGCGGTCGTACGTGGTCTGGCGCACCTCGTGACCGACGAGGACGGACCGGGTGCGCGTTCGGTCGTCCGGGTCGGGCCGGATGACATGTTCGCGTCCGGCAGCGCGGAGGCCTATGCACAGGGCTGGAAGGACGCGGCCGAGGGCGCAGCCTGCGTCGGCCCCTCGGCGCCGTGACGAGCCCCGCGGTGGGACCTGTGGTGGGCCCGTGGTGACGGGCGGCGGCGCGTCGGGGGTGCGGTGGACGCTCGTCGTGCCGGTCAAGGATGCGCGCCTCGGCAAGACGCGCCTCGCGGAGCACCTTGACGACCCAGGGCGCATCGCACTCGTGCGCGCCATGGCGGCGGACACCTTGGCGGCAGCGGGTGCGACTGCGCAGGTCGACCGGCTCGTGGTCGTCACGGGCGACCCGGAGGTCGCGCGGCTCGCGCCCGGCACCGTCGGTGCGGACGTCGACGTCGTCGCCGAGACGCACCCACGCGGGCTCGATGCTGCGGTCCGGGCCGGGCTCGCGCGCGCCCGGGCCCTGGACCCGGGGAACGGTGTCGGGGTGCTGCTAGGCGACCTCCCGGCGCTGCGTCCCGACGACCTCGCGGCCGCGCTCGACGCGGCGACCGTGCACCTCCGCTCGTTCGTCCCGGACACTGACGGCACCGGGACGACGCTCCTCCTGGCACTGCCCGGAGCTGATGTCGAACCGTGCTTCGGCCCGGGATCGGCGCGAGCCCACACCGACCGCGGTCACGTGCCGCTCGACGTCCCAGCCGGCTCGACAGTGCGCCGTGACGTCGACGTGCGCAAGGATCTCCAGGCGGTGCGCCTGCTCGGACCCGGACCCCGAACCCGCGCGGTGCTCGACGAGCTGGGCCCGGCGGAACAGGCCGGGTAGCGCGGCTCAGAGCCCCACGAGCGCGAGGGCGTCGGCGGCGATGCGTGCCGTCGTCGGCACATCCGTCATGAGGGTCGGTGCGGCGCCGGCGCGGAAGCCGTCGGCGACGAGGCCGTCGACCGCGGCCGCATCCACGTCATCGACGAGCCACGCGTCGAGCAGCCCGCCCGACGACCGCGAACGGTAGTGCCGCGCGACCGCGGCGGCACTGGTCTCGACGCCGATCGCGCGCAGGCACGCGTCGGCCATGCCGCGCACGGGAACCCCACCCACGATGGGGGACACGCCCACGACGGGGGCAGTCGTCGCGGCAAGGGCCTCGCGGACGCCGGGGATCGCGAGGATCGTCCCGACCGACACGACCGGGTTGGACGGCGGGAGCACCACGACGTCAGCCTGTGCGATGGCGTCGAGGACTCCGGGCGCCGGCACGGCACCGGCGAGACCGACCTGCTCGAACCGCAGGGCCGGCAGCCCGGCGCGGTGCCGGACCCACCACTCCTCGAAGTGCAGGAGGCGTTCTTCGCCGCGATCCCCGGCTACCACGACGTGCGTCTCGACCTCCTGGTCGCTCATCGGCAGGAGTCGGGCGCCGGGGCGCCAGCGCCCGCACAGGCGCGCGGTGACCTGCGAGAGCGGGAGCCCGGCGCGCAGGAGCTGCGTGCGGGCGAGGTGGGTCGCGAGGTCGAGGTCGCCGAGCGTGAACCAGTCCCACCCGACGTCATAGGTGGCCAGGTCGTCGGACACGCGCCGGCTCTCGTCCCGGCGCCCCCAACCCTGGTCCTCGTGGACGGCGCCGCCGAGGGTGTACATGACGGTGTCGAGGTCGGGGCACACCCGCACGCCGTGCAGCCACATGTCGTCGCCCGTGTTCACGACGACGGTGATCTCGGCGGTCGTGCCGCCTGCGCCGTCGGGCAGCCGCTGGGTGAGCAGGTGACGCAGCCCGCGGGTGAAGCGCGCGCCCCCGACCCCGCCAGCGAGGACCGTGACCTTCATGTTGACCCCGTCCTGGGTGCGTGGCCACCTGGTTCGTCGTGCTCCTGGAAGGCGATGACCGGGCGACCGGTGTGCGGGTGCACCAGCACGTCGGCCTCGACCCCGTAGACCTCGCGCAGGAGCTGGGCGGTCAGGACGTCGCGGGGGTGCCCAGCCGCGGCCAGCCGGCCCTCGCGCAGGACGAGCACGTGTTCGCAGAACGCTGCCGCGAGGTTGAGGTCGTGCAGGGCCGCGACGGTCGTGATCCCAAGGTCCCGGACGAATGTCAGCAGGTGCAGCTGGGCGCTGATGTCGAGGTGGTTCGTCGGTTCGTCGAGCAGCAGCAGCTCGGGCTCCTGCGCGAGTGCGCGGGCGATGAGCACGCGCTGGCGCTCGCCGCCCGAGAGGGTCGACCACGTGCGGTCGGCGAGGTGGGCGGCGCCCGCGCTCCCCAGCGAGCGCAGCACCGCCGCGGCGTGGTTGCCGTCGGGGTCGGTGCCCCACCGGGTCCGGTACGGGATGCGGCCGAGCGCGACGACCTCGGACACGCTCAGGGGGACCGAGCTCGACGACTCCTGCTCGAGCAGGGCGATCCGGCGGGCACGCGCGGTGCGGGGAAGACCGTGCACCGTGACGGTCGGCGCCGGTGCGTCCGGCCCCGCGCTCACCAGCACGGCGCCCTCCTCGGGGTCGAGCAGCCCAGCTACCAGCCGCAGCAGGGTCGTCTTGCCGGCGCCGTTCGGACCGAGGAGCCCGGTGAGGCGACCCGCAGGTGGGGTCGCGTCGATCCCGTCGACGACCCAGCGGCCGCCGAGCCGTGTACGCAGCCCGCGGATTGTCAGCTCCACGCCGCACCTCGGCCCCGGCGCAGCAGGAACGCGAACACGGGGACGCCGATGAGCGCAGTGACGATCCCGACCGGCAGCTCGCGCGGATCGAAGACGGTGCGTGCGGCGGTGTCGGCCCACACGAGGAAGACGGCACCGACGAGCGCCACGACCGGCAGCAGGCGTCGGTGTGCCGGGCCGGTCACGACCGAGACGGCGTGCGGCAAGATCAGCCCGACGAACCCGATCGCGCCGCTCACGGCCACGAGCGCGCCGGTGAGCAGAGCGACGAGGGTCATCAGGCCCCACCGGAGATGCTCGACATCGATGCCGAGCGCGGCCGCCGCGGTGTCACCGAACGCGAACGCGTCCAGCTTCCCCCCCTGGGCGAGCAGCACCGCGCCGACGAGCGTCAGCGCTCCGCCCGCGATCGCCACGGACTGCCACGTCGTCCCTGCGAGCGACCCCATGAGCCAGCTGAGGATCTCGCGGTAGGAGTCGCCGGTCGCGGTCCAGAAGATGACGAACGAGGTCCCGGCCGCGCACAGCTGCGAGATTGCCAGCCCCGCGAGGACTGCACGGCCGGGGCTCAGCACTCCGCCGGTCCGCGCGAGCGTCAGCGTCGCGCCGAGCGCCAGCAGCGCACCTGCGAAGGCCGCGACCGGCAAGAGGAGGCCGATCCCGACGACGAGCACGGCGACCGCACCGAGCGACGCTCCGGACGACAGGCCGAGCAGGTACGGGTCGGCGAGCGGGTTGCGCGTGAGGCTCTGCATGACGGCGCCCCCCAGAGCGAGTCCGGCCCCCACGGCCGCCGCCGTGAGCACGCGCGGCAGGCGCAGGTCCCAGACGATCGCGTCGGTCAGGCGCGGGACGCCGGCCGTCGACAGCCCGAGGTGCCGACCGATCGCCCGGAGCACGTCGGCGGCGGCGATGTCCGCCGGCCCGGTGGTCACGGCGACGACGACCGTGGCCACCAGGACAACGGCGAGCACCGGCAGGACGAGCGGCAGGGGCGGCCTGAACCCTCGCCGCTCCATCGGGGCGTGGGGCACCTCAGCCTGCGGAGTTCAGGGCAGCCAGCTGCTCGCTGAGGCTGACGGCGGCATCGACGTTGCGGACCCCGGCCTCTGCCGACGCGAACGGCACGGTGAGGTAGCGGTGCTCGCGGACCGCCGTGAGCTGACTCGTGGCGGGGTTCTGCTCGAGGAGGCCGATCTTCTTCGCGGCGGTGTTCCAGGTCGCGTCGACGAGCACGATGACGTCCGGGTCGGCGGCCACGACCTGCTCCCATCCCACGGACGTCCAGGTGTCGCGGACGCCCTCGAAGATGTTGGTGATCCCGACGGCGTCCATGATCATCTGCGGCGCGCCGATCCCCGCACCGACGTAGGGGGTGTCCGAACCGGAGCTGTACCAGAGCGCACTCGTCGCCTTGACGGGCTTCGCGATCGAGGCGAGCTGATCCTGCTGCGCGGAGACGAGCGTGTCGGCGCGGTCCGGGACGCCGAAGATGCCGGCGACCTCACGGATCTCGCCGAACACGTCGTCGAACGTGAGTGGATCGGGCTGGTAGCCGGGCTCCTTGCACGCGGCGGGCGACACGTACGTCCCGATCCCGAGCGTCGCGAGGCTCGCGCGGTCGCCCGCGCCGTCCGCCGAGAAGTTGGACTCCCAGCCGCCGTAGACGAAGTCCGGCGTCGAGGTCAGCAGAGCCTCTCGGCCGGGAACCTTGTCCGACAGCACGGGGATCGCAGCGGCCACCGTCGCGTACTGCGTCGGGACGGGGCCGTCCGCGAAGGCGGTCCCGACGATCCGGTCCTGGAGGCCGAGCGCAAGCAGCATCTCGGTGGACGTCGACTTGATGGCGACGACGCGCCGGGGCGGTGCCGTGACCGTCACCTTCGTGCCGCAGTTGTCGAGCGTCGCCCGGCTGAACGTCGCAGTCGACGACGGCGAGGTGGCCGGGGCGCTGGCTGTCGTGGCAGGGGAGCTCGCGGCCGACCCCGAGGCGCAGCCGGCGAGGGCGATCAGGATCAGGGCGGCGGACGCCGTCGTCGTGCGGCGTCGTGCGGCGGGCAGAGTCGTCATGGGTGCGGGTACTCCTGATGGACGTGACTGACTGATGACCCTCATGGCTGCGTCGGCATGAAGGGAGTGAGAGTCGGGCGCACGTCGCGCACCATGGACCGGCCACCCACGTCCGGGCGGCGACACCGGGTCAGAGCCGACCCGGTTCCAGGGACAGAGTAGGCCGGAAGTGCGCACATCGTCGCCGCTGTGCGCGCGCCCGGCACCTGCGCATAGGGTCAGGCCCATGAGCACATCAGCCAGCCCATCCACCAACGCCGGCGGCCCTGGGGCGGGGCTGCGAGCCGTCGTCACCGGGGCGTCGTCGGGCATCGGCGCGGCGACCGTGCGTCGCCTGCGCGCCGACGGCTGGGCGGTCGTCGCCGTGGCGCGGCGCGCGGACCGGCTCGCGGCGCTCGCGGCCGAGACGGGCGCGCAGGCAGTCGTCGCAGACCTCACCGTGGACGACGACGTCGCGCGTCTGGTGCAGGAGGTCACTGCCGCCGG
>JABBOW010000043.1 GCA_012927595.1 Cellulomonas sp.
GGGGTGCGGCGCCGTCGGGCTCGCGGCTCGACCCCCACGCGCGTGCCGCAAAGAGCCTGGTCGCGACGCTCGAGAAGTCGGCTATCGCCGAGCTTGCCGCCACCCTCGTCCAGGACGGGGACGCGGTCGTGCTGGGAGCGGGCTCCACGACGCAGCAGCTCGCCGATCGGCTCGTCGGCGTCCGCGACCTCACGGTCGTCACCAACTCGCTGCTGGTCGGAGAGGCGCTGGCCCGGTCGCCGCAGGCTGTCGTGGTCATGACTGGCGGCTCGTTGCGAGGTTCGACGTACGGCCTCGTGGGTAGCGCGGCCGAGCAGTCCTTCGCGGGGCTGCAGGTGCGGCGCGCGTTCCTCTCGGGCGACGGACTGACCGCCACGCGCGGGCTGTCGGCGTCCGACCTGTCCGCGGCCGGCGTGGACCGGGCGATCGCCCGAGCGGCTCAGGAGGTGCTCGTGCTCGCCGACCACACCAAGCTCGGCGTCGACGCGATGTTCCAGACCGTGCCGCCCGAGCGGGTGGCTCACCTCGTGACCGACGAGCTCGCCGACCCCGAGATCGTCGCTCAGTTCCGGGCGCTCGGCGTCACGGTGCACGTGGCGCGAGTGACGCGCGAGACCGACCGCGAGAACTGACAGAGCCCGTCCAGGTCACAATCGAGTTACGGACTTGATCACTATTGACTGATTTCGACACGGGCTGTTCACTATGAGTCGTGGCGCTTCTCCTCGGACCACCGTCGGTTGACCCGGCTCGAGGCGCGACACCTCGCCGGATGGTCTGTCGATCGCGTCGGCGCTCTACCGGCTCGAACAGGCTCGACCTCATCAAAGGAGATGACTGGAAGATGTACTCGAAGAACTCCTCGCGAAGGACGTCGGTCACGGTGGCCGTCGCCGCAATCGGCCTGCTGGCCGCCGGTTGCTCGAGCCAGAGCTCGGGGACCACGAGCTCGGCAGCAGCGACCAACAACCCCACTGCCGTCGTCGCCTCCGCCGCACCCGCGTCGGGCGCCGGTTGCACCGCGACGTCGCAGGGCTACCCCAAGGTGTCCATCAAGGGCGCCAAGGTCGGCTTCTCGCAGTCCGAGCCCGAGACGGCCGCGTTCCGGATCGCCGAGACGCAGTCGATGGTCGACGAGGCAGCAAAGCAGGGCGCGACCCTCATCAAGACCGATGCCAACAGCCAGATCGCCAAGCAGGTCACCGACATCGAGGGGATGCTGAACCAGGGCGTCCAGCTGCTGATCGTGGCCCCGCTCAACTCCGACGGCCTCCAGCCCGCGTTCGACGCAGCGAAGGCGAAGCACGTCCCCGTCATCACGGTCGACCGCCTCGTGAACTCGACGGCCTGCACCGACTACCTCACGTTCATCGGCTCAGACTTCGTCTCGCAGGGCAAGCGCGCCGCGGACTCGATGATCGCCGCAACCGGTGGGACAGGGAAGGTCGCCATCCTGCTCGGCTCGTCGGGCAACGGCGTGACCACCGACCGCACCAGCGGGTTCGTCGACGAGATCAAGACGGCCGCAGGCCTGTCGATCGTCGCGCAGCAGACGGCGAACTTTGCCCGGACCGACGGCCAGACGGTCATGGCGTCGCTGCTCCAGGCGCACCCCGACATCACCGCGGTCTACGCCGAGAACGACGAGATGGGCATCGGCGCTGTCACGGCGATCAAGGCGGCCGGCAAGAAGCCCGGCACGGACATCAAGGTCGTCTCGGTGGACGGCACGCACGACGCCGTCCAGCTGCTCGTCAATGGTGAGTACAACGGGGTCATCGAGTCCAACCCGCGCTTCGGCCCGCTGGCCTTCAAGGCACTGGCCGACTTCGAGGGCGACACGGCCGTCCCGGCCAAGATCGTGATCAAGGACGGCGAGTACACGCCGAGCAACGCGACGGCCAATCTGGCCAACGCGTTCTGACCGCTCTCTATCCTGGTGCGACGCGGCACCGAGAGGGACCCGACGATGGGGATGGGTGGAGCTCGACGATGACGTTCAGCACCGATCCGGGGTCGCCCCCGGTGCTCGAGGCACGAGGCGTGAACAAGGAGTTCCCTGGGGTCAAGGCCCTCGACGACGTGTCGCTGAGCCTGCACAAGGGGGAGGTCCACGCCCTGGTCGGTGAGAACGGAGCCGGCAAGTCCACTCTGATCAAGGTGCTGACCGGCGTCTACCCACAGGACGCCGGTCAGCTCTTTCACCACCAGGTCCCCGTCACGTTCCGGAGTCCGGGCGCGGCACAGGCCGCAGGCATCAGCACCATCTACCAGGAGGTCAACCTGGTGCCCACGCAGAGCGCGGCTCGCAACCTCTACCTGGGCCGCGAGCCCCGCACGCGCCTCGGACTCATCGACTTCACGGCTATGCACCGGGCGGCGAGGGAGCTCCTCGACGAGTACAGCATCCGTGCGGACGTCGAGGCCCCGCTCGCCTCGCTCGGGCTCGGCACGCAGCAGATGATCGCCGTCGCCCGCGCAGTCGCGATCGACGCGAACGTCGTGATCATGGACGAGCCGACGTCGTCCCTCGAGGCTCGCGAGGTGGAGACCCTGTTCGGGGTGATCGACCGGCTGCGAGCGCGCGGGGTCGCGATCATCTACGTCAGCCATCGTCTCGACGAGCTGTACCGCATCTGCGACACGGTGACCGTGCTGCGAGACGGCAAGCTCGTCCACACCGGACCGCTGGCAGGCCTGCCCCGGCTCCAGCTCGTCGCCACGATGCTGGGCCGCGAGCTGCTCGCCCAGACGAAGCGGCACTCCGAGTCCGACGAGCAGTCCGAAGGGCCGTACGCCGAGCCGGTCCTCGAGGTCCGGAACATCACGCGCCGCGGCGTCCTGGACAACATCTCTTTCGCGGTGCGGCCGGGCGAGATCGTGGGTCTCGGCGGTCTGCTCGGGGCGGGCCGAACGGAGACCGGCATGGCCGTGCTCGGGGCGCAGGACCTCGATGCGGGCACGGTCGCCGTCGACGGGCGGGTCGTCCGGGCGGGCTCGCCGTCAGCGTCGATCGCCGCAGGTGTCGCGCTGCTCCCCGAGGACCGCAAGCTCGAGGGGATACTCCCGAGCCTGTCGATCCGCGACAACATCGTCCTGGCAGCGCTGCCCCGACTCTCGCGCGCGGGCCTCGTCTCCGACCGCAAGGTCGACGAGGTCGTGGCGACCTTCATGAAACAGCTGCACATCCGCGCGACGGGGCCGGACCAGAAGGTGGGGACCCTGTCCGGGGGGAACCAGCAGAAGGTCATGCTCGCGCGGCTGCTCTGTCTGAACCCCAAGGTGCTGATCCTCGACGAGCCCACCCGCGGCATCGACGTCGGTGCCAAGACCGAGGTCCGCGTGACGATCGACGAACTCGCCGCTGCGGGCCTCGCCGTGCTCCTCATCTCCTCCGAGACGGAAGAGCTCGTCGACGGCTCGGACCGGATCATCGTGCTGCGGGAGGGACAGGTGACCGACGTGCTGACCGGGGACCGGCTGAGCGAGGACGAGCTCGTCCGCGCGATCGCGAGCGTCGAGCCCGACACGTCCGAGGAGCCGACCGATGACTGAAGCGCTGGCGGTCCGCCGCTCCGACATCGACCGTGCGGCCGTGTCGCGATGGACGCGCGACAAGGGGGTGTACGTCGCCCTGCTGCTCCTGCTGGTCTACAACGCGTTCTTCACGCCCCGGTTCGTGAACCTGCACAACCTCAACGTCCAGCTGATCCTGGACACCCGGATCATCGTCGTGGCGCTCGGGATGGCTCTGGTCATCGGCACCGAGGGCATCGACCTGTCGGTCGGCGCGGTCATGGCGCTCGCGGGCGGCCTCCTGGTGCAGTTCAGCGGGCTCCCGGCGATCGTCGCGATCGTGCTCGTCCTCGTCGTCGGCGCGCTCGTCGGGCTGCTCAACGGCACCCTCGTCGCGATCGTCGGTGTGCAACCCATCGTGGCTACGCTCGCGTTCCTCTTCGCGGGGCGGAGCCTGGCACAGCTGCTGCTCCAGGGCAGGAACCCGAGCATCCACAACAGCGCCATCCTGGCCGTCTCCTCCGGGAGCTTCCTGGGCGTGAACGGGCTGATCCTCGCCGCGCTGGTACCGATCTTGCTCGTGGCGTTCACGATCCGCCGGACGAACTTCGGTCACCGGCTCCTCGCGGTCGGGGACAACGCGCGCGCTTCGTTCCTCTCGGGCGTCCCGGTGAAGGGCACGCTGATCCTGGTCTACGTCATCAGCGGCGCGCTGGCCGCGTGGGCGGGGGTCATGGACACGGCGTCCATCACGTCGGCCAACGCGCTGTCCAGCGGTCTGAACTACGAGCTGTTCGCCATCACGGCCGTGGTTGTCGGCGGGACGCCGCTCACCGGTGGTCGCGTGCGCATCGTGGGGACCGTGGCAGCCGCCGTGCTGATGCAGCTGTTGCGCAGCACCCTCATCTTCCACTCCGCGACAGACGCCGAGTCGCAGATGGTCACCGCTGCGGTCATCGTCGGCGCCGTGTACGTGCAGCGAGTCAGGGCCAAGTCATGATGCCAGGCGGTGACGGTTCGGTCGTGACGCAGGAGCCCGGCAGCCCGGGCGCGCACGCCGTGCGTCCGTCCGGGCGCCTGCCCTCGACGTTCACCCGGCTGATGCAGCGGGACGGGGTCGCGGCCCTGACCGCGCTCGTGCTGCTGCTCGTCGTGGGCTCGTTGCTGTGGCCCTCGTTCCACAGCCTGGACAACGCGCGCAACACGCTCCTGGGGAACTCGTACATCGGCATCGTCGCGATCGGCATGACCCTCGTCATCGTCTCGGGCGGGATCGACCTGTCCGTCGGGTCCGTCTTCGCGCTCGGCGGCGTCATCGGGGTCTACGGCAACAACCACGGCGGTGTGCTCCTCGCCGTCGCGATGACCGTCGTGGCCTGCGGTGCGGTAGGCCTGCTCAACGGGGTCCTCGTCGGCTACTTCGGTCTCGCACCGTTCATCGTCACGCTCGCCACGCTCTTCGGCGTGCGCGGTCTCGTCTACCAGCTGACCAACGCCGGCGCGACGACCGCGAGCGTGCCGAGCGACTCGACGTTTGCCTACCTGGGGACCGGCACCTGGTTCACCTTCGGGGTGCCCGTCTTCCTCGCTATCGGCCTCTACGCCGCCTTCCACCTCACGCTCGGGCGCACGCCCTTCGGGCTCGCCGTCCAGTCGATCGGTGGTAGCGAGTCGGCGGCGACACTCATGGGTCTGGCAGTTCGCCGCGTGAAGGTCAGCACGTACGTGATCTGCGGCGCCCTGGCCGGCGTCGCGGGCATGCTCCAGGCCGCCCAGCTGGTCTCGGCGAGCCCGATCATCGCCACCGGGTACGAGCTCCAGGCCATCGCCGCCGTCGTCATCGGGGGCACCCTGCTCACGGGCGGATCCGGCTCGTTGCTCGGCACCGCCGCCGGCGTCGTCCTGCTCGGGGTGATCAACTCTTTCATCGTCGAGCTGCAGCTCGACTCGACCTGGAACAACGTCGTCAGCGGCGGGTTCCTGATCGTCGTCGTGGTGATGCAGCGCCTCCTCAACTACAGGCGAAGCACGTAGGCCCGCCGCGAACCGACCCAGCCACCCCTCTCGGCGCGGCTGAGCGGGAGCTCGGAGCCCTGTGCGGCGCAGGCGGCGCCCTCGACGTGGGGTGGTGCTGGTCTCGGATCGAGGCGGCCGCGCCGTCGGGCGGGCGGGCCGCCCGGAGGAGGTCGCGGCGGCTGCGCTCTTCCTCGCCGCGAACGAGAGAAACTTCGTCGCCGGCGCAGAGCTCGTGGTGGACAGTGGCCATGAGTCCGGTCTGAGGAACACCACAGTCAAGGAGACGTCCCATGCAGGTCGCATCACGCAGCACCCCGGAGGCGGTGCGTCATCGGGTCGGCAGGTCGGCGGTCACGGTGCGCACAGCCGACGGACACCCCGTCGCCGACGCGGCGGTCGTGGTCGAGCAGGTCCGGCACGCCTTCGCGTTCGCGAACATCGGGTTCGACTTCATCCCGCTGGCCAACGGCGAGACTGACGCGACGCCGGACAGCCCGTTCGGCGGGGCTGCCCCATCGCAGGGAGCACACCTGGCCGAGCTGTGGTTCGAGCTCTTCAACACGGCGACGCTGCCCTTCTACTGGGGCGGGTTCGAGCCGGAGCGCGGGCGACCGGACACTCAGCGGCTGATGCGCACCGCGCAGTGGTTCGTTGCGCATGGCGTCACGGTCAAGGGCCATCCGCTGGCATGGCACACGCTCGCGCCGCGCTGGTTGCTCGAGCTGTCGACGGTGGAGATCGAGGCCGCCGTGCGCGCGCGGATCCGCAGGGAGGTCACGGAGTTCCGCGGTGTGATCGACGTGTGGGACGCGATCAACGAGGTCGTGATCATGCCCGTGTTCGACAAGGAGGACAACGGTCTGACCCGGCTCTGCCAGAAGATCGGGCGGGTCGAGACGGTACGGCTGGCGTTCGAGACGGCGCGGTCCGCGAACCCCGGTGCCACGGCGCTGCTCAACGACTTCGACATGTCCTCGGACTACGAGCACCTGGTCGAGGAGTGTCTTGACGCCGGGATCCGCATCGACGCTCTCGGCCTGCAGAGCCACATGCACCAGGGCTACTGGGGTGAGGACAAGACCCTGTCGATCCTCGAACGGTTCTCCCGGTTCGGCCTGCCGCTGCATCTGACCGAGACCACCCTGCTCTCCGGGCACCTCATGCCCCGCGAGATCGTCGACCTGAACGACTACCAGGTGGCCGACTGGCCCTCGACCGCCGAAGGCGAGGAGCGCCAGGCCGACGAGATCGTCCGGCACTACTCGACCCTGGTCGGCCACCCGGCTGTCCAGGCGATCACCTACTGGGGACTGACCGACGACGGTGCCTGGCTCGGCGCGCCGGGCGGGCTGGTGCGCGCCGACGGCACCCCCAAGCCTGCGTACACGGCATTGCGCGGTCTGATCAAGGATGACTGGTGGCTCGGGCCGACCAGTGTCCGTACCGACGACGAGGGCCGGATCGGTGTGGAGGGTTTCTTCGGGGACTACCGCGTCGCTGTGGGGGACCAGAGCGGCACCGTCGTGCTCGACACCGCGGACGGCGTCGCCGAAGTCACCGTGACCTGACTGTCGCCCCCGCCCGTCGGAGGTTCCTGACGATCACGGATGTGGCCGTCCGCGCAGGAGTGTCGGCGGCGACGGGCTTTGAGGTGATGAAGGCACGACGCGACGCTGATGCAGTCGTTGCGGCGCCCTCAGGTGGAGGCCCGCCACGCCGACAAGGAGGGTGCGCGCGCCTCGTTCGTGGCCGCCGCGAGAGCGGTCGCACGGGAAGGGGCGACGATGCTCACGGCCCTGCACGTCGCCGCGTACGTGGGTGCCGCACTGTTGCTGCTCCACGCCGCGGGCTTCGTATGCCTCGCTCGCAGCGCCCCGGGCGCCGACTGGGTGCCGAGCCGGCGACTGCTAGCGCTGCTCGCGGTCGAGCCCGTGCTCGTGACCGTGACGGCGGCGACGAACCGGTGGCACCTGCTGTTCTCTGACGGGCCGGGTGCTGCGACGCTCAGCACCCCGAGCTCGTGGTGGCACGGTCCGCTGTTCTGGGTGCACACGGGTTACAGCTACGGGCTCGTCGTGGTTGCGGTCGGTCTCGTCGTGATCGGTTGGCGGCAGCGGGATGCCGACGGCCGACGGCCGACGTCAGCGCACGCGGCGGACTAGCACATCCCGGACCGTGTGACCGAGGTCGAGCCCGCGACGTTCGAACTTCGTCACAGGGCGGTCGGCCGGGCGCGGCGCGAACCCCCCGGACGGGTTCGCCAGGCCCGGGTCGGCCGCGAGCACCCGAAGCATCTCCTCGGCGTACGGCTCCCAGTCGGTCGCGCAGTGCAACGTGCCGGCGACGACGAGCCGTGAGCGCAGCAGGGCGACGAAGTCGGGCTGGATGATCCGGCGCTTGTGGTGCTTGGTCTTGTGCCACGGGTCGGGGAAGAAGATGTGGATCGCGTCCAGCGAGGACTCGGGGATGCACCTGCGCACCAGGTCGAGAGCGTCGCCGTGCGCGACCCGCACGTTGGTCGTCCCGGCCGCCTCGACCAACGTGAGGAGGCGCGCGATCCCGGGCAGGTGCGCCTCGACCGCCAGGTAGTCGCGGTCGGGGTCGGCGGCCGCCATCACTGCGGTCGCCTCGCCCATGCCCGAGCCGATCTCGAGCACGACGGGCGCGGTGCGGCCGAACAGCTCGTCCGTGTCGAGCGAGCCGTCGTCGCGCAGGGGCATGCGTCCCTGCGCCTCGTCGTGCACCGAGAAGCCGAGCCGCGGGAACAGGCGCATGAGCGCGTCCTGGCGCCCCACGCCGAGTGCGGCCCGCCGCGGATGGAACGTCCGCAACGGGTCGTTCGCTGATGCGGCCACGTGTCGGAACGCGTTCGGGTCGAAGGGCACAGACTCAGCCTACGGACCGTGCCGGGACGTGCCGGACCGTGCCGGGACGGACCGCCGATCGCGCCGACCGTCGGCCGGCGCTCAACCAGGCCTGGCGACCGGCGCTGCTACGGCACGGCGGTCAGGCCTGCGGGCTCGACGGGTCGGTCGTGGACATGAGGGCGAACGTCTCACCGGAGGGGCCGCGCAGCACGGCAAGGCGGCCGTAGGGGGAGTCGGCAGGCGGGGACACGACCTGGCCGCCCAGCTCGACGGCCCGTGCGGTGGCAGCATCCGTGTCGGAGACTGCGAAGTAGGTGGACCAGGCAGGCTGCTCGTCTGCCGGGGTCTCGGCTCCGAGCTCGCCGATGCCACCGACGGGACGTCCGTCGAGGTCGAGGGTCGCGTACGTGAAGCCGGGGCCGCTCATGTCGCCGAACGTGTAGGGGAAGACGGCGCCGTAGAACTTCTTCGCGGCGGCGAAGTCGCGCGTCATGAGCTCGTTCCAGATCTGCGCTCCCGGCTCGTTGACGACGTCGGCGCCCGTGTGGAGGCCCGACTGCCAGAGCCCGACGATGGCGCCGGTCGGATCGGCGAGAACCGCCATCCGGCCGAGGTCCATGACGTCCATCGGCTCGGCGAGCAGGGTGCCGCCCGCGGCCGTCACGCGCTTCGCGGTCGCGTCGACGTCATCGACCGCCAGGTAGGTCGTCCAGCCGGCCCGAGATCCCGGCATCAGCTCGCCGACGCCCGCTGCCGCGCGGCCGCCACGGCGCGCCATCGAGTAGTAGCCCGTCTCTGGGCGACCCTCGTCGAACTCCCATCCGAGCAGCGGTCCGTAGAACGCTTGGGCGACGTGCCGGTCCGGCACCATCAGGTCGACCCAGGCGGGCGTGCCCTCGGGCCAAGGATCCGTGTGGATGCTCATGAGTCCTCCTCGTGGGTGGTCCGGATGGAGATGTCCGGTGTTTCATGAAACCACCGGGCACAGACATACGGAAGGTCCGTGCACGGTCCCCGTCGGCTACCCGCGGCCGGCGGACGCCAGGGGCAGCCGCGCATCGAGCCAGCCGAGCACCTCGTCGAGGTACCGGTCCCGGGCCGGGGCCGGGGACAGCGCGAGGTCGTGCGCACCGCCGGTGACCTGGACGTACGTGACGTCGGGGCCCAGGAGCGGTGCGCGCGCGGCGATGTGCGCGACCGCGAGGACGCTGTCGGTCGTCACGAGCGCGTCGTGCCACCGGTCGTCGGGGCCCGACGTGCCCGACGAGAGCACGAGGACCGGGCAGTCGACGGCCAGCCCGCGGGCGACCCGCGCGTGCCCGCGGCGGATCGTGCGCAGCCAGCCGGCGCGGACCGGGACGCCGAGCCGCGGCTTCCACGCGAGGTCGTAGTCCCACTCCCCACCTGTGCCCGAGTGCAGCGCTGCGCCGTAGTGCTGGCCGAGCGCACCGACCCGCAGCCTGGGGACGAACGGTCCGAGCACGTCGACGAGCCACGTCACGGGCACCCGCTCGACCCACGACCCGCGCAGGTCCAGCCACGGGCTGTTGAGCACGAGCGCGTCGATGACCTCCGTGCCGCGGCGGGCATCGGCCCACAGCGCCGTGACCAGCCCCCCCATCGAGTGCCCGAGGACCACGAGCTCGTCGTGGTCGGCCCGCAGCAGCCGGACGGCGGCGTCGAGCTCCTCGCTGTACGCGTCGAGGTCGGTCACGAAGTTGGGCTCGCGCCCCGGGCGGATCGACCGGCCGTAGTCCCGCAGGTCGAGCGCGAAGAAGTCGTAGCCGTGCGCAGCGAACGCGTCGCCGACGTGGGCCTGGAAGAAGTAGTCGACGAACCCGTGGACGTAGAGGACCGCACGCCGCGGCGCCGCCGGTCCGGTGGGTTCGAGGTGCACGAGGGTTGCGACCGCCTCGCCGCGGGCGTCGGACCGCAGTCGCAGCGTGCGCGCGGTCCACCCGTCGCCGAGCACGTCAGGGACAGGTGCGGTGACGTCGTCGTCGGGCATGTCGTGATCGTGCCACGCGATGCCCGCCGACGTGAGCTCAGCCGCGCAGCTCGGGCAGCAGGCTCAGCCGGTGACGACGAGCGCCCCCTTCATGTTGCCTTGGAAGTCGCAGGTCAGCGGATAGGTGCCGGCCTTGTCCGGTGCGGTGAAGGTCGCTGTCCCACCTCCGGTGACGTTGACGTCGAGCTTGGTGCCGCCGACGGCGACCGTGTGGGCAGCGGAATCCTGGTTCTTCACCGTGACCTTGGTGCCGGCAGCGACGGTGAGTGCGGAGAACTTGAACCCGGCGACGGTGAGGGTGGCGTCGGGAGTCGCACCCGGGGCGGCGGGCGCGGTGGTGGCTTGCGCGGCGGGCGCCGACGGCGTCAGTGACGTGAACCAGCGCGCCGGGGGTGAGCTCACCGAGGCGGTAGAAGACGGCCGGGCCGGTCTTGCTGGAGCAGCGCGCCACCGGCGAGCAGGAGACCTTCGTCGTTCTGCGACAAGGAGGCCCCGCCCGCACCGGTCGCCATGGCGCCCACGGGTGCAGCCTTCAGCACGCCGCACAGCGCCGGGTCGGTGGCCTCGGTCGGCAGCTTCGGGTCGAGGTCGGACATGACGACGACGGCCTGGCCGGCGGAGATCGCGGCTGCCACCTCGGGCGCCACCGCGATGCTGCCGCGCCGTAGGCCGGTCCGCCCTCGGTGGCGTTCAGGTGGCCATCCTTGTTCGTGTCGTCGGTGGCTGCGGGGCACTCGGGCTGAGCGTCGGCACCGAAGTGGATGTGGGCGGCGTGCGGCGAGCCGGCGAGAAGACCCGTGGCCGCCATCGTGACGCTGATCATGTTGCCCTTGACGGTGACCCTGACGGTCCCGCTACCGTTGACGCCGTTCAGAGCGACGGGTGCGAGTTTGGCGTTGGCGGTGCCGTCGGCGCCAAACGCTGCGGACATGCCGAGGGGTATCGGGGCCGGGGCCCTGGTGGATCGGATTGGATCGGCTGCAGTTGCCTCACGGCACCCGGACTACGATCGCTCGGTGTCACAACCCGAGTCGGCGAGCCCTGACGTTTCGAGCGAGAAACGGCGGGCGCGTCGATCGAAGAGGCAGCACGGGTGGCGGGACCGCCGCGTGTTGCTCGTGGCACTGTCGATCATCGGGGTGCTGATCGCCGGAGCCGCGATCGGCGTTCAGGTGTTCCAGAGCCGGCTCAACGCCAACATCGAACGGATCGGTGATCCGTTCGCGGCCCTCCCGACGCGACCGGCGGCGCCCGCTGCCCCCACCGGTGCAGCGACCGCCGGAGCTCCGGCAGCAGCAGGGCCCGCGGTCAACATCTTGCTGCTGGGCTCGGACAGTCGGATCTCTGCCGGCGACCCGAACCAGTGGACCTACGGCGGGCAGCGGACCGACGCCGTCATGCTGGTGCACATCCCCGCCGACCGCAGCGGTGCGTATCTGTTCTCGATCCCGCGCGACTCCTGGGTGGACATCCCCGGCCACGGTCAGGCGAAGATCAATGCCGCATACTCGTGGGGTGGCCCGGCCCTGCTCATCCAGACGGTCGAACAGCTCACCAACGTCCGGATCGACCACATGGCCGTCACGGACTTCGAGTCGTTCCAGGCCCTGACCGACGAGCTGGGCGGCGTCGAGATCACCGCCCCGAAGGACGTCTACGACGGCGGGACACTGGTGACCCAGGCCGGCACGCACCTGCTGAACGGCACCCAGGCGCTCGCGTACGTG
>JABBOW010000215.1 GCA_012927595.1 Cellulomonas sp.
CCGTGACGGCGGTGGCCATGCTCGCGCTGGAGGTCGGTGGGCTGCTGCTCGGGGCGGCGGTGCCGTGGCGGGTAGGTGTCGGTGGCCGGCTCGCCGCTGTCCGGGAGCCTGGCGGAGCCGAGCAGCACGCCCACGGTGGCCGGGCGCCTCGGCAGGTGGCCCGCGCCGATAGGCGAGTTCGCGCCGCGGCGAACCGGGACGTCGTGCTGCTGCTCGACCTCCTGGACATGGCCGTGACCGCGGGCGCCGGCGTGCCGCGTGCGCTCGAGGCAGTGGGCGAGGCGGTCGGCGGCGCCGACGGTGAACGACTCACCCGGGTGTCCGTCGAGCTGCTCCTCGGCGCACCGTGGTCCGCCGCCTGGGCCGGGACGTCGGACGGTCTCCGACCGGTCGCCGAGTGCCTGGAGGCGGCCTGGGTGCACGGCGCAGCCCCCGGTCCGGCCCTGCGCGCGCGAGCGGGTGTGATCCGACGTGATCGGCGTCGGGCCGCCCGCGAGGCCGCAGGACGTCTGGGCGTCCACCTCGTGCTGCCGCTCGGCCTCTGCTTCCTCCCGGCCTTCGTCCTGCTCGGGCTGGTGCCCGTCATGGTGTCGCTCGCGAGCGGGTTCGCCCTGTGACGGTCCGTCCACCCACAGCCCGACAGCGGCCTTGCGGATGCACGACCCGGCGCCTCGACGGTGCCGGGACAGGTCGCGACCGCGGATCGTCGGGTCGCGACGGGCGCTCAGTCGGAGGGTCCGACGAACGAGGGAGAGTCACGTGTCGGAGCGAGGAAGTCGGGCGGCGAAAGCGTCGTCGGGGTCGGGCGCCGGGTCGGTGCTGCGCGTGGCTGCCTCGACGCAGCGACCAGCTGCGACGGCGGTGCGGGTGGCGGTGCGGGCGGTAGTTCGAGCAGCGGTGTCGGCATGCCGCCGGGTCGCGGCACTGCTCGGTCCCATCGCATCATCGGCGGCGGGCCGTGCGCTCGGTGGCGCGCGTGGACGCGCTGACGTCGTCCCGCGCGACGCCGGCATGGCGACGGCCGAGTACGCGATCGCGACGATTGCCGCGGTCGGGTTCGCGGGGCTGCTCGTGGTCGTGCTGCGTAGCGGTGAGGTCCAGGAGCTTCTGCTCGGGCTTGTGCGCAGGGCGCTGACGGTGTGAGGGCGTGCGGCTGGATGGCGCGGGCATCGCGCGGTCGGCCACTGGGCGGTCGGCCGTTGGGCGGTCGGGTGTCAGGCGGGCGGCCGCTGGGCCGGCGGGACGTTGAGCGAGGCAGTGCGACGGCGGAGCTCGCCGTGGCCCTGCCGGCCGTGGCCGTGCTGATCGCCGTCGTGCTGGTGCTCGCGTCGTCGGCGAGTGCTCAGCTCCGGTGCGCAGATGCCGCACGGGCCGGGGCACGGGCGGCGGCGCTTGGCGAGTCGACCGCCACGGTGACGGCGACCGCCATCCGCCTCGCAGGCATGGGCGCGCGGGTCGGGCTCGCGCACGACGGCGACTGGATCACCGTCACGGTCAGCAGTCCCGTCGCGTCCGGACCCCTGGGCGGGGCACCGCTCCGGGCCGCCGCGAGCGCGGTCGCCCTGGCGGAGCCGTGACGGGTGCCGGGGGCGTCGTGAACCGCGGAGGCGGTGCGCGGGGCGCCGCAGGTCTGGTCAGCCGCGGAGGCGGTGCCTGGCACGCTGCTGCTGCTGCTGCCAGCAGCCGTCCGACAGGTCACCACGGCGCAGCTGACCGTGGATCAGGCACCGTGCTGGCGCTCGCGGTCATCGCCGTCGTCGTAGTCATGACGACAGCGCTCGGTCTCCTCGTCGGGGCCCAGGCGGCTCGCGGTCAGGCGCAGGCGGCCGCGGACCTGGCCGCACTGGCAGGGGCGTCGCAGCTGGTGCGCGCCGCCGTCGAAGAGTCGGGCGGGCGAGGCGCCGGGCCGGGTCCCGCCACCGCATCAACCTGGTCGGCCGCCTGCTCGACAGCCGCCGAGGCGTCCCGACGCAACGGTGCGTTGATGACCTCCTGCGTCTGCGAGCCGGGCGGCGTGCTGCGCGTGGCGACGAGCCGTCGATCCGCGGCCGGGGTGGCGACAGCGCGAGCGCGCGCCGGGCCTCGATCGGCCCGATGAACCGCGTCTCGTCGTGGGGTGCGTCCGCGGCCTAGTCGTGGGGTGCGTGCGCGAGCACCGCGTCGAGCAGGCGGACGGCCGCCGCCTTCTCGAGCGGGTGGTTCGAGTTGCCGCACTTCGGCGACTGCACGCACGCCGGGCAGCCGCTCGCGCACCGGCAGGTCGCGATCGCGGCGCGAGTAGCGCGCAGCCACGTCGCGCCCAGTGCGAAGCCGCGCTCGGCGAACCCCGCACCGCCGGGGTAGGCGTCATGGACGAACACTGTGGCCTGCCCCGTGTCGGTGTGCAGCTCGGTTGACAGACCGCCGAGGTCCCAGCGGTCGCACGTCGCCAGCAGCGGCAGGAGGCCGATGGACGCGTGCTCGGCGGCGTGGAGCGCGCCCGGGGTGAGCTCGGCGGTGACGCCGGCGGCCTCCCGCACAGACTCGGGGGCGGTCCACCACACGGCCGTCGTTGCCAGGGTCCGGGCCGGCATCTCGAGCTCTTCGGTGCCGATCACCTGGAAGTCCGGGATGTGCTTGCGCTGGTAGCTCATGACCTGCGTGGTGACGTCGACCGTGCCGAACCCCCAGGTGATCGGACCCCACTGGATCTCCGACGTGACCGACGTGATCTCCGTCGAGGTCAACCAACGCGCCCAGGTGCCGTAGTCGACGTCTCGCCGTCCGACGAACGCGACGTCGTCGTCGAGCCGCAGCTCGTCGACCACGTAGGTCGCGCCCTGGTGCACGTACACCGCGCCGCGATGCACGGTCGAGTCAGCCGCCGCGGCATCTACTGTCCCGAGCACGCGACCGGTCGTCGTCTCGATGACGCGCACGGGGTAGCCGCCCGTGCCGCGCAGGTCGGTCAGCCGCGACGCGGGATCCGCATGCGTCCAGTACCAGCCCGACGGTCGACGCCGCAGCGCGCCGCGCTCGACGAGCACGTCGAGGAGCTCGCGTGTCCCAGGCCCGAACAGCGGCAGGTCTTCCGTGCGCAAGGGCAGCTCGGCGGCGGCCGCGCACAGGTGGGGTGCGAGGACGTACGGGTTCGTCGGGTCGAACACGGTCGCCTCGACAGGGGTGTCGAAGATCGCCTCCGGATGGTGCACGAGGTATGTGTCGAGCGGGTCCTCGCGGGCAACGAGCGCGACCAGCCCCTCCGAACCGGCTCTGCCCGCCCGCCCGGCCTGCTGCCACAGCGACACGCGCGTGCCGGGCCAGCCGGCGATGAGCACGGCATCCAGGCCGGTGATGTCGACGCCGAGCTCGAGCGCGTTCGTCGTCGCGAGCGCGCGCAACCGGCCACCCCGGATCGCGGACTCGAGCGCGCGCCGTTCCTCGGGCAGGTACCCGCCGCGGTACGCCGCGACGGCCCCTGCGAGCGAGTCGTCGATCTCGCGCAGGTGCGCCTGCGTCACGGTTGCGACTGACTCGGCGGCCCGGCGCGAGCGGGTGAACGCGAGCGTCCGGGCACCCGCGGCGGTGAGGTCGGCCAGCAGGTCGGCGACCTCGGCCGTGGCCGATCGACGAGGGCGGTCGGGTTCGTCGGCGACGACCCGCTCACCCGTCCCGAGCGGTCCGGAACCCTCGGCCGGCTCGAGCGGAGCCATGACCGTGTGCGCTGCTGAGCCGTCGTGCGCTGCTGAGCCGTCGGGGGAGCCAGGCGCGTCGTCGAGCGCATCCCGGTCGATCGGCGGCAGGGGGAGGGGCGTAGCCCAGGGGTCTTCGTCGTCGAGCTCGGCGGCCCGCGCGCCAGGGAGCTCGGGCGGCTGCCACAGGACGAACGTCTTGCGGCCCGCGGGCGAGGTGTCAGCGGTCACGGCGGTCACGTCGTCCGGACGGACCCCGAGGAGGCGAGCGGCGCTCGCGGCCGGGTCGGACGTGGTCGCGGACGCGAGGAGGAACACGGGCCCGCGCCGCTGGGCCCTGCCGCCCGAGGCGGCCATCCCTGCCGTCGCTCCCCCAGGGGTGGCCGGGCCCCCCTTCGGTCCGGCCTGGTACGACGCCGCGAGCCGTTGCAGCCGCCGCAGCACCGCCGCGACGTGTGCGCCGAACACACCGCGGTAGGCGTGGCACTCGTCGACGACGACGTACCGCAGCGATCCGAGCAGCCGCGCCCACCGCCGGTGGTTCGGCAGGAGGGCGAAGTGAAGGAAGTCAGGGTTGGTCATGACGACGTCGCCGTACTGCTGCACCCAGCGGCGCTCGTCGAACCCGGTGTCGCCGTCGCAGGTCGCGACCCGGACGTCGCGCGCGTGGCCGGCGGCGAGGAGCCGGTCGACGCTGACGAGCTGGTCGGCGGCGAGGGCCTTCGTCGGGCACAGGTAGAGCACGGACCCACGACGCCCGAAGGTCTCGATGCGGCCGGGGTCGAGTGCGGCCGCGGCCACGTCAGCACGCACGGCTGTCAGCGACGGGAGCCAGAAGGCGAGCGACTTGCCCGACCCGGTCGAGGTCGCAAGAACGGTGTGCCGGCCGGACCACGCCGCCTCGGCCGCCTCGACCTGATGGCGCCACGGCCGGGCGACGCCGAGCGACCGGTACCCGGCGACGAGATCGGTGTCGGCCCAGGTCGGCCAGTCCGCCTGCTCGCCGGGTCGGGCGGGCAGACGCTCGACGTGCGTCACGCGGTCGGCGCGGAGCCCACCGGCGAGCAGCACGTCCAGGAGCTCACCGGTTCGGACCACGCGGCCATCCTCGCACCGGCAGCGGGCGCGCCATTGCCTGATGCCGTTGCCCGATGCGGTTGCCCGGGGCGGTGGCCGATGAGCCCGGGCCGGGCTCGAGGGAGCCCGGCGGAACAGACACTGCAGCGCAGGTCCGCGACACGCCGAGCACCCCGGGTGAGTTGCGCGCGACGTCGGGCGTCAATACCCGGCCCACCTCCCGCACGAGGGACCAAGGTCCCGCCCGCGATGCGCCCCAACGGCATAGAAATGGCACATCTAGTTGCTCGACGACGCGGTGACCACAAGATATAGTGGAGACAAAGCGGACGTCGCTCGAAGAGGAGTCGCGCGTCATGGATCAACTGCCCGTCGTCGAGGTCGGTACGTCGATCGATGAATACCTCGATCGCAGTGACTGGCGCGTCAACGCCAACGCGAACCAGGGCTACTCGCTGGGCGGGATGATCCTGAACACCGCAGGCAAGGTCGTGGCCAACTACTGGCTCAGCCACGTGTACGCGCCGGAGATCGGACGCGCGCACCGCGAGGGCGACCTGCACATCCACGACCTCGACATGTTCGCCGGCTACTGCGCCGGCTGGTCGCTGCGCACGCTGCTCCAGGAGGGCCTCAACGGCGTTCCCGGCAAGGTCGATGCGCGCCCGCCGAAGCACTTCAGCTCAGCCGTCGGGCAGATCGTCAACTTCCTCGGCACGATGCAGAACGAGTGGGCCGGAGCGCAGGCGTTCTCCTCGTTCGACACGTACATGGCACCGTTCGTCCGGCTCGACAACCTGTCGTACAAAGACGTGCTCCAGTGCGTCCAGGAGCTGGTCTACAACCTCAACGTGCCATCGCGGTGGGGCACGCAGACACCCTTCACCAACCTGACGTTCGACTGGGTGTGCCCCGCGGACCTGCGCGAGCAGGTGCCGTTCATCGGTGAGGAGCTTGTCGACTTCACGTACGGCGAGCTGCAGCCCGAGATGGACATGATCAACCGTGCGTACATCGAGGTCATGACTGCGGGCGACGCATCGGGCCGCGTGTTCACCTTCCCGATCCCCACGTACAACATCACCGAGGACTTCGACTGGGACTCCGAGAACGCGGAGCGGCTCTTCGCGATGACCGCGAAGTACGGACTGCCGTACTTCCAGAACTTCATCAACTCCGAGCTCCAGCCCGGCGACGTGCGCTCGATGTGCTGCCGCCTCCAGCTCGACCTGCGCGAGCTGCTCAAGCGGGGCAACGGGCTGTTCGGCTCGGCCGAGCAGACCGGCTCGCTCGGCGTGGTCACGATCAACTGCGCGCGGCTCGGCTACCTGTACCGGGGCACCGAGGAGATCCTCATCAAAGAGCTCGACCACCTGCTCGAGCTCGCCTGCGACTCGCTCGAGGTCAAGCGCGTCGTCATCCAGAAGTACATCGACGAGGGCCTGTTCCCGTACACGAAGCGGTACCTCGGCACCCTCGACAACCACTTCTCGACGATCGGCGTCAACGGCATCAACGAGATGATCCGCAACTTCACGCGGGACGACGACGAACCCGTGGACATCACGGACCCGCGCGGCCACGCGTTGGCGATCCGGCTGCTCGACCACGTCCGTGCGCGCATGGTCGAGTTCCAGGAGTCGACCGGCCACCTCTTCAACCTCGAGGCCACGCCGGCCGAGGGCACTACGTACCGGTTCGCGAAGGAAGACAAGAAGCGGTTCGCCGACATCCTCCAGGCCGGGTCGGAGTCCAACCCGTACTACACGAACTCCTCGCAGCTGCCCGTCGGCTTCACCGACGACCCGTTCGAGGCGCTCGAGCGCCAGGAAGAGCTGCAGCGCAAGTACACGGGCGGCACGGTGCTGCACCTGTACATGGCCGAGCGGCTCTCGACGGCCGACGCGTGCCGCCAGCTCGTGCGCCGGTCGCTGTCGACGTTCCGGCTGCCGTACATCACGGTGACCCCGACGTTCTCGATCTGCCCGAACCACGGCTACCTCGCGGGCGAGCACCAGACCTGCGACCGCTGCAGCGCCGAGCACCCGGACGCCGAGCCGGTCGTGTGCGAGGTCTGGACGCGCGTCATGGGCTACCACCGACCGGTCAGCTCGTTCAACATCGGCAAGAAGGGCGAGCACGCCGAGCGCCTGATGTTCCGCGAACCCGTCGGGGTGAAGTGACCGGGGAGCAGGTGGCGGAGGTCTGCACGGACAAGACTGAAGGAGCCGCGCAGCACCTGGATCGCGCGTTTTCAGGAGCTGACTCGCTCGCCATCGCGGGCTTGACGCCGCTGTCGTCGTGCGACTGGCCCGGCAAGCTTGTCGCGACGGTGTTCCTGCAGGGCTGCCCGTGGCAGTGCACCTACTGCCAGAACCCTGAGCTCATCGACCCGCGCGTGTCCGGCGACGTGCCGTGGTCGCGCGTGCGCGGGCTGCTCTCGCGGCGCCGCGGCCTGCTCGACGGACTCGTGCTCTCGGGCGGGGAGCCGACGCGTCAGGGCGGGCTGGCCGACGCTGCGCGGGAAGTCCGTGCCCTCGGCTTCGACGTCGGCCTGCACACGTCGGGCGCCTATCCACGGCGCCTGGCAGCCGTGCTGCCGTTCGTCGACTGGGTGGGGTTCGACGTCAAGGCGCCCGCAGCGCTCTACCGGGCGATCACCGGGGTGGGCGCGAGCGCCGACGCGGCGTTCACGTCGCTGCGCCTCGTGCTCGACTCGGGCGTCGACGTCCAGGTGCGCACGACCGTCGACCCGACGGTCCTGTCGCCGGGCGACGTGGCCGAGCTCGGGGTCACGCTCCGCAAGCTCGGCGTGCGGTCGCACGTCCTGCAGGAGGTGCGACCGGACGGCACCACGCCGGAGTATCGGGCGGCGCTCGCCGCGGTGCGCGCGCGCTGAGGGCGCCCGCCGCCGGTCGGTCTGGGCAGCCCGCGTTCGGGTGCTCCGACCGGGCGTGTCGGGAGGCACCGCTGGGGAATGGGAGACTTCTCACGAGCGCGACCAGCGGAGGTCATCGATGGACGTCAGCGTGACGAGCGAGCACGTAGGTGACCGGACCGTCGTCCACGTGTCGGGCGAGATCGACGTGTACACCGCCTCGGTGCTGCGCGAGCAGCTGGCGAAGCTCGTCGAGAGCGGGCGGACGGACCTTGTCGTCGACCTCACTGCCGTGAAGTTCATGGACTCCACCGGTCTCGGTGTACTCGTCGGCGTGCTGAAGAAGGTGCGCGGTCACGACGGCCGCCTCCAGCTCGTGATCGACTCCGAGCGGTTGCTCAAGGTCTTCCGGATCACCGCGCTGACGCAGGTCTTCACGATCCACGAGACGCTCGCCGCTGCGCTCGCGGGCTGACCCGCCGCGCAGACGACCCGGCGGCTGCCCGCGGCCTATCGCGGGGTCAGCCGGTAGACCACCGTCGACTGCCCGTCGTCGGTCAGCCCCGCATGGGCCGCAACGTCCCACGACCCGATGGTGGCAGCGACCGTGTCGGTCGCCGATGACGGGATGCTGATCTTCTGCCACCTCGGAGCGAACCCGCGCAGCGAGTCGAGCGCACGGGTGACCCCGTCGACGCCGTCGACGGCGACTGTCACGAGCCAGCCCGAGGCGAGCGTCCCATCGAGCTCGCTGGCCCCGAGGAGCCGCCCACCGATGATCGGTACGTCGGCAGGGAACGCGTCGGGCAGGCCCGACAGTGGCGGGACCTGGGGAAGGAGCGTCAGCAGGATCGGTGCTCCCACCCCGGCCCGGGTCCCCGCCCGGACCGCACGCCGCGTCCTGATGCGCGTGGCCAGGTGCCCGACCGTCTCCGCGACGGCGTCCTGGTCGGGCCTCCCGTGCCCGAGCAGGAAGGTCGTGCCGGTGCCGTCGACGGCGTCGTGCAGCGTGCGCGCGAGATCGATGGTCATCGCAGGCTCCCGGTGTGGATGAGGGTGACGTCTTCGGTGCGATCCTGGTGCAGCGGGCCGATGACGCCCTCGAGCGCACCGATCGGGTCGGACAGGTAGCGCTTGACAGTGCCGTCGGACAGCGCGAGCTGGCGAGCGATCTCGGGCACCGTCAGGTCGTCGTAGAACCGCAGGACCACGCACGCACGCAGCCGCGGCCGCAGGGTCAGGAGCGCGGACTGCACGTCGATACGGCTCGACGCCGCCGCCTCGAGACCCTCGGCGTCGTCGGGCCGGGCCAGCAGGTGCCGCACCGCCGCCCAGCGGCGGCGGCGCCGGTAGCCGTCGAGGAAGATCGACAGGATCGCGCGCCGCACGTAGCTTTCGGCCGCGAGCGTCTCCCGGAGCGGGCGCCCCTGGCTGAACGACCGGATGAGCGCCTCCTGCACCAGGTCGTCGGCGTCACCGAGGTCACCGGTGAGGAGTGCGGCGTACCGAACGAGGGCGGGCCCGCGCTCGCGCACGAGCGTGTCGAGCACGTGCTCCCAGTCCGACACTGTGCCTCCGCGGCCGACCCCACCGGCGCGCGAGGTCGCACGCTCACTCATCATGACGACCCGGACGTCCGGAACGTTGGTCCGATCTGGATAGGGTGGGCGCTTCCGCACGGCAACGACGCCAGGCGGTGTGGCGCAGCCAGGGGTCTGTGCTGGTGACGGGGAGGTCGCATGCTCACTGTCGGAACGACGAGCCTCACGATCGTCGGGGTCATTGCGGCGATCGCGCTCGCGTCGCTCGTCGTCGCGTTGGTGCTGCGGCGCCAGGTCCTCGCGGCCGGCGAGGGGACGCCGGCCATGGTGGACATCGCGACGGCAGTGCAGGAGGGCGCCGCCGCATACCTGTCGCGACAGTTCCGGACCCTCGCCGTGTTCGCGGCAGTGGTCTTCGGCCTGCTCTTCCTGCTCCCGGGCGAGACCGGGATCCGGGTCGGCCGCTCGCTGTTCTTCCTGCTCGGCGCGGGCTTCTCCGCGAGCATCGGCTATCTGGGCATGTGGCTCGCGACGCGCGCGAACGTGCGGGTCGCGGCGGCGGCGTCCGAGGTCGGGGGCCGTTCCACGGGTGCGCGTATCGCGTTCCGTACCGGTGGCGTGGTCGGGATGTCCGTCGTCGGCCTCGGACTGCTCGGCGCCACCTCGGTCGTGCTGATCTACCGCGGCGACGCGCCAGCGGTCCTCGAGGGCTTCGGCTTCGGCGCGGCCCTGCTGGCGATGTTCATGCGGGTCGGCGGCGGGATCTTCACGAAGGCGGCCGACGTCGGCGCGGACCTGGTGGGCAAGGTCGAGAAGGGCATCCCTGAGGACGACCCGCGCAACGCCGCGACCATCGCGGACAACGTGGGCGACAACGTCGGGGACTGCGCGGGCATGGCCGCTGACCTTTTCGAGTCCTACGCGGTGACGCTGGTCGCGGCCCTCATCCTCGGCAAGGCCGCGTTCGGCGAGCGTGGACTCGTCTTCCCCCTCATCGTGACGGCCGTCGGGGCGTTCGTCGCGGTGCTCGGCGTCGCCATCACGCGAATCCGTGGCACCGAGAGCGGGCTCGCGGCGATCAACCGCGGCTTCTACACCTCCGCGCTGGTCGGCGTCGTGCTCGCCGCCGTGGCCGCGTTCGTGTACTTGCCGTCGTCCTTCAGCGAGCTCACCGGTGGGACCGCCGGGATCGAGTCGCACGGTGGCGACCCGCGGCTCATCGCGGCGACCGCGGTGCTCATCGGCGTCCTGCTCGCCGGCGTCATCCTGTGGGTCACGGGCTATTTCACGGGCACGACGTCGAAGCCCACCATGCACGTCGCCCGCACGTCGCTCACCGGCGCCGCGACCGTCGTGCTCTCCGGGATCGGGATCGGCTTCGAGTCGGCCGTCTACACCGCGGGCATCATCGCGGCCGCGATCTGCGCAGTGTTCCTCATCTCCGGCGGCTCGGTCCCGCTCGCGCTGTTCCTCGTCGCGCTCGCCGGCTGCGGCCTGCTCACGACTGTCGGCGTCATCGTCGCGATGGACACGTTCGGCCCGGTGAGCGACAACGCGCAGGGCATCGCCGAGATGTCGGGCGACGTCAGCCCGGCCGGCGCTCAGATCCTCACCGATCTCGATGCCGTGGGCAACACGACCAAGGCCGTCACCAAGGGCATCGCGATCGCGACGGCCGTGCTCGCGGCCACCGCGCTGTTCGGGTCGTACGCCCAGGCGGTCACGACAGCCATCGGCCACGCGGGGGACATCGCCGGCACGCCCGACATCGCCAAGGCGATGATGACGTACTCGGTCATCTCCCCGATCACCCTCGTCGGCGTGATTCTCGGCGGCGCGACCGTCTTCCTCTTCTCGGGGCTCGCGATCGACGCTGTGACCCGCGCCGCCGGAGCGATCGTGTTCGAGGTGCGCCGCCAGTTCCACGAGAACCCGGGCATCATGACGGGCGAGGTCCGCCCCGAGTACGCGCGGGTCGTCGACATCTGCACGCGCGACTCGCTGCGTGAGCTCGCGACGCCCGGCCTGCTCGCCGCGTTCGCACCGATCGCCGTGGGCTTCGGCCTCGGCGTCGGGCCACTCGCCGGGTTCCTCGCCGGGGCCATCGCGACGGGCGTGCTCATGGCCGTGTTCCTGGCGAACTCGGGCGGCGCGTGGGACAACGCCAAGAAGATCGTCGAGGACGGCAGCTTCGGCGGCAAGAACTCCCCGGCGCACGCTGCCGTCGTCGTCGGCGACACGGTCGGCGACCCGTTCAAGGACACTGCTGGGCCGGCGATCAACCCGCTCATCAAGGTCATGAACCTCGTGGCGCTGCTGATCGCGCCGGCGATCGTGGCGGTGAGCGTCGGCGACGGTGCGAATCACGTCATCCGGATCGGGATCGCGGTCCTCGCGGCGGCCGTCGCGTTCGGCGCCGTCATCATGTCGCGGTTCCGGGCCGCGCGCGTCGACCGGGAAGGACGACTCGAGCTGGAGTTCGCCGAGCTCGTCCCTGACAGCAGGCTGCCCTGACGGCTCACCGCGCGCCAAGGTGGGTCGGCACGACACACTCGGAGGCGTGCCCGCCGCCGATCGCCTCCGCATCATGACCTACAACGTGAAAGCCCTGTCGGTCGACGCCCAGGCCGCCGCGCAGGTCGTCCGGGACGCAGACCCCGACGTGCTGGGCATGCAGGAACCGCCGCGCGGACCGGTCGGTGCCGCGCGCCTGCGCCGGTTCGCGGCCGACGTCGGGATGCAGCCGGTCGTCACGGGGCACGGTGCCCGCACCACGGCGTTGCTCGTCGCCGACCCGTGCGCGCGCGCGGTCGAGGCTGCCGCGGCGGGCCGGCTCCCGCTTCTCGGGCGGCGCGAGCTCAACGCGCTGCCGATCCCGCGCGGGTGTGAGCGCGC
>JABBOW010000094.1 GCA_012927595.1 Cellulomonas sp.
CGGCGGTGCGAGAGGGTGCGAACCGTTCGCTGGCAGTCCTCGAGGACTCGCTGCGACTGGCCGCGTCGGAGCGCGAGGCCGCAGGGGCGGCACGCACCGCACGCGAGGAGATGCTCCAGCGCGTGCGCGCCGACGTCGAGACCCGCGCACGCGAGCTCGCCGAGCTGACGGACGTCGCGCACCGCGACGAGGTCGCGCGGGCGCAGCAGCTCCTGCGCATCGAGCAGCTCGAGACCCGGGCGATCGACGACCTCGGCCTCGACCCCACGGTGCTCCTCGAGGAGTTCGGGCCGCACCGTCCGGTGCCGGTCGTGCACCTGCCCGACGCCGACGTGGACCCCGAGGCGCCGACCGAGGTCCCGTACGTGCGCGAGCAGCAGGAGAAGCGCCTACGGTCCGCCGAACGGGCGCTGTCGCTGCTCGGCCGGGTCAACCCGCTCGCGCTCGAGGAGTTCGCGGCGCTCGAGGAGCGGCACAAGTTCCTCGTCGACCAGCTCGCGGACCTCAAGAAGACGCGGACGGACCTGCTCGAGATCGTCCGGGAGATCGACGAGCGTGTTGAGCAGGTGTTCGCGGACGCCTACCGCGACACCGCCGCGGCCTTCGACGGCGTCTTTCCCCGGCTGTTCCCGGGCGGCGAAGGCCGACTTGTGCTCACCGACCCCGACAACATGCTGACCACCGGCGTCGAGGTCGAGGCGCGGCCGGCCGGCAAGAAGATCAAGCGGCTCTCGCTGCTCTCGGGCGGCGAGCGCTCGCTCACGGCCGTCGCCCTGCTCGTCGCCATCTTCAAGGCGCGGCCGAGCCCGTTCTACGTGATGGACGAGGTCGAGGCGGCGCTCGACGACGCCAACCTCGGACGGCTTCTCGAGCTGTTCAAGGAGCTCCAAGAGGACTCCCAGCTCATCGTCGTGACGCACCAGAAGCGCACGATGGAGATCGCCGACGCGCTCTACGGCGTCACGATGCGCGGCGACGGGGTGACGACGGTCATCAGCCAGCGGATGCGCGAGGACGTCTCGGCCTGACGCGCGAGGTAGTGCGCCCGGTCTGGGCGCACCGAGCGACCGACCGGTGTGAAGGTTGTGTGCGGTTCGGCCATCACACGCGGGTCGCGGCCCGGCGCCCGGAATTCGGCTCGCATACTGGAGGCATGCTCCCTGTGCTCGTGTGGACCCTCGTTGCCCTCGCTGCCGCAGCCGCGGTGGTGCTGGTCGCGAGCGCCGCGAGCGGTGGGGGTCGTGGGGGAGCCGGGTTCCTCGCGGACCTGCGTGCAGGGGTCTCCGCTCGTCGCCACCCTGATGCCGAGGATGCCGCAGCGGCGCGCGCCGCCGAGATCGAGCCCGTCGACGTGCGGCTCGACGAGTTCTTGCGGGCCACTGCCGTGGACGACGACGGCTACCTGCGGGTCGACGAGGTGCGCAACGTCCTGACGAAGGCGCGCGACCGTGCCGTGCGTGGCGTGCAGCACCTGGGTAGCCGGTCCTCCTGAGCCACGTCGGCCCGGCCGGGACTCTCCGGCGTCGCCGCCCGAGCGTGCCGCGGCGCGCACCGGCCTGAGAGACTGTCGCCGTGGACAACGACCTCCTGACCGCGCTCGTCGTCGGTGTGCCTGCTCTCGCGGCGGCCGCCGGAGCAACCCTCGTGCTCGTGCGGCGCCGAGGCGGGACGCCGGCGGACGCGCCGACAGCCGGTACGACCGTCCTCGACGAGCACGCGACCACAGCGTTGGCAGATGCGTCGGCCGTGGACGCACCGACCGCCCCCAACCCCGACCAGGACCTCCTCGAGGAGCCCCCCGGTCTCGAGGAGGCGCCGCTGCTCGAGGTTCCGGCCCCTGTCGCCGGGCGGTTCGCGCGGCTGCGTGACCGGCTGGCGCGTTCTGGGTCTCCCCTCGGCACGCGGCTGCTGGAGGTGCTTTCGCGCGACCACCTCGCGCAAGACGACTGGGACGAGCTCGAGGAGACGCTGCTCCTGGCCGACGTCGGCGCCGGACCGTCCGCCGAGCTCATCGCAGCGCTGCGCACCCAGGTACGCGTGCACGGTCTGCGTGAGCCCGGTGAGGTCCGGTCGCTGCTGCGTGCCCAGCTCATCGCCCTCGTCGACCCCAGCCTCGACCGCACGCTCGCGACCGGTCGCGTCGCGCCCGTTGGTCAACCGACTGCGGCGGTAGGGGAGCCCGCCGTCCTGCCCGCGCACCTGCCCTCCGTCGTGCTCGTGGTCGGTGTGAACGGTACGGGCAAGACCACGACGGTCGGCAAGCTGGCCCGGATGTTCGTCGCCGAGGGCCGGACGGTGGTCCTCGGTGCGGCCGACACCTTCCGTGCCGCAGCAGCCGACCAGCTCGAGACGTGGGGTGCGCGCGTCGGTGTCCCGACGGTGCGTTCGGATCGCGACGGCGCGGATCCGGCCGCGGTCGCGTTCGACGCCGTGCGCACCGGCAAGCAGACCGGCGCCGACGTCGTGCTCGTCGACACCGCCGGGCGGCTTCAGAACAAGGCCGGGCTGATGGACGAGCTCGGCAAGATCACGCGCGTCATCACGCGTGAGGCGCCGCTCTCGGAGGTCCTCCTCGTCCTGGACGCCACGACGGGCCAGAACGGCCTCAACCAGGCCCGGGTCTTCGCCGAGGTGGCCGGCGTGACCGGCATCGTCCTGACGAAGCTCGACGGCACGGCCAAGGGTGGCATCGTCATCGCTGTCCAGCGTGAGCTGGGCGTCCCGGTCAAGCTCATCGGGCTCGGCGAGGGTCCGGACGACCTCGCACCGTTCGACCCCGAGGCGTTCGTGGACGGTCTCCTGCAGGCGTGAGGGCACCGGCCGGGCCGGATCAGCGCACAACCGAACCCAGATGTCGCCCGGCACGAAACGGAACGTTTACACGCGCTCTGCGCTTGTCACCAACCCGTAACACGACGGGTCTGGTCCCGAAACTGCTCTCCTCGACAGTTGCCTCATCCGGCCGCCCGGTCGGGGAGTGGAGAGACGGGTAATGACGACCTTTACCTTGGACACCGGCAACACCGCGTGGATGATGACCTCTGCCGCGATCGTCCTGATGATGACGGTGCCTGCGCTGGCGTTCTTCTACGGGGGCATGGTCCGGGGCAAGTCCGTCCTGAACATGCTGATGATGAACTTCGTCGCGGCCGGCACGGTGGGATTCATCTGGATCCTGTACGGCTACTCGGAGTCGTTCGGGAGTGCGACCACCGGGATCAACCAGTTCTTCGCCAACCCGTTCCAGTACTTCGGGCTGATCGGCCTCACCGACGACAAGGGCCTCGGTGCAGCCGTCGGCGTCCCGGCGCTCGTCGGCGTCGGCTTCCAAGCCACCTTCGCCGTGATCACCGTCGCGCTGATCACCGGCGCGATCGCGGACCGGATCAAGTTCAGCCACTGGGTCGCGTTCACCGTCATCTGGGCAACCGCGGTGTACTTCCCGCTCGCGCACATGGTGTGGGGCGGCGGCTTCTTCAGCCCGACGGGCATGGTAGCGGGCTGGCTGTCGGCTCCGATCGACTTCGCCGGTGGCACCGTGGTCCACATCGACGCCGGTGCTGCCGGGCTCGCTCTCGTGCTGCTGCTGGGCAAGCGTAAGGGCTGGCCCAAGGAACCGTTCCGGCCGCACAACCTGCCGTACGTGATGCTGGGTGCTGGCCTGCTGTGGGTCGGGTGGTTCGGGTTCAACGCCGGCTCGGAGGGCGCTGCCGACGGCGTCGCCGGGCGGGCATGGATCAATACCTTCGTCGCGACGTGCGTCGCGATGATCATGTGGCTGGTCACGGAGCGGATCCGTGACGGGAAGGCCACCTCGCTCGGCGCCGCATCGGGAATCGTCGCTGGTCTGGTCGCCATCACCCCTGCCGCGTCCTCGGTCGACTCCTTTGGTGCGATCGCCATCGGCGGGATCGCCGGTGTCGTCTGCGCACTCGCGATCGGGCTGAAGTACAAGTTCGGCTACGACGACGCGCTCGACGTCGTCGGTGTCCACCTCGTCGGTGGCATCACCGGCACCGTCCTGATCGGCCTGTTCGCCACCCACCACCAGGGTGCGTGGTACCCGACCGGCGCGAAGGACGGCCTGTTGTACGGTGGCGGCATCACCCAGCTGCTCACCCAGGTCCTCGTCGCAGCGTTCGCTGTGGTGTTCTCGTTCGGGATGACTTACCTCATCGGCTCGATCCTCAAGGCGTTCGGCGGACTGCGACTGAGCGAGGACGTCGAGCTCGGCGGGATCGACCTGGCCGTGCACGGCGAGACCGCGTACGAGTCCATCGGCGCGACGCGCCTCAACACGGAGGTGAAGGCATGAAGCTCGTCACCGGAATCATCCAGCCGTACCGGCTCGACGATGTGAAGTCCGCGCTCGAGGCGGCGGGTGTCCACGGCCTGACGATCAGCGAGGTCAGCGGCTATGGCCGGCAGCGCGGCCACACCGAGGTCTACCGCGGCGCGGAGTACACGGTCGACCTCGTGCCCAAGGTGCGGATCGACGTCCTCGTCCTCGACGAAGACACCCCGGCCATCACCGAGGTCCTGGTGACGGCCGCACAGACGGGCAAGATCGGCGACGGCAAGGTCTGGGTCACCCCGGTCGAGGACGTCGTGCGGGTCCGGACCGGCGAGCACGGCGACGGAGCGCTCTGATCGCGCAGTCCGGCAGCTACCGATGACAGCTGGTCGCTCGCCTGAGGTCCCGCACCCCGCGATCGGGGTGCGGGACCTTGTGGCGCAACGCCTTGAGCTCGCACGCGGGCTGATGGGTCCCGGGCGTGACGGCGTCGCTCGCCGTGCCGCCGGTGTCGAGCTCGTGCACCGCCGGCTGGTCGAGCTGTGGGACGTGGCGACAACGGATGTCGATGTCTCCGGAATCGCGCTTGGCGCCGTCGGCAGCGTGGGAAGGGGTGACGCCAGTCCGGTGAGCGATCTGGATCTGCTCCTCGTGCACGAGGGCGGTCGGGCGCACAGCCTGCAGCAGATCGGCGCGATCGCTGAACGGTTGTGGTACCCGATCTGGGATGCCGGCCTCGACCTCGACCACTCTGTACGCTCGCTCGCCCAGTGCCGCCAGGTCGCCTCGAGAGACCTGGCCGCCGCGGTGGGGCTCCTCGACCTGCAGCCGGTTGCCGGCGACCCGGTCGTGGTGCACCGGGCCCAGTCGGCGCTGCTCGCCGACTGGCGCTCGGCGGCCCGCCGACGGCTGCCCGAGCTGCTCTCGTCGACGAAGCAGCGCGCCGAGCGCAACGGCGAGCTCGCCTACCTGATCGAGCCTGATCTCAAGGAAGCGCGCGGCGGTATCCGCGACTTTGTGGTCCTCTCGGCGCTCGCCGCGACCTGGCTCACCGATCGCCCGCACGGCGCGGTCGACAAGGCCTACGAGCACCTGCTCGACGTGCGCGACGCGGTCCAGGTCGTCACGCGAAGGCACACCAACCGCCTGCTCCTCGCCGACCAGGACGAAGTAGCCGCCCTGACCGGGTTCGACGATCGCGATGACCTCCTCGCAAGCCTTGCCGAAGCGGGCCGGATCATCTCTTATGCGCTCGACACCACGGTGCGCAACGCGCGCCAGGCGCTCCAGCGACCGCTCATGCGTCCGCCCGTGCTGATCCGCGGCCTGCGTGGCGCGCCGCGTCTTCGGGCCATCGGGGAAGGTCTCGTCGAGCACGACGGCGAGATCGTGCTCGCGGTCGACGCGCGGCCCACGCATGACCCGTTGCTGTCGTTGCGCGCCGCGGCGACCGCGGCCCGCACCGGGCTCACGCTGTCGCCGGTCACGGTCGCAAGCCTCACCCGCACGCCGCCGTTGCCGACGCCGTGGCCCAAGGCGGCGCGCGCGTCGTTGCTGCAGCTGCTCGCGTCGGGCCACGCCCAGGTGCCCGTCTGGGAGGCGCTGGACCTTGCGGGTGTCGTGACGACCTGGATCCCGGAGTGGGCGGGGGTGCGCAACCGCCCTCAGCGCTCGCCGATCCACAGGCACACAGTCGATCGGCACCTCGTCGAGACAGTGGCAATCGCGAGCCGCGCGAAGCGGGATGTCGAACGCAGCGACCTGCTGCTGCTCACGGCCCTCCTGCACGACATCGGCAAACGCGCGGGCGCGGGCGACCACTCGGTCGAGGGCGGCCGGCTCGCGGGCCCGATCGTCGCGCGGATGGGCTTCAGCGCGCAGGACGCCGCCGACGTCGCGCGCCTGGTCCGGGAGCACCTGACGCTCGCCGACCTTGCCACGACCGCCGACCCGGACGACCCTGCGACAGTTGATGCACTGCTCGCCGCGGTCGACCACCGCGGGGACCTGCTCGAGGTGTTGCGGGTGCTTACTGAGTCCGACGCGACAGCGGCGGGACCGACGGCGTGGAGCGCGTGGCGCGCCCAGCTCGTCGACGACCTGACCGCACGAGCGAGACAGCAGGTGGCAGGTACCCTGGAACGTCCGTGATCGGCGAGGAAAGCACGAGGATCGATCGGTGTTCGCCACCCTGTCCGACCGACTGACGTCGACCTTCAAGAACCTGCGCACCAAGGGCAGGCTCTCCGAGGCCGACATCGATGCGACTGTGCGCGAGATTCGCCGAGCGCTGCTCGACGCCGACGTCGCCGTGCCCGTCGTGCGCACGTTCACGGGGGCGGTCCGGGAACGGTCCCTCTCGGCCGAGGTCTCGGGTGCGCTCAACCCGGCCCAGCAGGTGGTCAAGATCGTCAACGAGGAGCTCGTCGCGATCCTGGGCGGCGCGAACCGCCCCCTGCACCTCGCGAAGACCCCGCCGAGCGTGATCATGCTCGCGGGCCTCCAGGGCGCGGGCAAGACGACGCTGGCGGGCAAGCTGGCGCTGCACCTGCGCGAGCAGGGGCACACGCCGCTCCTCGTCGCCGCTGACCTGCAGCGTCCGAACGCCGTCACCCAGCTCCAGATCGTCGGGGAGCGTGCAGGTGTTCCGGTGTTCGCTCCGCACCCGGGCAACCAGGGCTCCGACGACGCCCTCGTCGCGGGCGCCGACCCCGTCGCCGTGGCTCGAGAGGGTCTGGCCACCGCACGCGCGCGCCAGCACGACGTGCTCATCGTCGACACGGCCGGCCGGCTCGGCGTCGACGCCGAGCTCATGACCCAGGCGTCGGACATCCGCGACGCGATCAGCCCGGACGAGATCCTGTTCGTCATCGACGCGATGATCGGCCAAGACGCGGTCACGACCGCGCAGGCGTTCGCTGACGGGGTCGGCTTCACCGGTGTCGTGCTGACGAAGCTCGACGGCGACGCGCGCGGCGGTGCTGCGCTGTCCGTCGCGAGCGTCACCGGACGCCCGATCCTGTTCGCCTCGACAGGTGAGAAGCTCACCGACTTCGAGGTGTTCCACCCGGACCGGATGGCCTCCCGCATCCTCGACATGGGCGACATCCTTACGCTCATCGAGCACGCCGAGAAGTCGTTCGACGCCGAGCAGGCCGAGGCGATGGCCGGGAAGCTCGCAGCCGGCGAGGACTTCACGCTCGAGGACTTCCTGCAGCAGATGCAGGCCATGAAGAACATGGGCTCGATGAAGAAGATGCTCGGCATGCTGCCCGGCATGGGTCAGATGCGCGAGGCGCTCGACAACTTCGACGAGCGTGAGGTCGACCGCATCGAGGCGATCATCCGGTCGATGACGCCAGCGGAGCGGCGCGCACCGAAGATCATCAACGGGTCGCGGCGCTCGCGGATCGCGAGCGGCTCGGGCACCAAAGCCTCGGACGTCAACCAGCTGCTCGACCGGTTCGACGGCGCCCAGAAGATGATGAAGCAGATGGCCCGTGGCGGCGGCATGGGGCTGCCGGGCATGGGCAACCTGCCGGGCATGGGCAACCTGCCGGGCATGGGCGGCAAGAAGTCGCGTGGCCGCGTGGCGCCGCCGCCGCGCAAGGTCAAGGGGAAGTCGGGCAACCCGGCCAAGCGCGCCGAAGAGGAGCGCCGGGCCGGCGACCGCACCGCGGGCACAACGCCGAGCGCTCCGAAGGGCTCGGCATTCGGGCTCGGCCAACCATCCCCGGGGCCCGAGTCGATCGACCCGGCAACCCTGCAGCTGCCAGCCGGCCTGGGCAAGATGTTCCGTCGCTGACCGTTCCGTCACCGGTCCGGGGGCCCTGCGGGTCGTCGTGGTGCGGCGAGCGTCGCCGGTCTGGCAGAATGTGTGCCTGTACTCGGTGCAGCCGGCCCCTCTACCCGACTGTCATCGCGTCCCTCCGGTCATGCCGGCCCACTCCCCCCACGAGCAGGGTCCGCGCGACCACCACAGCAGAAACCAGGAGAGACCACCCTGTGGCCACCAAGATTCGTCTGAAGCGTCTGGGCAAGATCCGGGCGCCGTACTACCGCGTCGTCGTCGCGGACTCACGCACCAAGCGTGATGGCCGCGTGATCGAGGAGATCGGCAAGTACCACCCCACCGAGGAGCCCTCGTTCATCGAGATCGCCTCCGAGCGGGCGCAGTACTGGCTGGGCGTCGGCGCACAGCCGACCCCGCAGGTGCTCGTGCTCCTCAAGATCACGGGAGACTGGCAGAAGTTCAAGAACCTGCCGGGTCAGGAGGGCACGCTGCGCACCAAGGTGAAGATCGACGCCACCGAGGTTCAGGCCGCCGTCGAGGCTGCTGCTACGGACGCCGAGAAGGTCAAGGCCAAGGCGTCGGAGAAGAAGGCCGCAGCCGCCAAGGAGGCGCCTGCCGCCTCTGATGCGCCGGCTGAGGCCGAGCAGGCCTGATGCTGGACGACGCGCTTGAGCACCTGGTGCGGGGCATCGTCGACCACCCGGACGACGTACAGGTCGCCGCCAAGACGCTTCGTCGTGGCGACCTGCTCGAGGTCCGAGTGCATCCCGAGGACCTCGGGCGAGTCATCGGTCGCGGCGGTCGCACGGCGCGAGCCCTGCGTACTGTCGTCGGCGCACTCTCGACGGAAGGTCCGGTCCGGATCGATGTCGTGGACGTCGACCGCCGCTGAGCAGTTCCGCGACACCGCGAGGTGCCGCAGCGGAGTGAGCAGCGAAAGGCCCGGTCCCCGTGCGGGGGTCGGGCCTTCGTCCACTGTGACCCACCAGTGAGAGGTACTCCCATGCAGATGACCGTCGCACGCATCGGACGCGCGCACGGCCTGCGCGGCGAGGTCGCGCTGGACCTGCGCACCGACTCCCCGGCCGAGCGGTTCGCGGTCGGGGCCGTCCTTGCGACGGTCCCCGCGACGGCCGGCCCGCTCACGGTCGCCGCGACGCGGGAGCAGCACGGGCGCTGGTTCGTGACGTTCGCGCAGGTCTCGGACAGGACCACCGCCGAGGCGCTCCGCGGGGTAGAGATCGTCGCGGAGCAGGACGAGACCGACGAAGACGACGCGTGGTACCCGCATGAGCTCGCCGGCCTGCGGGCCGAGCACCCGGACGGGACGATCCTCGGGGAGATCATCGGCCTCGAGCACCTGCCTGCGCACGACTCGCTCGTCCTGCGTGAGCCGAACGGCGCCCGCACGCTGGTGCCGTTCGTCCGCGAGATCGTCCCCGTGGTCGACGTGCCGGGCGGACGCGTCGTGATCGACCCTCCGGGCGGCCTGCTGGCGTCGGACGCCGCCCACCTCGTCCTGAGCGACGAGACCCGCGGCGAGCCCGCCGCCGAGGACTGACGTGCGCATCGATGTCGTCTCGATCTTCCCCGACTACCTCGCGCCGCTCGAGCTGTCGCTCGTCGGTAAGGCGAGGACGTCGGGTCTGGTCGACCTGCGCGTCCATGACCTTCGGGACTGGGCGCCCGACCGCCACCGGACGGTCGACGACACACCGTTCGGTGGTGGCGCCGGGATGGTCATGCGGCCCGATGTGTGGGGAGCCGCTCTCGACGACGTGCTCACGGACGGTGGTCAGCTGCTCGTCCCGACGCCGTCGGGCACCCCGCTCACCCAGCGCACCGCCGAGGCCCTCGCGCACGAGCGGCACCTCGTGATCGCCTGCGGGCGGTACGAGGGCATCGATGCCCGCGTCGCGGCGCACTACGCGGCCCGGCCCGACGTGGCGGTCACCGAGTACTCGATCGGCGACTACGTGCTGAACGGAGGCGAGGTCGCGGCGCTCGTGCTCGTCGAGGCCGTCGTCCGCCTGCTGCCAGGATTCGTCGGGAACCCCGCCTCGCTCGTCGAGGAGTCGCACGGCGCAGCCGGGCTGCTCGAGTACCCCGTCTACACCAAGCCTCCTGTGTGGGCCGAGCTCGAGGTCCCTGAGGTCCTGCTGTCCGGGCACCACGGTCGGATCGCCCGGTGGCGGCGCGACGAGGCGCTCGAGCGGACCGCGAGCCGGCGGTCCGACCTTGTGGCAGCTCTTGAGGTCGACGGGCTGGACGCGCGCGACCTCGACGTCCTCGCGGAGCACGGGTGGACCGTCGTCGACGGTGTGCTGACGCGCCAGGGCGCCTGACCGTCATTCGTCGCAGGTCCACCGGTGTGGCAGACTATTTGTTTGGTGCGCGCCGGTCGCGTCTCTGCCACAGGGGAGACGGCCACGACCACTCCAGGACACGCCTCGTGCGTGGCCCCGGACGCACCGGACCATGAGCCCTCGGGACCTCCGCCAGCGGAGCGCCCTCGACGACGTGTCTGACCTGTGGCAGTGCGAGAAAGCGAACCTCCATGCATACCCTCGACCAGGTCGATGCCGCATCGCTGCGAACCGACATCCCGCCCTTCCGCCCGGGCGACACTCTCAAGGTGAACGTCAAGGTAGTCGAAGGCACCCGCGCACGGATCCAGGTGTTCCAGGGCGTCGTCATCTCGCGCCGCGGCGGCGGGATCGGTGAGACCTTCACGGTCCGCAAGGTCAGCTTCGGCGTCGGTGTCGAGCGCACGTTCCCGGTGCACTCTCCGAGCCTTGAGTCCATCGAGGTCGTCACGCGCGGTGATGTGCGCCGCGCGAAGCTGTACTACCTACGCGCGCTGCGCGGCAAGAAGGCCAAGATCAAGGAGAAGCGGGACGCCGTGCCGGCCAAGTAGGGCTGGCTCGACGTATCGCAGCACGTCCCGACGAGCGGTCACCGGAGTTCCGGTGGCCGCTCGTCGTCGTGGGTGGGCCCGACCCTGCGCGGTCAGCGGAGAACGGTGCGTCCCGCGGTCGGGCGTCAGTCATTCATCATCTGGGCGTGGGAGAGTGTGCGCGTGACAGACCAGAACGCGCCCGAGCGCGACGATGTCGAGCTCGAGGCGCCGCAGGCCCAGAACCGACGATCCGGACGCAGCGTGGGGGTGGCCTGGTTGCGCGAGTCGGCGATCATCGTCGTGAGCGCGCTGGTGCTGTCGCTGCTCGTCAAGACCTTCCTCGTGCAGGCCTTCTTCATCCCGAGCCCGTCGATGCACGACACGCTGATCGAGGGCGACCGTGTCCTGGTCACCAAGCTGACCCCGGGCCCGTTCGACCTGCACCGCGGTGACATCGTCGTGTTCAAGGACCCGGGCGGCTGGCTGACCGACGTCAGGAAGCCGCACGAGAGCGCGCTGCAGACCGCGGTGGGCGATGCGCTCACGTTCGTGGGGCTGCTGCCGCAAGACGCCGGGGAGCACCTCATCAAGCGGGTCATCGGGCTGCCAGGTGACCACGTCGCGTCGACGGGTGCGGGGGCACCTGTCACCGTCAACGGCGTCGCTCTCAACGAGCCTTACCTGGCACCCGGAGCCATCCCGAGCGAGATCCCGTTCGACGTGAAGGTGCCGGCCGACGAGCTGTGGGTGATGGGGGACAACCGCCAGCACTCGGCGGACTCGAGGTGGAACATGGGCAAGCCCGGTGGCCCGTTCGTCCCGATGGGCAACGTGGTCGGGGTGGCCTTCGTGACGGTCTGGCCCTTCGACCGGCTCGGCGCGCTGACCAACCCGGCGACCACGTTCGCGGCGGTCCCGGACCCGTCAT
>JABBOW010000017.1 GCA_012927595.1 Cellulomonas sp.
TCTACCTCGACTTCCGGCCCCCGCCCGCCGGGCCCGACGGCGTGATTCGGGGCCCAGCGGGCGACGGGGTGGTCAGCGGTGTGGCCCGCGCCGACGTCGCGCGCGTCGCCGCGAACGTCCTCGTCGCCGCTGACGAGCACGCCGGGGCGACCTACGAGCTCACGGGGCGCGAGGCCCTGAGCCTCACGGAGGCTGCCCGCATCATCAGCGAGGTGACCGGCCGAGAGACGACCTACCGCCCGGAGACGGTCGAGGAGGCGTACGGCTCGCGGGCCTCCTACGGCGCGCCCGACTGGCAGGTTGACGCCTGGGTCTCCACCTACACCGCGATCGACGCCGGCGAGCTCGCCCTCGTCACCGACACCGTCGACCAGCTCACCGGCCGACGGCCGACGACGCTCCGCGAGCTACTGGCACCGCTCGCGCTCTGACCGTCGTCGACCCGGCAGACCGACGGGCGGCGCCGGTACCTGCGGGCTCCGACGCCGCCACACTTCGAAGGGGGTTCAGAACCCCCGGTAGACCGGCGCGCGCTTCTCGGCCGCGGCGATGTTCGTCTCCCGGAAGTCGGCGCTCAGCGCGCCGAGCGCAAGGTAGTCACCCTCGATCTGGAAGTACGTGTCCATCGAGTAGTCGTGCAGCCGGTTCGAGAGCTGCTTGATGTGGTTGATGCCGACGGGCGACTTCTCGGCGATCTTGTCGGCCAGCGCGCGCGCCCGGGTGTACGCCTCGTCGGCCGGGGCGACCTCGTAGACCATGCCCATGTCGAGTGCGGCCTGCGCGCCGATCGGCTCGCCGAGCATGCACAGGGCCTTGGCCTTCATCGGGCCGACGAGCCGCTGCAGCGCCCACAGCCCACCCGTGTCAGGGCTGAGCGCGTAGTTGACGAACAGCTCGTGGAACGAGGCCTTCTCGGAGGCCACGACGATGTCGGTCGACAGCACCAGGTTGCAACCCCCACCGAGGCACGCGCCCTCCGCGAGCCCGATGATCGGCACCGGGATCGTGTACAGCTTCTTGAGCAGGCCCGAGATCTCGAACATGACCTCGCGGGCCGACTTCAGGTCCTTCGCGAGCTTGGTCTTGATGATGTCGAGGTCGCCCGGCCCGAACGACACCGGTCCGGCACCGCGCAGGATCGCCACGCGGATCTCCTCGTCCCAGTGGACGTCGTCGAGCGCGGCGCCCAGCTCGTCGATGAGCTGCTCCGAGAAGCGGTTGAGGTTCTCTGCGCAGTCGAGCGTGATCGTCGCGACGTGGCCGTCCTTCTCGACGGTCACGACGTGGTCGTACTTCTTCTCATACGGGTACACGGTGCTTGCTCCTTGTCAAGGTCCGGTCGGTCAGGTCAGGTCAGGTCAGGTCAGGTCAGGTCACGTCAGCGCACGACGAGCTTGGGACGCACGCCCGCGACGATCCCGGCCACCCGGCCCGTGATGGCCGGGTTGTAGGCGGGGTGGGTGAGGATGTAGAAGGTGCCCTTCTCCATCTCGGTGATGATCGCCTCGACCGCGTCCACGACCGGCAGGCCGAGCGGGATCGAGCCCTTGACGACGGCGGTCTTCGCGCGAAAGTCGTCGGTCGCGTAGTACGGGTCGTTCGCGTCGTACGTGCTCGGGTCACGGTGGCGCAGGCAGTTGTCGAGGTCGGTCTGCACGATGGCCGGGCACACGACGTGCGCGGTGACTTTCGAGCCGGCGTTCTGCAGCTGCAGCTCGAGCACCTCGGTCAGCGACAGCGACGCGAACTTGCTCGCGACGTACGCGGGCGAGTTCTCGACAGTGAGCAGGCCCGCGATCGACGCGGTGTCGATGATCCGGCACGGGGTATCCTGCGCGATCATCTTCGGCACGAACGCCTTGATGCCGTGCACGACGCCCTTGACGTTGACGTCGAGCAGCCAGTCCCAGTCGGCCATCGGCTGCTCCCAGATCGTGCCGACCGAGATGACGCCCGCGTTGTTGAAGAACAGGTCGACCGCGCCGTACGTCGCGACGGTCCGGACGGCGAACGCCTCCATGTCGGCGAAGTGGCGTACGTCGAACACCGACTCGAACACCTCGACGCCGTACTCCTCGAGCTCCTTGCGCAGCGCGCCGAGGTGATCCGCGTCGATGTCTGCGAGCGCCAGACGAGCGCCGGCCGCGCCGAACCGGAGCGCGAGCTCCTTGCCGATGCCGTTCGCCGCGCCGGTGATCGCGACGACCTTGCCCTGATAGTCCTGCATGACGTTCCTCCTTCAGCTGTGCTGCGTGAACGGGTGGATCCGATGGGGGTGGGGGTCAGACGAGCTTCCGCTTGATCAGGCTTGCGATGACGTCCTGGAGCGCCTCGACCGAGGCGCCGCCGATCGCCATGACCTTGGCGTCGCGCCAGAACCGCTCGACGCCGGTCCCGACGACCGTTCCGACGCCGCCGAACAGCTGGATGGCTTCGCGGCCGACGTACTCGGAGATCTCGGCGCCCTTGACCTTGAGCAGGCGGCCCTTCGCGAGGCACAGCTCGCCGCGGTCCCGCTCGGCGTAGGTCGTGTACACGAGCGCGCGCAGCGACTCGATCTCGCCCCACATGCGCGCCAGCTTGTGCCGCGTGACCTGGAAGCGGTCGAACATCGACTGGCCCTGCTGCTCGCGCTCGAGGCTGTACGCAAGGGCCATCTCGTAGGCACCCTCCGCGATCCCGAGACTCACCGGGCCGCAGCTGAGGAACTCGGCCGTGGCGCTGACGAACATCGCCTGCAGGCACCCACCGAGCGGGCCGAGGAGGTTCTCCTTCGGGACGCGGCAGCTCGTGAACGACAGCGAGCCGGTCGCCGAGCCGTGCCAGCCGAGCTTGTGCTCGTGCTGACCGATGCCGAGGCCGGGCGTGCCGGCGGGCACGATGAACGCGCTGATCCCGGCCTTCGTCACCGGGTCGACGTGATCGGCGGTGACCGCGAGGACCACGTAGAGGTCAGCGACGCCGATGTTGCAGATGAGGACCTTGCCGCCGTCGATGACCCACTCATCACCGTCGAGCACCGCACGCGTCTGGAACTCGACCTGGTTGGCGCCGCCGACGGCCTCGGTCGAGCCGCACGCCATGATGATCTCGCCGCTCGCCGCGGGCACGAGGTACTGCTTCTTCTGCTCGACGGTGCCGAGCATCTCGAGCAGGCCGCCCGCGAGCAGGCTGTGCGCACCCATCGCGACCGTGAGCGCTGGCAGGGACTTGGCGATCTCCTCGTAGACGAGCGCTTGCGTCGTCTGGTCACCGCCGAGACCGCCGAACTCCTCAGGGACGGACACGCCGAGCAGCCCGAGCTCACCCGCGCGCTTGAACAGCGCAAGCGGGAACTTGTTGCTCGCGTCGATCTCCATCGCCTGCGGCGCGACCTCGGTCGCGACAAACTCCCGGACGGTGCGCAGGATCGCTTCGCGCTCCTCGTTGAGGTACCACATCGTCGTGCTCCTTCACTTGATCGATCTCTGCTGATGACGCGTCGGGGTCGGCCCGGACCGGTGCTAGCCCTGCCGGTAATTGACGCCGAACGTGCCGCGCGGGTAGGTCCACCGGACGATCCCGCCCGCCCGGCACACGACCCGGCAGGTGCCGCACTCGAGGCACCCGGCGTGGTCGAAGGTCAGCGCGCCGTCGGCGCCCAGCGTGTAGAGCTGCGCGGGGCAGACCGCGACGCACGGCTTGTCGGCGCACGTCGCGCAGATGCGGACGTCGACGACGATGTGCGGCTCGTCCTCGTCGACCTCGAACTGGTCGCGCCCGAGCAGGTCCGGGACGCTCATGGGCTGGACGCTCATATCGACCTCACTCCGACGAGGCCGTCGCGCAGGACGGCGCGCAGCGGCACATGGTTGGCGCGCATCGCAGCGCGGACCTGCGTGCGAAGCGGTCGGGGGGCGCGAGCATCGACGGTGAACATCGACTGGACGACGTCGAGCACGAGGCCGGGGTAGGTCCGGTAGAGACGTTCGATGCCCATGAGGTCCGCGTAGCCGTCGGCCGCGCGCATGGTCGCGGGCAGGCCGGACCGGTCGAGGGCCGCACGGTACGCGGTCTCGAGGTCACCGCCCGCGACGATCGCCTCGGCGGCCGCGACGCCCGACACGAGCGCGAGGTCCATGCCGCGCACCGTGTACCCGAGGTTGAGGACGAACCCCGCGGCCTCACCAGTGACCAGGAACCCGCCGCGTGCGAGCCGCTTCGGCACGCCGCGCCAGCCGTCCTCGCGCACCAGGTGCGCCGCGTACTCGAGAGTCGTGCCGCCGGCAATGAGCGGTCGCAGGGCGGGGTGGGCCTTGAGTGCCTGCAGCATCCCGTGGGTCGTGGTGCCGCTCGCGGTCATCTGGTCGGGAGACACGACGATGCCGAGCGAGACGCTGCCCGAGTTCGTGTAGAGGAACGCGCCGCCGTGGACACCCGCGGTGCAGCCGAGCATGAGGGTCGCCGCGCCCTCACCGGGACCGACGCCGAACCGGTCCTCGATCGTCGCGGCGTCGAGCGCGATGACCTCCTTGACCCCGATGCCGACCGCGTGCGCCGACAGCTCGCCGACGAGCCCGGCCTCGCGGGCCAGGAACGAGTTGACGCCGTCCGCGGCCACGACGACCCCGGCACGCATCTCCTCGCCGCCCGCCATGATGCCGACGACACGTCCGTCCTCGATCAGCAGCGAGTCGACCCGGATGCCGGTCGCGAGCATGACCCCGGCGGCCTCGGCCCGGTCCGCGAACCACGCGTCGAAGCGCGAGCGGAGGACCGTGACCGACGCCGGCAGGTCGCCTGCCGCTGCGGGCGGACCCGCGAGCGAGACGGTCATCGAGCGGTCGTCGTCCATCATCACGATCTGCTCGCGCACGACCGCACGCTCGAAGGGCGCCGCGCGGGTCAGGCCCGGCTCGACCGCCTCGAGCGCGTAGGTGTACAGGCGCCCACCGCTGACGTTCTTCGACCCTGCCGTCGTGCCGCGCTCGACGAGCACGACCGAGCGGCCCGCGAGCGCGAGCCGGTAGGCGCACGCGATCCCGGCCAGTCCCGCGCCGACGACGATGACGTCGACGGCCTCCGTGTCCTCGCTCATGTCCCGGTCCTCAGTGCCGCGCTCGGACGGCCGCCGCGAGCAGCGGCACGATCTCGTGCGCGTCGCCCACGACCGCGTAGTCGCACACCGCGAACAGCGGCGCCGCGGGGTTGGTGTTGATGCCGACGACGACCTTCGCGTCCCGGAACCCGACCGTGTGCTGGACCTGGCCGGAGACTCCGAGCCCGACGTAGAGGTCGGGATGCACGTGCGCGCCCGAGATCCCGATGTACCGCTCGGTCGGCAGCAGCCCGCGGTCCTCCGCGACGGGACGCGTGCAGGCCACCTCAGCGTCGAGCGCGTCGGCAAGGTCGCCCGCGAGCGCGAGGTCGCCGGGTTCGGCGAGCCCCATGCCGACGCAGACGACCCGGGCCGCGCTCGCGAGGTCGACCCCTGAACGTACCCGTGCGGTGCGCGAGACCACCCGGACGCGCGTGTCGACGTCGACCGCGACCACCTCGACCGGGCTCGCGCTCCCCGGCACCGCGGCCGCGACCGCGCGTCCCGGCGCAACCGTCACGACCCCCGGTCCGGACCATGTCTCGGTCTGCACGGCACCGCCCGCGTACATGACCCGCTCGGCCTGCCACGCGCCGTCGGGCAGAGCCGTGATGACGCTCGCCTCGCTCACCAGCGCGCTGTCGAGGAGCGCCGCCACCCGGGCACCGACCTCCCAGCCGGTCACGGTCGCACCGACCAGCAGCAGGTCGGCACCGCGGTCACGCATGAGACCGGCGAGCGCGGCGACGTACGCCTCGGGGCGGGGAGCGCCCGCGGCCTCGAGCACGACGACCGAGGTCGCGCCCGTCGCGGTGAGCGTGCGCGACGCGTCGGCGCCGAGGCACACGACGTGCACCTCGTCGGCGAGCGCCGCGGCTGTCGTCGCGAGCTCGGCGGCGAGCCGTGGGTCCTCGGAGAAGACGTAGATCCCGGTCATCTGAGTACCCCGTCCTGGGCGAGGCCCGCGACGAGCGCGTCGACCTTGTCCTGTGCGGCGCCGTCGGCCAGCACCACGCGTCGGCGTGCGGCGACGTACCCGAGGAACGACGTGACGGTCGTCCGGGCCGTCACGGCACCGGCCGGCAGGCCAAGATCGGCGACGGGCACCTGCTCGCTGGGCTTCTTGGCCGCGCCGAGCACCGACCGGAGCCCAGGGATGGGCGCCGGGGCGACCTCGGGGACGACCGTCACAAGAGCGGGCAGGTCGCACTCGACGGTCTCGAGGTCGGCGCCGAGCACGCGCACCGCACGCAGCGTGCGGCCCTCGACCGTGAGCTCGCGGACGTTGGTCACGACCGGCCAGCCGAGGAGCTCGCCGAGGCGCGGTCCAGTCTCGTGGGCGTACGTGTCGGACGCGCCCTCGGTGCACAGGACCAGGTCGACGTCCTCGAGTCGTCGGACCTGCGCCGCCAGGACGTGCGCGGTGACGTGGCCGTCCGCTCGCGCGCCCTCGTCGGCGACGACGTGCACGGCGCGGTCGACACCTCGGGCCAGCGCGTCCTTGATCCCGGTCCGGGCGTCCGGCCCGCCGAACGTCAGACCGACGAGCTCGCTGCCGATCGATCCCGCTGCGACGCGCGCCGCCTCGATCGTGTTGCGGTCGTAGTCCGAGATCTTGCGCCGCGCGCTGCTCGCGTCGACGGCGCGCGTCGCGGGATCCACCCGCAGCTCACCCTCGGCGGCAACCCACTTGAAGCACACGACTGTCCTGGCCAAGGCCGGATCCTCACCACGAGCGCGTCCCGGCGACGCATACCTCGCGGTACCGGGCTGACACTCCTACCCTCGCGGCCGAGCGTCGCCCGGGACTGCCCCGGTGCGGTAAGAACGGGACCCGTCATGGTCAGTTCGGGACACAGCTCGACCGCGCTACCGCTCAGCCGCGACGTGAGGCGCGGAAGGCCCCCGGCGCCATACCCGTCGACCGCGTGAAGAACTTGCAGAAGTTCGCCGCGTCGTCGAAGCCGAGGCGCCGACCGACGACGCGCACCGACAGGTCGGTGTAGACGAGCAGGCGCCTAGCCTCGAGCGCGAGCCGCGCGTCGATCACGCGCTTCGGCGTCAGGCCGCTCGCCTCGACACTCGCTCGGGTGACGGTCTTGGAGGAGTAACCGAGGACGGCCGCGTACTCCTCAGCGGTGTGCAGCGTGCTGAACGACCGCTCGACGAGGTCGAAGAACGCCTGCGCGACCGGGTGGCGCTCGACCGGCTGCCCGGCGTACAGCGCGGGGGCCTGACCGAGCCGCAGCAGGAACGCCAGCAACAGGTGCCGCAGCATCGTGTCGCCCTGCGCGAGGTGCGGGCCGGTAGGGCCGAACACGTACCGCTCGTACTCGCCCTCGAGCACCGCAAGGTGCGCGCGGACGTCGCCGAGGTCGTCCGCGCCGAGGTCCCAGGACGTCGGCCCCACGCGCATCGAGGAGCCCGCGCCGAGGAACTCCTCGGTGAAGCACACGGCTGTCCCATCGACCGCGGGCGGTCGCTCGTGCACCTGACCAGGACGGATCCACACGAGCGAGCCGGGCGCGTGATGGTGCAGCTCGAGATCGACCATCTGGTCGGCAGAGCCGCCCGAGCACAGCAGGATCACGTGAAACTCGGTGCGCACCAGGTCGAAGGCGCGGTTGCGGTCCATGCACCCGCCGGTCGAGCGCAGCGGAGCGAGGCACACCCCGAGCTCGGACCGCGTGGGGTGGATCGCGTCGAGCCTGCCGATCGTGGGCTGCACAGCCATGCTGTCGACGCTAGGGGTGCCGCGGGAGGTCAGATCAGGACCATCGGCCCGCCACCGGCTGACTACGCGGTGGCGACGTCCGACCCGTCGGGCGACCGCAGCGGACGCCCGGTCAGCCGCTCGAACGCCTCGAGGTAGCGGGACCGGGTCCGCTCGACCACGTCGTCGGGCAGCGGGGGCGGCGGGGTGTCGCCCGCGCGGTCCCAGCCGGATGCGGACGACGTCAGCCAGTCGCGCACGTACTGCTTGTCAAAGCTCGGCTGGGCGCGGCCCGGTGTCCAGTCGTCGGATGGCCAGAACCGCGACGAGTCGGGGGTCAGCACCTCGTCACCGAGCACCGTCGCGCCGGTCGCGGGGTCGACGCCGAACTCGAGCTTGGTGTCCGCAAGGATCACGCCGCGCTCACGCGCGACCCGCTCGGCACGGGCGTACACCGCGAGCGTGAGCTCGCGCAGCGCCGCCGCGTCGCCGACGCCGATCTGCCCGGCCACGACGTCGAAGCTGACGTTCTCGTCGTGGTCGCCGAGCGCCGCCTTCGTCGCGGGGGTGAAGATCGGGCCCGGCAGCCGCGACCCGTCGACGAGCCCAGCGGGCAACGGGATGCCGGTGACCTCACCGTCCGCGAGGTACTCGACGAGCCCTGAGCCGGTGAGGTAGCCGCGCGCGACACACTCGACCGGGAACATCTCGAGCCGGCGGCAGACCATCGCGCGACCCACGACCGCCGCCGGGACCACATCGTCGGCGTCGGGGACGACGTGGTTCGGGACGAGGTCCGCGAGCTGGTCGAACCACCACAGGCTGAGCTGCGTGAGCACCACGCCCTTGTCGGGGATCAGCGTCGGGAGCACGTGGTCGTACGCGCTGATCCGGTCGCTCGCGACGACCAGCAGGACGTCGCCGAACCGCGCCAGCACCGACGCACCCACCGGGTGGCCGGGATCGGGGACGTAGAGGTCTCGGACCTTGCCGGAGTACGTGGGGGTCCAACCGGGCAGCTCGATCGACGCGGTCACGAGGCCCATCTTGCCGCACCTGCGACATCGCACCGGTGGCAGCGAGGTTGGGGCCGCCCGGGACCAAAGGCCCACGGTCCGCGCGGGTGCCGGGCTACGTTCGCCCAGATGCCCGTCCTCGGAGAAGAGTCCCTCGTCACCACCCCGCAGCGCGTCGTCGTCGTGGGTGGCGGCGTGAGCGGGCTGGCCGCCGCGTACCACCTCGGCTGCGCCGGCCGGCCGAACCTCGAGATCGTCCTCCTCGACCGCGACGACCGACTCGGCGGCAAGGTGCGGACGCAAGCGATCGGCGGGCACCTCGTCGACACGGGGCCCGACGCGCTCATGGTCCGCGCGCCGGCGATGCGTGCACTGCTCGAGGACCTGGACCTCGCGGACGCCACGGTCGCACCCGGTGCGGGCGGGTCGTTCGTGTGGTCCCGTGGCCGGCTGCGGACCCTCCCGCCGAGCACCATGTTCGGCATCCCGCAGCGGCTGCTGCCCCTGCTGCTGTCGGGCCTGCTCTCACCTCTCGGCATCGCCCGCGCGGGCCTCGACCTGGTGCTGCCGCGCCGCGCGGTGCCCGCCGACGAGGACCTCTCGATCGGCGCCCTCGTGCGTCCCCGGTTCGGCACGCAGGTCTTCGACCGACTCATCGACCCGCTGCTCGGAGGCATCCACGCGGGCCGTGCCGACCTGCTCAGCGCTCGCAGCACCGTCCCGGAGGTCGACGCGCTGGCCCGGCGGAGCCGCAGCATCTACCTTGCGCTGCGACGTCAGCCGCGTCGGGCAGTCCCCCAGGGTCCCGCGCTCGTGTCCCTCGACGGCGGCCTGACCCGGCTCGTCGAGTCGCTCGCCGGCGCGATCGAGGCGATCGACGGGTGCGACGTCCGGCTCGGCGTCGAGGTGGAGGCGCTCCGGCGCGACGACGGCCGCTACGTCCTGCACCTCTCCGACGGGAGCGAGCTCGCCGCGGACGCCGTCGTCCTGACGACGCCGGCGTTCGTCACCGCTCCCCTGCTGGCCGACCTCGCACCGGATGCCGCCGACGCAGCCGCCGACATCCCCTACGTCGACTCCGCCTGCGTCACGCTCCTGTACGCGCGCGAGGCGCTGACCCGCGAGCTCGACGGCACCGGGTTCCTCGTCCCGGCCGACGAGGACCTGCTGCTCGTCGGCTGCAGCTGGCTCGCGACCAAGTGGCCGCACCTTGCCGATCAGTCGACCGTTCTGCTGCGCGCGATGGTCGGCAGGTACGGCGACCGACGGTTCATGGACATGGACGACGACGAGCTCGTCGCCCGCGTCCACGCCGACCTCGTCCGCACCATGGGGATGAGCGCCGCGCCCGTCGAGGCCCAGGTCCAGCGTTGGCCACGGGCCATGCCGCAGTACACCGTCGGCCACCAGGGCCGCCTGGACCGGATCTCGCGCGCACTGGCCGAGCTCCCCGGCATGCACGTCATCGGCGCCGCCTGCACCGGTGTCGGCGTGGCCTCGTGCGTGGGCCAGGCGCGACGTACCGCCGACGCGGTGCTGACCGGGCTCGCGATGATCGGCGCCCCCACGAGAGGATCCGCATGACCATCCCCACCACCGATCGACCGCACGGCCACGGCAACGGCAACGGCCACGGCAACGGCAACGGCCACCCTGGCGTGCCCGTGTCCAAGGTGGACTTCGCCCAGCGCCCGATGCTCGTCTTCTGGGAGACGACGCGCGCGTGCGGTGTCGCGTGCCGGCACTGCCGGGCGGCCGCGCTGACGACGCCGCTCCCGGGCGAGCTCGACGTCACCGAGGGACGCGACCTCATCGACCAGGTCGCCGGGTTCGGGCGTCCGTACCCGATCCTCGTCCTCACGGGCGGCGACTGCCTGCTGCGACCCGACCTGTTCGAGCTCGTCGAGCACGCCAAGAACCTCGGGATCCCGGTGGCACTGTCCCCCTCGGTCACCCCCGCGCTGAGTGCGGAGATGATCGAGCGCATCGCGACCAGCGGCGTGCGCGCGGTCTCGATCAGCCTCGACGGCGCAACCGCGGCGACCCATGAGGGCGTCCGCGCGATCGAGCACCACTTCGACGACACCGTCGCGGCCATCCGGGCGCTGGTCGCCGCGGGGCTCGACGTCCAGATCAACACGACAGTCATGCGGGAGAACCTCGACGAGCTCGCCGACATCGCCGCGCTCGTGCAGTCCACCGGCGCGCACGTCTGGGAGGTCTTCTTCCTCGTCCACGTCGGCCGTGGCGTCGCGACGAACGCGATCACCCCGGCCGAGCACGAGGACGTGTGCCACTTCCTCTTCGACGCGTCCGCCTACGAGTTCATCGTCCGGACCGTCGAGGCGCCGTTCTTCCGACGCGTGGTCGCGGCACGGCGGGCGGGCGGCGAGGCTCCCGCGTCCGCCACCTACCGGGCGCTCACCGCTCGCCTGAGCGACCAGCTCGGCGCACCGACCCGCAAGCCGAGCGCGCACACGGCCGCGACGCGGGACGGCAAGGGCATCCTCTTCGTTGCGTACGACGGCGAGGTGTACCCGGCCGGGTTCCTGCCGCTCGGGCTCGGGAACCTGCGCGAGCGTCCGCTGAGCGAGATCTACCGCGACAACGAGGTGCTGCGCGAGATCCGCGGGACCGCGTTCGAGGGACGGTGCGGACGGTGCGAGTACGCCGACCTGTGCGGCGGGTCCCGGGCGCGGGCCTTCGCCGTCGACGGAAACCCGCTCGGCGAGGACCCTGCGTGCGTCTACGAGCCGGTCGCAGGCCTCGCGGGGGCTTCGCTACCGAGCTGACCGCTCGGAGATCGCCGATGGTGTCGAAGACTCGATCTCCATCTCAGCATCGGGCCCGATCCCCATGACCGGGCGAGCGGAGCCACCCTCAACGCGGCTACCGTGCGACGGTGTGCCGCCATGCCGGAGGGCGGCAGATGCGGGATCGCGGCAGATGCGGGATCGCGACCCAGGCGCGCCGGAGCCCGCGCACCCCTGGTCTGTGAGATCGGTGCGGGTCAGACCGCGAACCGGTCGGTCGCCGTGATCAACGCATCGAGGTTGCCGGGCTCGGCGT
>JABBOW010000029.1 GCA_012927595.1 Cellulomonas sp.
GCGGCGGACGACGTGCGCGCGGCGCGGCGGCGGGGGCGCGACTGGGGACGGTTCACGCGCAACTTCATCGTGCAGGGGACGGCCGCCGAGTGGGCGCTGTGCTGGATGGCGGCGCTGCGCCGTCGGCTCCTGGCCGTCGACGGCAGGCCGCACCTGGTGTTCTTCCTGCACGACGAGGTCATGGTGCACTGCCCGGCTGCCGTGGCGGACGAGGTCGCCGCGGCCGTGCGGGAGGCTGCGGCCGAGGCTGGCCGTCTGCTGTTCGGCGACTCGCCGGTCGACTTCGCCCTCGACGTATCGGTCGTGGACAGCTACGACCAGGCGAAGTGACGGCCGCGCCGAGGGCCGCGCGCAGATACACTTCCGTCCTGATCGCGCGCCAAGCCAGATCCGTGGATTGCCAGCGGACATCCAGCAGCAGTGCAGGTCATGCCAAGGCTGGCGCCGCAACATCGGGACACCGGCTTCCGCCCGGCGGCCGAGCAAGGAGAGCCCGATGACACCCAGCACACGCATCTCTCGTCGCAAGACCCACGGCATCGCCGCCCTCGTGGGGGCCGCGCTCATCTCCGGCGGCATGGTGATCGCTGCTCCGATGGCCGGCGCGTCGGACGTCGGCACGTCCCCATCTCCGACCAGCGCCACCAGCACGGTTGGCCCGACGACCCCGGCCATCCACAGGGCGCATCGCCACCACGTGCGGGGGACCGCACCGACTGCTCCTGAGGTCGCGAACGTGACCGCCACAGTTCTCGCCACGTACCCCGGCGCGACCGTTCGTCACATCGTCCTCGACGCCCATGGCGTTTACCGGGCCCGCATCGTCACCTCCGATGGTCAGCGCGTCACGGTCAAGGTCAGCAAGACCTTCACGGTGATCAGCTCCCACGTGTCCAGCCATCACAAGACAGCGGCCAAGCCCCACAAGGCCTGACAGCGGGACCGCCGACGAGTCCCTCGTCATCACGCGGCGGCGGGCTCCCGGGCTGGTCTTGGGCGCTCGCTCCCGTGCATCCACCCAGTAGATGTCCGGCCCGGGGTCCAGCGTTTCACCCGGCGTGCCAGACGTGGGGCACTGCGCCGAGCAGCCAGTGGCGTCCTTAGTGGTGCAGCGCTGGACGCCGCCGCGTCGCAGACGCGAATTCCGATTCTGAACGACCACGCTGGCGGGCATGACGGTCCGGGGCCGAACGTGTCCCGGAGCAACTTCACCCGGCAGTCGAAGCGCCGCCGTCGGCCCACGGCGAGATCAGCGGGCCCGGCCGTCTGAGCTGCGAACGGCATCAGTCAGGAGGGGTCGGCGCAGGCTCGCACCCGTTCGAGCAGGAGCAGCGAGATGTCGACGACCTCGGGCACCCCGACGTGCGCCGGCTTGCCGCTGCCGCTTGCACCTGGCGCCCGGTCGGCGCCCGCGTGCGCGGCGACCCCGTCGGAGAGCATCACCGTGCAGAACGGGCACGCCGTGGCGATGACGTCGGCGCCGGTCGCGATGGCCTCGTCGGCGCGGTTGGCGTTGATGCGGGTGCCGATGGTCTCCTCCATCCACATGCGCGCGCCGCCTGCGCCGCAGCAGAAGGAGAGCTCGCGGTTGCGGGGCATCTCGGCGAGCTCCAGTCCGGGCAGGGCGCCGAGCAGCTCGCGCGGGGGTTCGTACAGCTGGTTGTGACGGCCGATGTAGCACGGATCGTGATACGTCACGCGCTGGGGGGTTGCGCCGTCGGCGACGGGAGGGGCGACCGGAGTGAGGCGGCCCTCGGCGACGAGGCGGTTGAGCAGCTCGGTGTGGTGGACGACGTCGTAGCGGCCGCCGAGCTGCGGGTACTCGCGGGCGATGGTGTTGAAGCAGTGCGCGCAGGTCACGACGATCGTGGTCGCGCCGACCTCGTTGAGCGTGGCGACGTTGCCCGCCGCGAGCATCTGGAACAGGACCTCGTTGCCCGCCCGCCGCGCCGGGTCGCCCGTGCAGGACTCCCCGTCGCCCCCCCCGGCGAACGAGACGCCCGCGGTGTGCAGCAGCTCGGCGACCGCACGGGTCGTCTTCTTTGCCCGGTCCTCGTAGGCGCCGGCGCAGCCGACCCAGAACAGGTAGTCCACGTCCGCGGCGGTCTCCACGTCGGCGCCGATGACGGGCACGTCGAACGGCAGGCCCTTGGCCCAGTCGAGCCGGGCGCGCGCGGGCAGACCCCACGGGTTGCCCTGGCGCTCGAGCTTCGTGAACGCGCCGCCGAGCTCCTTGGGGAACGCCGACTCCATCAGCACCTGGTAGCGGCGGATGTCGACGATCGCGTCGACGTGCTCGATGTCGACGGGGCACTGCTGGACGCACGCGCCGCACATCGTGCACGCCCACAGGACGTCGGGGTCGATCACGCCCGACGCGACGAGGTCGATGTCGGCGTGCGGGTCCGCGCTCGGCTCTAGCGTCGCCGCGTCCCCGGCACCGCCCGTCGCCCGGGCCGCCTGCAGGTAGGGAGCAGTGGCCGCCGCGTGGTCCCGCAGCGCGAGTACGAGCAGCTTCGGGGACAGCGGCTTGCCGGTCGCCCACGCGGGGCACTGCTCCTGGCAGCGCCCGCACTCGGTGCAGGTCGAGAAGTCGAGCAGGCCCTTCCACGTGAAGTCTTCGATGGCACGTACGCCGAGGCGCGCGTCGTCGGGCAGGGCCTCGATCGTGGCCAGGTCGAGCGAGGCGCCGCCGACGAGAATCGGCTGCAGCGGCCCGAGCGCGACCTCGCCGCGCGGTGAGCGCTGCGCGTAGACGTTGACGACGGCGAGGAACCGGTGCCACGCGACGCCCATCGTGGGCTGGAGCCCGACGACGACGAACCACGACATCGACACGAGGATCTTCACGGTCGCCGCCAGGACGACGGCGGTCTCGAGCGTGGCGTGCGGTGCCGAGGCCCACGCCGAGCCGTACCAGGCGGTCAGCGGGAAGTGCCAGGCGCTCGCGAGGTGCGAGGTCGCGGGGTCCTGCGCGGCGAGTGCGTACTCGAGCCCGCGCAGCACGAGGACCGCGGCGACGACGAGCACCACGGTGGCCTCGACGAAGTACGCCTGGCCGCGGTTCGAGCCGAAGAACCGGGACGCCCGCTGTGCGGACTCGGGAGCCTTCGCGCGCGGCTGGCGCGCGAGCCGGACCCGGATGAGCGCCAGGATCCCCGCGAACGAGAGCCACGCGATGGCCTCGGTGACCCACTCGAGCGGCGGCAGGTGCCCGAGGATCGGGAGTGAGTACGCGGGGTCCGCGACCTGCCCGTACCCGCTGACGAGCGTGAGGAACAGGATCGGGAAGGACACCATGACCGACCAGTGCGCGACCCGGATGGCGGGCCGGTGCTGGAACCGCCCGTGCCCGATCAGCTCGCGCACGACGAGCCACAGCCGCGGACCGAACGGTCGCCAGCGCTCGGGTGCCGGCGCGCCGATCTGCACGGTCCGCACGATCGCGACCGCGCCGCGCGCGAACACCGCGACGCCCACGACGGTCGAGACAGCGACGATCACGAGGCAGGTCAGCTGCAGGGCGTCCACGCTGTCACGCTAGCCGGTCCGCGTCCGGTCCCCGTGGGCCGTACCGCCGCCCATCGCCGTCGAGCTGCGACTCAGTCGGCAACGCGGTGGCGGCGGTCGACCCGAGCGGGGCTCGCACGGGCACTGCGTCTGGCGCCCGGTCGCGTCCGGTAGCGACGGTCGATGCACTGGGTGGGCGCCGTCAGGCGGCGACGAGGAGGACACCCCCACCATCAACACCCTGAGCGCACGGCCCATCGCGAAGAATCACGCCGAACCGCGACACCACGCCCCAGGACTTGACCCGTGGACGACCGTTTCCGATCGTCCAGGTCCGCCCCCAGTGCGCGTCTCACGGCTGGCCGCGCCCGTGTACGCGGATCGCATGGCGCCGGCTGGGCGGTAACGCAGACCTTGACGCGGTCGCCCAAAACCAGGAGCATGGCTTGCCTGGGAGCGATCCCAGATGTTTCCAGTTCGCTCACTTGCAGCGACGCAGCGACGCGTCGTGGAACCTCTAGGGAGATCCCTCATGGCACCCCCGAACCATGCACGTCGGCTGGCGGTCGCGTTGATCGCATGCGCTCTCGGTGCGACCGTGCTCAGCAGCAGCCCGGCCTGGGCGAGCAACGACGTCCTGGACCCCGGAACCCAGATCTTCAACGATTCCACGAGCTCCACCAAGGACGCAGCTCACGCTCTCCGGGGGCAAGCCAAGCGGGATGCGCTCCTGCTCAGCAAGATCCCCAGTTCCACCTGGTTCACCGACGGAACCCCGGCCCAGGTCGAGCAGGACGTCCGCAAGCTCGTCAAGCGCACGGGCGACAAGGTGCCCATCCTGGTCGCGTACAACATCCCGTTCCGGGACTGCGCGCTCTACTCCGCGGGCGGCGCAGTGGACGTCGAGTCGTACAAGGCGTGGATCGACGGCTTCGCCGCCGGGATCCGCGACGAGGCGGTCGTCGTCATACTCGAGCCGGACGGCCTGGGAGTCATTCCCTGGTACACCACGCTCACCGGTGACCTGGAGCACTGCCAGCCGCCGGAGCTCGCCCCGGTCAACACCGACCGAGACATCGCCGCCGAGCGCTTCGAGATGCTCAACTACGCGGTCGACCGCCTCCAGCAGCAGCCGAACGCAGCGGTGTACCTCGACGGTACGGGAGCGTCCTGGCTTGCCGTGGGCGAGTCCGCCGACCGGCTCGTGAAGGCCGGCGTCGAGCGCGCCGACGGGTTCTTCCTCAACGTCTCCAACTACGAGTTCACCGAGAACAACGTGACCTACGGCACGTGGCTGTCCAAGTGCATCGAGTACGCGACGCAGGTCGTGCCTGGGGATTTCGCCAACTGCGGAAGTCAGTACTGGAACGGTGGCCCTGCGAACAACTGGACCGGCCAGGCGCTGAACACCCAGGGCATCTGGAGCCCGACCGCGACAGACCCCACGCTCAACACCGTCGGCATCGAGTCGCGGTACGACCTCGTGCTCGGTGACGTCCAGCCCACGACGCACTTCGTCATCGACACCAGCCGCAACGGCAAGGGGCCGTGGGCCGCGCCGGCCGGCGTCTACCCCGACGCCGAGACCTGGTGCAACCCGCCGGGCCGCGGCCTGGGCCTTCGCCCGACGACCGATACCGGCAAGGTGCTCGTCGACGCCCTGCTATGGATCAAGGTTCCGGGCGAGTCCGACGGACAGTGCTTCCGCGGGCTCGGCGGACCCGAGGACCCCGAGCGCGGCATGGTCGACCCGGCCGCCGGCCAGTGGTTCCCCGAGCAGGCGCGCGAGCTGATCGAGCTGGCCGAGCCGGCACTCGGCGAACCGGCGAGGCGGGGCCCGAAGCACTGAGTCGATCTCTGGACGGGCCGAACGCCCCGCCCCGGTCCGTCCAGATTTCGACACCTTCGGTGACCGGCCGACTGTCCTGCGTACCAGGAAGAGGGAGACGCCCCGGCTCGATGAGCACCTCAACCCCGGGCTGACGCCAGGGGTGAGACGCACCACACATACCAATGGAGGTACACATGCGATCAATGACGACGCATCATCACCGTTCTGCGCTCCGCCGCTGGCTCTGGGTCACGGTGCTCCTGGCCGGCCTCTCAGCCACTCCAATGCTCGTCCTGCCCGCCCAAGCCGCCATCGGTGGCGGTTTCGTCGACAACTTCGACGGTTTCAACACCGCCCGTTGGTACAAGACCGACGGGTGGAGCAACGGCGGGATGTTCAACGCCGGCTGGCGCGCGGACCACGTCTGGCACAGCGGGGGTGTCATGGGCATCAACCTCGACAACGTCGGCTGCCCGAGCGGCTGCTCCGGCAAGCCGTACGCCTCCGGCGAGTACCGCACCACCGACATGTACTCGTATGGGCGCTACGAGGTCCGCATGAAGGCCGCTTCGGGCGGATCCGGGACCGTCAGCTCGTTCTTCACCTACACCGGACCGAGCGACGGTCAGCCCTGGGACGAGATCGACGTCGAGATCCTCGGCAAGAACACCTGGCAGATGCAGACCAACTACTTCACCAACGGAGTCGGCGGGCACGAGTCGGTCATCAACCTCGGCTTCGACGCCGCCGCCAGCTATCACGACTACGCCATCGAGTGGTGGAACGGCGGCACCATCAACTGGTTCATTGACGGTGTCCTCGTCCACCAGGAGAACGGTTCGCGCGGTCCGCTTCCCACCCACCCGCAGCGCATCATGATGAACCTGTGGCCGGGGACCGGAGTCGACGGCTGGCTCGGACCGTTCAACTACTCGGGGCAGCGCACCGCGACCTACGACTGGGTGAAGTACATCCAGTACTGAGGAGTGCCCACGTCTGAAGAGAGACACGACGAAGGTCGTGGAACGGCCTGCTCATACGCGCCCGGCACGACGGTCACGTCGCGCCGGGCGCCGAGCCGCGCACGACCAGGTGGGTGGGCAGGATGATCGGGGTCGGGGAGTCCCCGTCGATCAGTCGGACCAGCATCGTGGCCATCTCGTGGCCGAGCCCGCGGATCGGCTGGCTGACTGTCGTGAGCGCAGGCTCGGTGTGCCGCGCGATCTCCAGGTCGTCGAAGCCGACCACGGCGACGTCCTCAGGGACTCGGCGGCCGGCAGCCCTCAGCGCACGCAGGGCCCCGGCAGCCATGTTGTCCGAAGCAGCGAACACGCCGTCGATGTCTGGGTGCGCTGCCAGGAGTCGAGTCATCGCTCCGGCGCCGCCCTCGTAGGTGAAGTCTGCATGCTCGAGCCAGTCCGAGGGCAGCTGCTCTACCGCCAGAGCGTCGGCGAACCCCTGGTACCGGGCGACCGAGGCCTGCAGGTCTGCGGGCCCGGCGATCGTGGCGAGGCGGCGACGCCCCGACCTCAGCAGGTGCTCCGCGGCGAGGCGCGCACCCCCGCGGTTGTCGACGTCGACGTACCAACGGGCCTCCGCGTTGAGCGGACGGCCCCCGAACACCACCGGCAGGTCGGTCGCGGCCGCTACCCGATTCAGCGGGTCATCCCTCCGCAGGGCCATCAACATCACCCCGTCGGACCGGCGGGACCGCAGCAATCGCTCAAGCCGCGCGCGCCCCCGCGCCGAGGACGCGAGCATGAGCGTGAGGTCCAGCTCCGACCGGTCGAGCGCCGCCGCGACACCCACAAGAACCTGGGAAAAGAACGGATCCCCGAACAGCGCAGGGTCATCGTTGGAGACCGCGAGGACCACCGACCCGACCGTGCTCGTCGCCAGGGCACGCGCCGTCGCGTTGGGGACGTATCCGAGTTCGCTCGCGGCCCGCGCGACCGACTCCCGCTTCGGCGCACTGACATTGCGGGCGTTGTTCATCGCCCGCGACGCCACAGAACGCGAGACCCCGGCCCGCTGGGCAACTTCCGCCAGCGTCGCCTCTCTGAGCGCATGGACCGAGCCAGGTCCTGGCGACCCCTCGCGGTGACGTTCTTCAGGACCAGCCGTCGTGGGGTCTGGCATGCGCCCAAGCCTACCGGCGCACGCCCCAGTATCCACGCGCTTCCGACCCCTTTGGCTCGCGAACGAGGCGGGTCCTCCTCTGCAGTGATTGCTTGCTCGGAGGGCGAGGAACCGGGTCTGGCTGCTGATGAGTGAGCCACGCGTTTTTCACGCGTGCCGCCGATCTGGCCGCGAGCCACGACGCTGCCGTTGTCATCGCTCGGCTCGCCGTGGGATTGATTGAGGAGGACCCGAGCGCGAACGAGTGAACCGTATAAGACGACCCGTTGTTGTCGGTCTCTTTGGTGCGCGGGCCGGGCACCACGCCGCCGGGAATCACGATCGGCCGCACCGCGAATCGCTTCGGCCTGCGCATACGAGTGAAATCGTGTGCGTGCGGAACCATTCGCCTGCGGCAAGATTCTGCGCACTGCCACACTCTGGGGCGCGTTGGGTCTTCGCTGTGGTGATTCCGCCCCGCGCTCCGTCAGACCCCCAAGGAGTGAGATGTTTCGGTGCGTGCGCGCGGCTGCTTCGGGCCTGGTTGCGGTGGCGCTCGTCGTGGCGGGGAGCGCGACCGCGATCGCGGCGGATCCCGGTCCGGTGCTGACCCCGGGTCAGAACCTTGTGGTGGAGCTGCCCGACGGGGCGAGCGCGGACTTCCACCCGGTCGACCCGGCAGCGAGCGGCGGTGCGGTCCAGTCGGTCCAGCTCGACGTTCACGGCGCGACGGCCACGACGTCCGACGGCACGGTCACGGCGTTCGGCGACGGCGTGCAGATCAGCGCGAAGGCGCCGGACGGGACGGGGCTGACCGCCTTCAAGCATGACGTCACCGTGCAGCCCGCCACCAAGGACACCCCGGCCTACGTGTCCGACTTCACCCCCGGGGTCGAGCTGACCTTCCCCGTGACCGCCGAGCAGCTGGCGGGTGTGGACCCGGCCACCTTGGGGATCTGGTCACGCGAGTCGGCCACCGAGAAGTGGACCTGGGTCCCGTCGGCGTACGACCCCCAGCTGGGTGCGGTCGTCGCGCAGTCGGACCACCTGAGCGAGTTCGCCTTGATGGCGGCGCCCGCGGCGGCGTCCACCGGGCCGCGGATCGCCCTCGACCCGGACGACAACGTCGGACACGCCCTGTGGAACGGCACCGTCTACGGCGAGCTCCCGCTCAGCTACGACGTCGCGACCCAGGTGAAGGCCAGGCTCGTCGCGGAGTGCGGCGCGGACGTGCTGATCACCCGTGACGCCTCGGACGCGTTCGTGAGCCGCACCACCCGGGCCAACCTGATCAAGGCTCAGAACGCGGACATCGCTGTGACGCTGGCCTTCAACACGTACAACACGGCGCCCGGCGCGGACTATGCGACGCCGTGGGGCGTCCAGTCGGACGGCGGCGTGCGCGCCTGGTCCAACGCCGACGCCCAGAGCGTCTCGTTCGGGAACAAGTTCCGTACCAACATCTCGACGTACACGGGTCGCCCGTCGACCCGGCCCCTGAACCCCGACACCGCGGTGCTGCCGTACTCCGCCTTCGCCGGCGTCGCAGGCACGTATGCGCACGCCGAGCTGCTCTTCCTCGACCACAACTACGACTGGCCGGTTGTCCACCAGCAGCTGGGCCTCGTCGTCGACGCGGTCTACGCCTCGATCATCCAGCAGATCGAGGAGACCCCGGGGCTGGCGTGCGTGCAGCCGGTCACCCTTCCTGTCCCGCCGTCCGCGGCGGAGATCCAGCGTCTGCGCGACCTGGGCAGGAACAACTACCAGCGTTACGGCACCGACCCGGTCAACCTGTCGACGGGCAACTTCACCGCTTCGGAGAACGTCTTCTCCCTGACGGGCGTCGGCGACCAGAAGATTGATCTGACGTTGGCGTACAACGCGCTGGACGGACGGCTCTCGCCGGTCGGTAGCGGCTGGAACTTCGCGTACTCCTCGCGCGCTCAGCAGTATGGAGACGGCTCCGTGCTGGCCACGCTGGCTGACGGCCGCAGCGTCTTCTTCGCCTCCGACGGCGCGGGCGGGTTCACCGCGCCGCCCGGCGCCCGTACGGCCCTGAGCGCCATCGAGGGCGGCGTCCGGCTCACGTTCGGGGACAGCACCACCTTGGACTTCACCGTTGACCCGGTCTCGGGCTACGGCACGCTGAGCCGCGCCGTCGACCGCCAGGGCAACGCCACGACGCTCACCTACGGCCCGCTCGCCACAGCTGCTCAGGGTCAGATCGTCTTCGCGCCGCTCACCTCCATCACGGACGAGGCGGGCCAGAGCGTCGCGGTCACCTCGGCCTCGGATGGGCGCATCACCGGCTTGACGCACCCCGACGGGCGCACCTGGACGTTGATGTACGACGACGCCTCGCATCTGACGGGCGTCATCGATGGCGCCGGCCGCACCCGGCACTTCTCGTACAACGACGCGGGCCTGCTGGCCGTCGTGACGGGCGCCGACGGCGTCGCAGAGGTCACCAACACGTACGACGCCGCGCAGCACGTGGTGACGCAGGTCGACGGGGCCGGCCACACCCGCACCATCGGCTATGGCGCCGACGGCGCGACGACTCTGACGGACGCCCTCGGCAACGCGAGCGTGCTGCAGCACAACGACAAGGGTCAGCTCGGGGCCGAGCACGACCCGCTCGGCGGGGTCACCCGGACCGAGTACGACGCGAGCTTCAACCCGGTCCGCTCGGTGGACGCGAACAGGAACGCGTACGTCTCGACGTTCGACGCGTTCGGCCGGGTGCTGACCGCTACGAACCCGCTCGGTGAGACCACCCGGTACACGTACGACGCCGCTGGCGACCTGACGTCGACGAGCGCGCCCGCACCGGACGGCTCCGCCGCGACCACGACGTTCGTGCTGAGCTCGGACGGCCGGGCCACCGAGACCCACCTGCCCGACGGCACGGTCACCTACGCCACCTACGACGCGCACGGCGACGCCACCTCGGTGACCGACGCGGCCGGCAAGACCACCCGGTTCACCTACGACACACGGGGCAACAGGGTGTCGACGACCGACGCCCTCGGCGGCACCGCCCGGTCCGCGTTCGACCTGGCCAACCGGGTCACGTCCACGACGGACCCGGCCGGCGGGGTGTCCACGTTCGTGTGGGACTTGGCTGACAACCTGGTCAGGACGACGGACCCGGCCGGCGGCGTGACGACCCACGCGTATGGCCCCCCCGACTCCCGGGTGTCCATGACGGACCCGCTCGGCGGCGTCACCACCTACGAGCACAACGTGAACCTGCAGGTCACAGCAGAGAACCGACCCGACGGCAGCCGAGTTCAGTACCAGTACGACGCCGAGAACCGGAAGGTCGTCCAGGTCAACGCGGACGGCACCACGGTGCGTTGGGAGTACGACGGCCTCGGCCGGCAGACCGCCAAGATCGACGAGGCCGGCCAGCGCTGGCTGACCGAGTACGACGCGATCGGGAACCCGGTGGCGACCGTGGACCCGACCGGCGCGCGGACCGCGGTGGAGTTCGACCCGCTCGGACGGGCCGTTGCGGTGACGGACGCGCGCGGCAGCCGCACCCAGACGACGTACAACCCGGCGGGCCTCGCGGCGGCGACGACGGATGCGCTCGGCCGGTCCACCCGGTTCGGCTACGACGTGATGGGCCGCGCCAGCTCGATGACCGCCCCGGACGGCGGCGCCACGACGTATGGCTACGACGTCAACGGCAACCTCGTCTCGGTGGCGGACCCGCGCGGCGCCGTCACCACGTTCGAGCTCGACGCCCTGGGCCGGCAGACTGCGAAGGTCGACGCCCTCGGCGGACGCACCCGCAACGAGTACGACGCTCTGGGGAACGTCGTCGCGACGGTCGACCCGCTGGGCGCTCGCACCGAGACCCGCCTCGACGCCCTCTCCCACCCGGTCGCCACGCTCGATGCTCTGGGCGGCACCACGGCGACGACGTACGACGCCCTCGGCGACATCACCGCCAAGCAGGACGCACTGGGCCGGGTCACGGCCTACGAGTACGACGCGATGGGCCGGATGGCGCGGGCGACCGCACCGGACGGCACCCTCACCCGGTACACCTACAACGCCAACGGCGACCTAATCGCCGAGAAGGACGCGCGGGGTCTGACCACCGCCTACGAGCTCGATGCGCTGCGCCGGGTCACCGCTCGCATCGACAAGGCCGGCCAACGCTGGCTGACCGAGTGCGACGCTCGTGGAAACACGGTCGCCACGGTGGACCCGCTCGGGGCTCGCACCGAGACGCACTACGACGCCGTCTCGCAGCCCGTGGCCACGATCGACGCGCTGGGCGGCCGCACCGAGCAGAGCTTTGACGCGGCCGGTTCTGTCGTGACGCAGCGGGATGCGCGCGGCGGCACGACCACGATCGACCGCGACGTGATGGGCCGCCCCTCGGCGGTGACGGC
>JABBOW010000098.1 GCA_012927595.1 Cellulomonas sp.
GCCGCCCAGCAGAGGGCCGCCAAGCCCGCCGTCGCCAGGACGGTGAGGTCGGCGCCCGCTGCAGCCGCCCCGGTCGGTGCCGCAGCCCCGGCCCCAGCCGCCGCCGGCGCCGGTGACGTGTTCAGCGCCGGCACGATCGGTGCCGAGCTCAACGCCTACCGCGTCTCGCAGGGCCTCGGTGCGCTCGCGATCGTGTCGTCGGGGGCGCGCGTCGACCATGCGATGCAGATGGCCGCGTCGAACAGCATCTGGCACAGCACGGTTCGGAGCATGGCCGAGATCGTCGGTCGGGTGAGCCCCGTGAGCGCCTCGGCGATGATTGGGGCGTACGCGAACTCGGCCCCGCACAATGCGATCATGCTCGGCGCCTATTCGACCGCGTATGTCGGCGCGGTCACCTATGACGGCTGGCTTTACACGTCGATACAGTTCGGCTGATCTCGCCGGGACGGTCCAGCCATCGACGCTTGTCCCACCGACCGTTCAGGCCGGGCGACCCGACCTTTCAGACGAGCGCGACCCGACCGTTCAGATGAGCGCGACGGCCAGCCGATCGAGCGCGAGGTCGAGGTCAGTGCGCTCGATGACGAGCGGCGGGGCGAGCCGGATCGTCGACCCGTGCGTGTCCTTGGCCAGAACGCCCTGCTTGATGAGCCGTTCGCACAGCTCGCGCCCGGTCATCCGCTCGGGGTCGACGTCGATGCCCGCCCAGAGCCCCACGCCGCGTGAGCGGGCGATGAGCCCTGCCTCCGTGAGCGTGTGCAGCCGCGTGTGCAGGTGGGCGCCCAGATCGCGGGCGCGGGCCTGGTGCTCGCCCGTCGCGAGCAGCTCGACGACCGCGAGCCCGACCGCGCACGCGAGCGGGTTGCCGCCGAACGTCGAGCCGTGCGTCCCGGGTGTGAGCACGCCGAGCACGTCCGCGCGCCCGACGACGGCGGACACGGGCACGATCCCGCCGCCGAGCGCTTTGCCGAGCACCATGAGGTCGGGGCGGACGCCCCACAGCTCGCACGCGAACGTTGTCCCGGTGCGCCCGAGGCCGGACTGGACCTCGTCGGCCACGAGGAGGACGCCGGCGTCGTCGCACATCGCGCGGACGGCCGACCAGTAGTCGTCGGGCGGGACGATGACACCCTGTTCGCCCTGGATCGGCTCGAGCAGCACCGCCACGGTGGTCTCGTCGATCGCTGCCCGCAGCGCGTCTGCGTCGCCGAACGGCACGATCCGGAACCCTGGCGTGTACGGGCCGAACCCGCGTCGCGCGTCGTCGTCGGTCGAGAACGACACGATCGTCGTCGTACGCCCGTGGAAGTTGCCCGAAGCGACGACGATCGTCGCCTGCTCGGGTGCGACGCCACGCACCTCGTAGCCCCACTTGCGCGCGGCTTTGATTGCCGTCTCGACTGCCTCGGCGCCGGTGTTCATCGGCAGGACCATCGGGGGCCCGACGACGGCCGGAGCTGCCAGCGCGGCGAGCGCGTCCGCGAACGGCTCGAGCAGGTCGTGACTGAACGCACGCGACGTGAGCGTGAGCCGGTCGAGCTGCGCGTGCGCCGCGGCCACGAGCGCCGGGTGGCGGTGGCCGAAGTTGAGCGCCGAGTACCCCGCGAGCATGTCGAGGTAGGCGACGCCGTCTGCGTCCCGAACCCAGGCTCCCTCTCCCCACACGATCGTGACGGGCAGCGGGGCGTAGTTGGGTGCGAGCGATGCAGTCATGTCCAGGGGTCCTCGGGTTCAAGCCGTCGTCACGGTGCGGAACGGATTTCGAGCGTGCAGCACTTCGCGCCGCCGCCGCCCTTGAGCAGCTCGCTCGTGTCGACCGGGATCGGGGTGTAGCCGCGATCGCGGATCGCGGGGGCGAGGTCGACGGCGCCCGGGGCGACGATGACGTTGAGCCCGTCGCTCACCGCGTTCAGGCCGAGTGCGGCTGCGTCCCGGTCGGTCGCCAGGATGGCGTCGGGGAACATGCGCGCGAGGACCGACTGCGAGCTGGGCGAGAATGCCGGCGGGTAGTACGCGATCTGCGGCGATGCCGGGTCGCTCGACAGCACCGCGAGCGCGGTGTCCAGGTGGTAGTAGTGCGGGTCGACGAGCTCAAGGGAGATGACGGCCCGGCCGAACAGGTCCTGCATCTCGGCGTGCGCGGCGCGGTCGGTTCGGAACCCCGTCCCCGCGAGAATGATGTCGCCGACGACGAGGATGTCACCCTCGCCCTCGTTGATCTGCGCTGCCGTGTGGGTCACGTACCCGCGGTCGGCGAACCACTTCTGGTACGCGGGGCCCTCGGCTGCGCGCTCGGTGTGGCGGAACTTGGCCGAGTAGACGATGCCGTCGACGACGAGGGCGCCGTTCGCGGCGTAGACCATGTCGGGGTATCCGACGAGCGGATCGATCGTCTCGATCGTGTGGCCGAGCTCGAGGTAGACGTCCCGCAGCGTGCGCCACTGACGGACGGCAAGGTCCGTGTCGGTCGTGCGCGTCGAGTCCATCCACGGGTTGATCTCGTATGACACCGTGTAGTGCAGCGGCTCGCACATGAGGTAGTGGCGGGGCGTGGCGCCCGGGGCGGTGGGCATGGGCCGGGTGGGCATGGGACTCCTGGGGAAGGTGGCAACGGCGACGGCGTCGGCTGCGGGACGCGTCTCCCCTCGAGGGTACGAGGCCGAGCGCGCAGCATGGACTCGCGGCGTCGTGCCGCTGGGCGCGATTCGTTGCGCGATCAGGCCCGGCGGCGACGATTCGTTGCGCCAGCCACCTCGAGGACCGCCCGGGCGAGCGCGAACCGCAGCATCCCGCGCAGCACGGGGGCCAGCAGCCGGCCCGTGACAGCCGCCGGTAGCGGTCCGGCGAGGTGCACGCGCTCGCTCCAGGTCACCCGGGAACGGCCCGGCCCGGCGCCGGCGACCTCGATCCGCGCCTCGCCGAGCAGCAGCGGTCCCTGCTTGGTGAACACGGCCACGCCCGACGCGTCGCCCACCGGAGGGGAGAAGCGGCTGATGCGCATGCGGTCGACCAGACCCGGCGCCCCGTGCCGCGCGAACGGTCCGGAGACGGCCACGACCTGTGCACCCAGCCCGGGCGGGGGTGCGTCGACGCGCGTGAGCGGGATCCACCGCGCGTGATGACGGACGTCGACGACGAGGTCCCACGCGTCCCCGGGGTCGAGCGGAAGCACACGCACGACACTGACCTCGTGCGACGCGGGTCGACCTGGCATGAATACCCCCTGCGGGCTCGGGACGCGCAACCTAGCCACGGTAGCCTGAGGGGCATGGAGACACGAGTGCTGGGCAGGACGGGCCGCTCGGTGTCCGTGATCGGACAGGGCTGCTGGCAGCTGGGCGGGGACTGGGGCACGGTCGCGGACGACACTGCGCTCGCGGTGCTCGGTTCCGCGGTCGACGCCGGCGTGACGTTCCTCGACACGGCCGACGTGTACGGCGACGGCCGCAGCGAGAAGCTCGTCGGGCGCTTCCTCGCCTCCCGTCCCGGGCACGCGATCACTGTCGCGACCAAGATGGGCCGCCGCGCGGACCCGCACGTGGCCGGCGCGTACACGCTCGACAGCTTCCGCGCCTGGACGGACCGCTCGCGCACCAACCTCGGTGTCGACGTCCTCGACCTCGTCCAGCTGCACTGCCCGCCCACCGAGGTCTTCAGCCGCGACGCGACGTACGACGCGCTCGACGTCCTCGTCGAGGAGGGCCGCATCGCTGCGTATGGCGTCTCGGTCGAGACGGTCGACGAGGCGCTCGCCGCGATCGCGCGCCCGCAGGTCGCCAGCGTGCAGATCATTCTCAACGTGTTCCGCCGCAAGCCGCTCGAGCGCGTCCTGCCCGCAGCGCTGGCCGCCGGGGTCGGGATCATCGCGCGCGTCCCGCTCGCGAGCGGCCTCCTCACGGGCCGGTACGACGAGGCCACGACCTTCGCCGCGGACGACCACCGCACCTACAACCGGCACGGCGAGGCGTTCGACGTCGGTGAGACGTTCGCTGGCGTCCCGTACGAGGTCGGTGTCCGCGCGGCACGCGAGGTTGCGACCTTCACGCCCGCGGGAGCGACGACGGCCCAGCTCTCGCTGCGCTGGATCATCGACCAGCCCGGCGTCTCCACGGTCATCCCGGGCGCCAGCCGGCCCGAGCAGGCCCGGGCAAACGCCGGGGCAGCCGATCTCGCTCCGCTCGACGCGGCGACGCTCGCTAGCCTCGAGGCTGTCTACGACGAGTCGATCCGGGAGCACGTGCACTCCCGCTGGTGACGGGCGAGGGCGGGCTTCCGGTCTCGAAGCGTCAGCTTCCGGCCGAGGAGGGAAACGCCACGATGCGTGGCGGGGTGCCTGGTGCGACGACCTCGATGACCTCAGCGAAGCGCGCAGGAGCCGGACCGAACGCGAGTCGGGCACCCTCGATGACGGTCTTGCCGAGTGCCCGCGCCCCGGCGACCCCGATGACCGCGCCGATGCCGAACGGTGCCAGTCGCCCGACGCCCAACGCGCTCTGGCGCAGTACCTGGCGACGGATGAGTCGCTTCGTCAGCGTGGAGTTGACCTTGGCGATCGTCGTCGTCGGCATGTGGGTGAGGAGGGTCCGGGCGAAGTGCACCGAGCTGATCTCGGCGGCGTCGCCGACGGCCTTGGCCCCCGCCTCGCCGAGGATCGTGGCGAGCACGAGCGCGCGGCGGCGGGGCACGTCCTGGACGTCGATCCCGTGGACGCTCGCGACCGCGAGGGAGAACGCCGCCGACGCCCCGAAGAACGTCGCGACGTCGCTCACCGTCAGGGCGAGGGCGATACCGGTCCCGACGGCGGGTGCCGCCGCAGCCGCGCCGACCGCAGCGCCTGCTCCCTGGATGACGCGCAGGTACTCGCGCTCGAGCAGGGTCACGAGCTGGTCGGGCGTCGCGTAGGGGTTGCGGCGCCGCAGCTGGTCGACGTGCTCGTGGATCTTCGCCCCGGGGACGGTGACGGCCTTGTCGAGCGCCGACTCGATCACGCCGGCGCGCGGACCGGTCAGGTCGCCGGCCGGCCGAGCCGAGGCGTGTGCGCGCGCCGCCCGGCGCAGCTGCCGGGCGGCCATCAGTCCTCCCCGGCGATCGTCAGGTGCGTGCTCGCCCCGTGCTCGAGCGTCCGCCCGACCGTGCAGTGCAGGTCGACGGCGCGGTGCACGATCGCGACGAGCCGTTCGCGCTGGGACTCGTCGAGACCCGACAGGTCGACGACGAGCTCCTCGCGCAGCTCCGGGTAGAGGTCCTGCTCGGGGTCGCTCGGCCCCGAGGCGTGCACGGTCACCGGCACGTCGTCGCCGAGGCGGTGCGCCAGGGCGGTGTCCGCGCTCATACCGACGCAGCCAGCCAGGGCGATCTTCAGCAGCTCACCCGGCGTGAACACCGCACCGGCGGCGACCGGTCCGATCAGGACCTCGGCGCCGCGTGAGCTGCGTCCGGTGTAGGTGCGTCGGCCGGTTCGCTCGACCCACAGCTCCGCGGGGACGTCGTCGTCGAAGATGGGGGACACGACCGCGCGCGGCTTCATCACGGGGGACTCGGCCTCGGGCGAGGCCTCCTCTGTGCTCATGGCGCGATCTTGCCACGGGACCTGGGCATCGGCTCGCCGTCGGCGACCGTCGGCAGCGGTTGACACGCAGCTGAGCTCTGTCGGAACGCCGGATGGATTGCCTGCTCAGCGGGCAGATCGGCCGGGATAGTGGACCGACGTGGACTCCACCCAGATCGCCTTGTTCAGTGCCGGGACCCGCGGGGCGCTCCGTGGCTTCAGTGCCGTTGCCGGCCCGACGGTGCAGGCCCTGGCGCATCCTGACGAGGCTGTCGACGTCACGATGACCGTCGCACGCCTCAAGCAGCTGTTCCGCTCGGTGAGCGTCGCGAGCGTCGTGGTGCTCGACCACACCGACGCTGACGCCATCGGCCTCATCACGCGCGAACGGTTCATGGCCGTGATGTCGGGGCGGCTCGGCTACGGGCGGGCCATGCTCGCGCGCAAGACGGTCGCCGAGATCACCGACTGGCAGCCGCTCGTCGTGGACCCCGACGCGCTCGTGTCCGAGGTTTCGCTCATCGCCATGTCGCGGACCACCGAGCGCCGGCGCGATGACGCGATCGTGCGCGCACACGTCTGGTCTGTCGTCTCGACGTCAGACCTCGTCCGGTCGCTGTCGACCGTGCTCGCCGTCCGGTCCCTGCACGACGCGCTCACAGGCCTCGCCAACCGTGGCCTCGTGCGCCGGCGCCTGCGCCAGCACCGCGTAGCAGTGACGGACATCCCCGAGCGCGTCGCCCTAGTCGTGATGGACGTCGATGACCTCGCGTCAGTCAACGACCGCCACGGTGTCGAGACCGGGGACATCCTGCTGGCTGCGATCGCCAGGCGGCTCACCCACGCCGCGCCGCCGGTGGCCGACCTGGCTGCCCGCCTCCGCGCAGCCTTGTCGCAGCCAGAGCCCGGCCTGCCCGGCGGTGTGTGGCGGACCGTCAGCACGGTCGTGTGCCTGTCCGAGCCGGGCTTCGCCGACCCCGAGGCGCTGATCCGGGAGGCGTTCGCGAGCATGCGGTCCCGCAAGGCGCCCGCGCGCGTCGAGATCCTGCCCGAACCTCGCGGCAGCCGCTCGAGCGGTGCGGACAGCGCGGCGCACTGACCGATGGACGGCGCGGTCCACGGCCGATCGACCGCACCGGAGCCGCCCAGATCCCGGCCGCACTTCCCGGTACGCTTGCTCCGGTTCGGCCGGCGCGCTGCGGTGCCGGATGAGCCACGCTGGGATCTGCGGACGACGCGATCGAGACGGACGACGCCCGCGTCGTCAGGACCTCGACCGGGTCGTCGAGCAGGACCTCGCGCCTGTAGCTCAGGGGATAGAGCACCGCTCTCCTAAAGCGGGTGTCGGCAGTTCGAATCTGCCCAGGCGCACACAGTGTTTGTGCAGGTCAGTGCGATGACGAGTGTGGGTGGCGCCGTCGGTGCGACCGCTCCAGTGGCAGCGTGGTCAGTGAATGGTCAGTGCGTTGCGACTGCCCGATGACGGGCCTCTGGGGCGACGGGGCCGGCGATGACGGCGTGCTCTGGATGCAAGAGCCGCAAGGGTGGACACAGCAAACCTCACGGTCACGGGGCAGCGGTCCGATCCCAGCGCTCATGGACCCACTTGTGGCATCTGACGAACCTAAGCGAGACATCGCGCGCATGGACGCGTGGGCGTGGACCCTCGGCATGCTCCTTGTCCTAGGCGGCTCGGCCGTGGGGTTCCGCGCGACGTCGCTGCCGCTCGTATCGCTCGGGCTCGCCGTACTTCCCGCGGTGGGCCCCCTGCGGCGCTCCTCAGATCTGCCGGTCGTGAGATACGCCGCCACCACCGTGGCATCCGTCAACGGGACGTTGCTGGTGTTCCTCGCCTCTCTTGCCTTCGGGGTCGCCGCGACAGCGGGTACGAAGATCGCTGAGGCAGATACGCGACGGATGCTCATTGTCGCGATCGCGGCGGGCGTGTCATCGGCAGGTACCGGCGTGCTCGTCCGGCGGGCTCAACTCATGGAGGTGCACGAGCGTTGGGTGCGCTCGCAGCTCCTTGCGAGGATTCACGGGAGCCACGATGTCGTCGACAGCGCGGCAGCCGGACCCCACAGAGCGGGCCGGATCTTGGCTGCTGCCCTCGCCGCAATCGTGCTGTTCAGGTTCACACGAAGACGTTCATGGATCGTTCCCGTACTACAACAATCAACGTTGTTGTAGTACGGTTACTGGTGTGGCGATCCTCGGGGCAGAGAGCGCGGATCGTCATGGCGTCCCGCATGACGAGGCCATGCACGCGATCGCCCACGCGGTGTACGTCGAGGAGCAGTTCGACGAGCCGCGGGTGCCAGGCCGGATTCGCCCGACGCTGTTCATCGGACCGGCGACGGCGGCGCGTGGCGCACCGTTGCTTGAGGTCATGGTGGAGGTCACGCCACCGCGTGACCTCTTCATCTTCCACGTTATGCAAGCCCGACCCAAGCACCTGAACCGGATGGAGGACCGACCATGACCAAGGACTACAGCGCCGCCGCGGACTGGGCGGAGCGCGACATGACGCTGCCGAAGAACTCCACCAGCGCCCGGCGGGGACAGGCGGCCGCCGACTTCGGCCGCGACCTTCTCGCGAAGGCCGGCGGTCGACCGCCGCTGCCCGAAGACCAGCGGCTGGCCGCCACGGTCCAGGTCCGGCTCACCGCCGCCGAGAAGCGAGAGCTCGCAGCGCTCGCCGAGCGACTGGGCCTCAAACCGTCGACCGTCGCGCGCGACGCCCTGCACGCCTACGTCACCGAACACCGCGTCGCCAGCTGAGGCCGGATGCCGCGTCGGGCCGTGTCGGCGACGCCGATGATGGCCAGGTCGAGTGATGACGGGATGACGTCGAGCAATCGCGGGTTCGCCGTCAGGCACCCATCGCGCGCGAGGCGTGTGGCGTCGGGTCGCTCGCCAGAACAGCCACCCCCACGGACACTTCTATTTCGTGGCCGGTGGGGTTGTGTCCATGGATATCGAGCTCGCGGAGGCCGCCCGGATGATGGGTGTCTCAGCCGTGCGCGCTCGGCAGCTGGCGCGGGAAGGTCGGCTTCGCGCCCGTCGGGTCGGCGGTCGGTGGCTGGTCGATGCGGCCTCGGTGCCGAGCGCTCCCCGGAGGGGCCGGCCCATGAGCCCTCGAATTGCCTGGGCTCTGGTGCAGATCAGCCGTGGCGGCTCGGCGGACTGGATCGAGCCGCGGGAGTCGTATCGGTTGCGTAAGGCGCTCGATCGCCTGGTCGCCGACGACGAGCCCGAGCTGCTCCTTCGGTCCTGGCTGGCGGCGCGCGCCGAGCGGGGGCTCCTGTCGGCGTCGGAGGTCGATGCGCTCCACGCCGACGCCCGTCTGGTCCTCTCGGGCCTGTCTGACGAACGCTCCGGCCTGTCGGCAGCCGCCAACGTGGAGGCCTACGTCCGGGCTGAGGACGCGGATGCGGTACGCCGCGATCACCTCCTGGTCGACGCCGGGTCGAACGCCAACGTCGTCCTCCATGTCTCACCGCTGCTCCCCGACCGACCCGTACTCGTCCTGCTGCTGGCCGCTGACCTCGCCGACCACGACGGCCCGCGCGAGCTGGCTCGAGCCCGAGAGCTCATCGCTGGCTGGGCAGCGTCCCGAACGGGCGCGGTCGCATCAGGACCCGGCGAGTCGGCGACGCCGATGACGGCTAGGTTGCGCGATGACGGGATGACGGGCTGACGGCGATTGTTGACGGATTGCCGTCAGACACCCATCGCCGGTGGGTTGTCTGGTGCCGGGCCGATCGCCGGTCGCGTCGGCGTCATCGGGATGGTCGGCATCCGCTCCATCGCCAGCCAGGGCGCCTCGGAGAACATGTGCCCGTACAGGTCCATCGTCATCGTGGCTGTCGCGTGGCCGAGGATGACCTGCACGGCCTTGACGTCTGCGCCCGCTGCGATGAGGAGCGATGCGGCGGTGTGCCGCAGGTCGTGGATCGTCGTGCCCGCCAGACCCGCTGATTGGGTGGCCTGCGTCCAGTGCGACCGGGCGCGGAAGTTGGTGTTGGTCCAGACCCCGCCCGTCGGGCTCGGGAAGAGAAAGTCGCCAGAGCGCTCGGTCGCGACGCGGTGTCGGACATAGCCCTCGATCGCAGCCGGAACCGGCACGGTGCGCGTCTGATGGGTCTTCGTCGGGCCGAAGACGGCCGCGCTCGTGCGCTTGCACTGTGGCGCGGCCCGATGTACCCGCACGCCGAGCCCGTGCGGGGTCTGGATCACGTCGTCGACGCGCAGCGCGGCCATCTCGGAGAACCGACACCCGGTGAGACCGAGGAACAGGACCACGATCGCGAGACAACTGATTGCGCTCTTCGCATGTTCTGGCGGAGTCGCGCGCCAACGCCGGACGATGACCGCTGAGTCTCACAGGCACGCCCGGGCCAGATGTGCGGACCGTCGACGGTTGTTTCTGAGCCGCCGGACGTGGTCAGTGTTTGGTCAGTGAAGGTCGCGAAGCCGCGTCATCCACGGCACTCCTCGCGAGTATCGCTGCAGGCCAGTGCGTTGCCAGGCGACCAAGATCGAACTCCTGAAGCGGGTGTCGGCAGTTCGAATCTGCCCAGGCGCACAGAGTGGTTTCGCAGTTCACGAGGCTGAGGCCGCACGCGGCGAGGGGTCCGAGCGGTCCTCATCGGCCGGAATGGTCAGCACATAGTCAGCAAGCTCGGGCATGAGCTCCATCGCGCGCCACGGCGCGTCGGAGAAGAGGTGCCCGTACAGATCCATCGCAATCGCCATCGCCATCGTCATGGAGGCGTGGCCGAGGATCGTCTGGACGGCCTTGACGTCGGCGCCCGCTGCGATCAGGCGCGAGGCCGCAGTGGGGCGGAGGTCGTGGATCGTGGTCGGGAATCGATCTCGATGAGGATGACCGATCGGCTGTCGACTGCGATGCCGCGACCGAGCGCGACATGGCGTCGGACCCGGTGCCGCGCTCGCTGACCCTGGCGATTCGATCGGCTCAAGTCGGAGTCGGGCACTGTCATCCCGTGGCCAGCGCGACGGCGCTTGAGTGGCGCTATGTGATGTTCGGCAGCCCTGGAGCACGCGTATTCCGATTCGCTCAGTGGCTTGTGTCCACCCTGCCTAAGAAGTCAGCCACAGCGGAGGCGGTCGCCTTCGGCTGCTCCCGGAACAAGAAGTGCCCGGCATCTTCAATGACAACGTATTCAGCCCCCGGGATCGCCGCGGCGCACTCCGCGCCCATCTCGATCGGAACAAGGCGGTCGTCCGCACCATGGATCACCACGGTCGGACAGGTGATCGTCGAGAGGAGCTCACGTGCATCGGCGCGGCCCACGACGGCTCGTTGCTGGCCGAGGAACCCGGCGGCGCCGACCGTGCGCGCCATGGCACGCCAGATGTCGAGCAGCGCCAGGTCCTTCTCGTGCTGCTCCGCGACGAGACCGCGGAACGCCGCGTCGACGAGGCTGTCGAACTCACCAGCCTCCACAAGTCGCGACTGACGGTCCCTCGAGGCGACCTGTTCGGGAGTATCGGCCCGCGCCGATGTGCTGACCAGAGCGAGTGCCCTGACGCGGCGTGGAGCTTGTCGGATCACTTCAAGAGCGACGTACCCGCCCATGCTTGTCCCGAGAAGCGCGAACTCCTCGGGTGCGTCGCGCAGTAGACGGGCAGCCATGCATGTGACTGTGTCGTCGTGACGGGTGTCCGCCACCGCCACGGAGCCGAGCGCCCAGGCCAGATCGACGATGGGCTCATACACGAGGGCAGGACACAGCAGGGGCGGAACGAGGATCGTCTGCACCCAGCCATTGTGGTCGAGACCACCGACACGCGCGCGGGTGCACGACAGCCAGGAGGCTCGGCCGCCGTGTTAGGTCCTTCGCCATCAGAGTCTGGCCACACGGCCCCTTAAGCCAAGGTCGATCTCGCCGCGCTGCGCCAGATTGCCCAGCCCTGGAGGGCCCGTAGAGGTATGTGAAATGTACGGTTTGGTCAGATCTCGGACGGCCATAGCGAAGCTGGTGGATGTTCGCGAGCGTGCCTAGCACCAACGCGTCCGGCCGACTGGCGCGGCGAGAGCGGCTCGATCAATGGCGATCTAGTGAACGCACACGATGGTTCAACGGCTCCTGCGGGCGGCGTGTCTCGACGCACCCAAGCAAGCGCCGTTGCCGGTCGTCTGGTGGCTCAGCCGACGCCGTCGGTGGTGAGGGCGTCGGTGAGCAGCCCTAGCAGGGCTTCGAGCTGCACGGTCGTGGATGGTGAGATGTCCTTGTCGTGCGCTCC
>JABBOW010000064.1 GCA_012927595.1 Cellulomonas sp.
ACAAGCCGCTCGGGTCGGCGAGACCGACGATCCCGGACTCGGAGAGGTCGAAGCAGCCGACCTCGTCCGTCGGGCCGTACCGGTTCTTGGTGGCGCGCAGGAGGCGCAGCCGCGAGTGGCGGTCCCCCTCGAACTGGCACACCACGTCGACGAGGTGCTCGAGCGTGCGGGGCCCGGCGACCGAGCCGTCCTTCGTCACGTGCCCCACGAGCACGACCGGCAGGTCTCGCTCCTTCGCCGCCGCGATGAGTGCGGCGGCCACCTCGCGCACCTGGCTGACGCCGCCCGCCGTGCCATCGACCGCGGACGACGCGATCGTCTGGACGGAGTCGAGGACGAGCAGCACCGGGTCGACCTGCTCGATGTGGCCGAGGACCGTGCCGAGGTCGGTCTCGGCCGCGAGAAGGAGGTTCGGGTCGAGCGCACCGATCCGTTCGGCGCGTAGCCGAACCTGGCCTGCGGACTCCTCGCCCGTCACGTACAGGACGCGGCCGCTGCTGCGAACGCCGTCGGGCCGGCCCCCTGCCCCCTGCGCGACCCGGCTCGCGACGTCGAGGAGCAGCGTCGACTTGCCCACACCGGGCTCACCCGCGAGCAGCACGACCGCGCCGGGGACGAGGCCGCCGCCCAGCACGCGGTCGAGCTCATCGACGCCCGTCGGGCGGGCGCGGCTTGCCTCGACATCGATCTCGGCGATCGGGCGAGCTGGGTTGCGCGTCGGGGCCGTCACCGACGTGCGTGGTGCTGTGCCGCCCGGTCCGCCGTCCTCGACCACCGAGCCCCAGGCCTGGCACTCGCCGCAGCGGCCGACCCACTTCGAGGCCGACCACCCGCACTCGGTGCACCGGTAGCCGGGGCGCGGGCTGCGGCTTGCGCCGGTCGGTGCCCGGCGGGTCGCGGTGGGGATGGTCACGGGAGGAACGGTAACCCGGGGGGCCGACACGACGTCGGAGCAGCGATCGGCGAGTGCGCCCGACGCCCTGCCCGGCGGGCCCGGGCCAGTAGGCTGCCACGAGAGTCGCCGCCGCACCGCGTGCCCGGCGGACCACCGAGCAGGCAGGGGAGCTGTGCATGAGCAACACCGGACCGGACGAACCGCAGGGCTGGAGCATCCCTCCGCGGGCGGCATCGGCGGCCGGCCAACCGGCCAGTGGCGACGGTGGGCTGCCTGAGCGCCAGCCCGCAGCCCCTGGCGTGACCGGGCCTGAGGCGCCTGACGACGCGCGCCGCCGCAAGATGCTGCTCATCGGCGGGATCGCCGCAGCCGTCGTCGTGATCGGCGTCATCATCGCGATCGTTGCCTCGCAGGGCGGCGACGACGCCGTCGTGCTGCCGACCCCGACCGCGTCGACGGTCCTGCTGCCCGTCCCGACGGCGACGGTCGCCCCGGTCCCGCGCGCCGCCACCACGGCTTTCGCAGCGGCGCTGCCGACCACCGTGCTGCAGTACGCGCTGGCGACGTCCGCCCCGGAGCCCACCTGGGTCGGCGCAGGTGCCATCGAGGCGTACTCCGAGTCGTACTCCGACGGGGGCACCGCGAAGGTCGTCGTCGTGGCCGGTCAGTGGGAGACGCCCGAGGCGGCCGCTGCCTACGCGCAGCAGCTCGTTGCAGCGATCCCCGCGATGGCCACGGCGCCCGCCGCTACCCCCTCGTCGACGGCGTCTGCCAGCGCCACGGCCGCGGCTCCCGCCGGGTTCCCGGTGAGCGGTGACGTGACGGCGGCCGGGCAGAAGGTCGGCACCTTCTCGCTCGTCGATGCGGGCGACGGCACCGGCATCGCGGTGTGGACCAACGGCTCGTCGGTGTTCCGCGCGACCGCTCCGATCGCCGACCTGCGCAACGTGTACGCGGCCTACCCGCTCTGACCGGCACCCACCAGCACCGAGGCGTCGCCTGGCCCGTCCCGCACGCGGACGGGTCAGGCGATCGTCGTTGCACGCCGACGGGTCAGGTCGTCGGCCGGGTGAGGTCGTAGACCGTCGCGCCGTCGACCGTCTGCGCTGTGAACGTGCTCGTGACCGAGATCTCGCTCGCGGCGGACGAGCCGCCCGACGACCGTCCGAACCCGTTCCCGCTGACGAAGTAGTGGATCTTCTGGGCGGCGACGTCGGCCTGGAACTCGGCCAGCGTCGGGGAGTGGTCTGAGCCGTTGAACCCGCCGAGCGGCATGACCGACCGCTCGGTCGCGAGCTGGTACCCGGCGGCGTTGTTCGCGCCGACCGTTGCCGCGACCCACGTGAAGGAGTCGGCGTCCTGGAGCAGCAGCGCCGTCGACCCGCAGGCGACGGACCCCGGTGTGGCGGCTCAGGGCACGCTGGGGAGAGTGACGGTGAACGACGTCTGCCCAGGAGTCCCGTCGACCTCGATGGTGCCGCCATGAGCCTCGACGACCGCGTGCACGATCGCCAGGCCCAGGCCCGTGGACGAGCCGGCCGCGCGGTTGCGCGACGCGTCCCCGCGCGTGAACCGCTGGAAGAGGCGCGACCGCAGCGGCTCCGGGATGCCCGGTCCGTCGTCCTGGACCCGGACCGTCACGACCTCGTCCGTCGCCCGCACGCTGACGACGACGGTGGTCCCGGGCGGCGTGTGGACGCGCGCGTTCGTGAGGAGGTTTGCCAGGACCTGGCGGAGCCGGGCCTCGTCGCCGAGGGCGCGCGCCGGCGCCGATTCCTCGCCGTCCGGCTCGTCCGGCACGTCCGCGTCGGAGCCCTGGCCGTCCAGCTCGAGGCGCCACAGGTGGTCGGGACCGGCAGCGTGCGCGTCGGCGACCGCGTCGACCGCGAGCGCCGAGAGGTCGACCTCGACGAGGTCGAGGTCCTGGCCCGCGTCGAGCCGGGCGAGCAGCAGCAGGTCCTCGACGAGACCGGTCATGCGCTTGGTCTCGGACTCGACGCGCGCCATGGCGTGCAGAGCTGTGTCGGGGACGGGCTCGGGCAGTCGGCGCACAAGCTCCGCGTACCCGCGGATCGAGGCGAGCGGCGTCCGCAGCTCGTGGCTCGCGTCGGCGACGAGCTGGCGCACCTGGGTCTCGGACTCGTGCCGGGCCGCGAGGGCCTGTTCGATGTGACCGAGCATCTGGTTGAGGGCAGCGCCGACCCGACCCACCTCGGTGCCGGGGTCCGTGTCCTCCTCGGGCACGCGTTCGGCGCGCAGGACCTCGCCGCGGTCGAGCGGGAGCTCGGCGACGCGTGTCGCGGTCGCGGCGACCCGGTTGAGGGGGCGCAGCTCGCGGCGCACGAGCACCGCGCCGGCAAGGCCAGCGAGCGCGAGGCCCACGACGGCAACGGCGACCTCGACCGCCACGTACTTCGCCACGGTCGCCGTCGCGGCGGCCGTCGACAGGCCAGTGACCACGACGGTCCCGGTGGCGCGGGTCGCGCCGATGACGCGGTAGCTGCCCAGGGCGTCGATCGCGACGGTCCGAGGGACGCCGTCGGCGGGGGTCGCGGCGAGCATCGTCGCCTGGGTGTCCGTCAACCGCTGGAAGTCCCCGTTGTCGTCGAGGTACCCGGCATTGACGGTACCGTCGGAGACGTCGAGGTTGAGCGTCCCGACGTCCTGCCCCGGCCCTCGTAGGCCGAACGGCCGCGCGGGACTGGCGGTGGGGGTGGGCTCGGTCGGTTGCCCACCGGAGCCGCCGATGCCCGCGAAGGCGGCGCGCGCCGCGCGCCCGCTCGCGGACACGAGCCGGGCGTCGAGTTGTCCGATGAGCGAGCCTCGCAGGGCAAGCGTCGAGGCGACGCCCATCGTCCCGGCGAACGCGGCCAGCAGAAGGGTCAGGACGGCGACGATGCGGCGGCGCAGGGTCCAGCGGGTGCGCGGGACCTGCCCGGCCGCGGGGGTCACGCGGCCGACGAGGCCTTGCCAGGCTTCAGCACGTAGCCGACGCCCCGCAGCGTGTGGATCATCGGCGAGTGACCCGCGTCGATCTTGCGGCGCAGGTAGGAGACGTACAGCTCGACGATGTTGGCCTGGCCGCCGAAGTCGTACTGCCACACACGGTCGAGGATCTGGGCCTTCGACAGGACCCGACGCGGGTTGCGCATGAAGTAGCGGAGCAGCTCGAACTCGGTCGCGGTCAGGTGGATGTCCGAGCCGGCCCGGGAGACCTCGTGGCTGTCCTCGTCCATGGCCAGGTCGCCGACGCGCAGCACCGCCTCCTCGCGCTCGCTCACGGCGCCGGCTCGACGCAGCAGCGCACGCAGGCGCGCCACGACCTCCTCGAGGCTGAACGGCTTCGTCACGTAGTCGTCGCCTCCGGCGGTCAGTCCCGCGATGCGGTCCTCCACGGCGTCCTTGGCGGTCAGGAACAGCACCGGGACGATCGGGGCGGTCGTGCGGATGCGTCGCATCACCTCGAGGCCGGAGAGGTCCGGGAGCATGATGTCGAGCAGGATCACGTCCGGGTCGAACGACTTCGCGAGCTTGATCGCGGACTGACCCGTGAGGGCGTGCGCGACGTGCCAGCCCTCGTAGCGGAGCGCGGTCGAGAGGAGCTCGGCGAGGGTGGGTTCGTCGTCGACGACGAGGGCTCGCACGGGCGAGCCGTCGACGCGCAAGAGGTGGTCGCGCTGGGTACTCATGGTGGTCATAAGGGCATCCTGTGTCGACAGGCTGGGCACCCTCTGACTACTGCCTGTGAAAACCCTGTGGTCCCGTTCACAGTGATCCGGGGGCGTTGTCCCAGACGAAGCACAGGCTCCGGGCGTTGCGTCGGTGGTGGCCGCCGGTCGCGGTGGCTGTGCGAAGTGTCGACGAGAGGAACGGACATGGCAGCCACGCTCGCCCTGGAACCCGGGATCGACGGCTCAGGACTGCGACCCGCGCTGGACTGGTCGCTCGGTGCTCCGGGCGGAGCCTGGCTCACCGCGACGGTGCGCCCCGCGGGAGTGTTCGGGTGCGCCGACGCCGGCCGGCTGCGGGCGCTGCTCGACGCGCTGTCGACGTGTGCGTCCATGGTCGTCCTCGACCTCTCGGCGGCTCAGCTGTGCAGCGTCGACGCGGCGATCGCCGTCGACGAGGCGGCCCGGGAGCTCGCTGCGTCCGGCGGAGCCCTCGTCTGCGTGCATGCCGACCCGATGTCGCTCGCCCATCTCGCGGCCGCAGGCCCGCACACGGTGCTCATGCCGGTGTCGGCCCTCTGAGCTCCCCGCCGGGGGCCTGCGCGTCGTCCGAGGGCGCGCGACCTCGCTACCGTTGCCGGGTGACTCGCAAGCAGGCAGCAGATCAGCCCCGGGCCGACCGACGAGTCCACGGCGCGGTGGCGCCGGGTGTCCTCGTCGCCGCGAGCTCGGTGGTCGGCGTCTGGCTCGTGTGGCGCGTCTTCGTGGACACGTGGGCCGGTCAGCGCGTCGAGCGGGCCACGCTCCAAGGGGCCCGGTACGGGCAGAACCGGCTGTGGCACGTCGCCGAGCCGATCCTGTCGGTCGTGTCGATCTGGTTCATCGTGGTCGTCGTGCTCGCGGCGGTGCGTGTCGCGATCCTGCGGCGGCGCTGGATGCTCGCCGCTCAGGTCGCGGTGCTCATGGCCGGAGCCAACCTGACGACTCGGGTGCTCAAGGTCGGCCTCATCGATCGCCCCGACCTCGGGATCGGCGGACCGGGCTTCAACACCCTGCCGAGCGGGCACACGGCGGCGGCTGCCTCCGTCGCGGCCGTGGTCGTCTTGGTCGTCCCGCCCCGGGTCCGTCCGTGGGCGGCGGGATTCGGGGCGCTGTACACGGCGGCCACCGGCGTCTCGACGCTCGTCGGACAGTGGCACCGACCGAGCGACGTCATCGCGGCGATCCTCGTCGTGCTCGCCTGGAGCGGTGTCGCGTGCGCGCTCGTGGCGTGGCGACCCGGTCTGACGAGCCGCAGCCTGACCGGTGCGCCGACCACTGCGACCGGCCAGCTCGCGCTCGCGGCGGGCGCCGGGCGACGTTCGTCGGGCACGCGGACGGGCGCGTTGCTCCTCTCGCTGGTGGCGCTGGTCGCGCTCGTCCCGGCGACGTTCACCCTGCACCGCTCATGGACTGCGGCGGGCCCGCTGGACTCCCGTTCGGAGCTCTTGACGGCATACGCGGGCGGGGCGGGCGGGGTCGTCGCGGCCAGCGCCCTGGGCTTCGCGATCCTTCTCGTTCTGCGCCACGTGACGACAGCGCGGGTCGGAGCGGCTTGACGAAGGGTCGTAGAGTCGCCCCGGCGGCGTCGCCCGAGGTCCTCGCAGGACCGTCGGGACCGACCCGCCGCACGGGGAGCCCTGCCGGCGAGCCGGGTCCCACGCAGACGAGGAAGCAGGAAACGCATGTCCGCAGGTCGCAAGCTGGTCATCGTGGAGTCGCCCGCGAAGGCGCGCACGATCGCCGGGTACCTCGGCGAGGGGTACGAAGTCGAGGCGAGCGTCGGGCACATCCGCGACCTGCCGCAGCCGAGCGAGCTGCCCGCCGACATGAAGAAGGGTCCGTTCGGCAAGTTCGCGGTCGACGTCGACAACGGCTTCGCGCCGTACTACGTCGTCGACGCAGACAAGAAGAAGAAGGTCTCGGAGCTCAAGCGGCTCCTGAAGGACTCCGACGAGCTCTTCCTCGCGACCGATGAGGACCGCGAGGGCGAGGCCATCGCGTGGCACCTGCTCCAGGAGCTCAAGCCCAAGGTGCCGGTCAAGCGGATGGTCTTCCACGAGATCACCCGCGAGGCGATCCAGCGTGCGCTCGAGAACACCCGCGAGCTGGACACGCGCATGGTCGACGCCCAGGAGACGCGCCGCATCCTCGACCGCCTCTACGGCTACGAGGTGTCGCCTGTGCTGTGGCGCAAGGTCCGCCAGGGCCTGTCCGCCGGCCGCGTCCAGTCGGTCGCCACGCGGATGGTCGTCGAGCGTGAGCGCGAGCGCATGGCGTTCCGGACCGCCGAGTACTGGGACGTCGCCGGGACGTTCGCGCGCACCGAGGTGCCGGACGACGCCGCCCGCGGCACGTTCGGCGCCAAGCTCGTCCAGGTTGACGGCAGGCGCGTGGCGTCGGGCCGCGACTTCGACGACCGCGGCGTGCCCACGGGCGCCGACGTGCGCCACCTCGACGAGACGAGCGCGACTGCGCTTGTCACAGGGCTCGACGGCGCCGAGTTCACGGTGCGCAGCCTCGAGACCAAGCCGTACTCGCGCAAGCCCGCCGCCCCGTTCACCACCTCGACGCTGCAGCAGGAGGCCGGCCGCAAGCTGCGCCTCGGCTCGCGGCAGACGATGCGCACCGCGCAGTCGCTGTACGAGAACGGCTACATCACCTACATGCGGACCGACTCACCCGTGCTGAGCGCGCAGGCGATCGACGCTGCGCGCCGCCAGGCCGCCGAGCTGTACGGCGCCGAGTACGTCCCGGACAAGCCCCGCGTCTACGCGAGCAAGTCCAAGAGCGCGCAGGAGGCCCACGAGGCCATCCGTCCCGCGGGTGACCACTTCCGCACGCCGGCCCAGGTGGCCCGCGAGCTGTCGGGCGACCAGTTCCGGCTGTACGAGCTGATCTGGAAGCGCACTGTCGCCTCGCAGATGGCCGACTCGCGCGGGTCGACCGCCTCGGTCCGCCTCGCGGCGACCGCACGGCTCTCGACTCCGGCGGCCGCCGGGTCACCGCTCGGTGACCGGGACCTCGACGCGGTGTTCGCCGCGTCGGGCACGGTCATCACGTTCCGCGGCTTCATGGCCGCGTACGAGGAGGGCCGCGACGCCGACCGCTACGAGGAGCGCGCGACCGGGTCGAAGGGCGACGACAGGTCCGAGGAGCGCGAGTCCCGTCTGCCGCAGATGGCCGAGGGTGACGCGCTCGCGACCGCCGACCTCACCGCCGACGGCCACCGGACCTCTCCGCCGCCGCGGTACACGGAGGCGAGCCTCGTCAAGGCGCTCGAGGAGCGCGGGATCGGACGCCCGTCGACGTACGCGGCGACCATCTCGGTGATCCAGGACCGCGGGTACGTCACGGGCCGCGGTCAGGCGCTCGTGCCGAGCTGGCTCGCGTTCGCGGTGACCCGGCTGCTCGAGGAGAACTTCGGCTCGCTCGTCGACTACGACTTCACCGCCGAGATGGAGCAGGACCTCGACGAGATCGCCGCGGGCGACCGCGACAGGGTCGAGTGGCTGACGGAGTTCTACTTCGGTGCCGGCTCGGGCAAGACCCAGAGCCTGGGTCTGCGCGACCTCGTGGCGAACCTCGGTGACATCGACGCCCGCGAGGTCAACTCGATCGACATCGGCGACGGCATCACGCTGCGGGTCGGGCGGTACGGCCCGTACATCGAGGAGACCGGGGTCCAGGCGGCCGGTGCCGAGCCCGGCAACCCGCGTCGCGCGTCGGTCCCCGAGGACCTCGCGCCCGACGAGCTGACGGTCGCCAAGGCGCGCGAGCTTCTCGAGACGCAGCCCGAGGGTGACATCGCGCTCGGCGAGGACCCGGTGACGGGCACTGCGATCGTCGCGCGCAACGGTCGCTACGGCCCGTACGTCACCGAGGTGCTCCCCGAGCCCGAGCTCGACCCGGCCCTGAGCGCAGCGGCCAAGAAGCGGGCCCTCGCCGCTGCGCCCAAGCCGCGCACGGGCTCGCTGCTCACCTCGATGCAGCTCCAGACGATCACGCTCGAGGACGCCCTGCGACTCCTGTCTCTGCCGCGCGTGGTCGGCACCGACCCCGAGTCGGGCGTCGAGGTCACGGCGCAGAACGGCCGCTACGGGCCGTACCTGAAGCGGGGAACGGACTCGCGCACGCTGCCGTCCGAGGAGGCGATGTTCGACGTCACGCTCGCCGAGGCGCTCGCGATCTACGCGCAGCCCAAGCGTGGGCGGGGTGTGAGTGCCACCGCGCCGCTGCGTGAGCTCGGTGAGGACCCGGTCTCGAAGAAGCCCGTCGTCGTCAAGGAGGGACGCTTCGGCGCCTACGTGACTGACGGCGAGACGAACGCGACGCTCCGCAAGGAGGACGCGGTCGAGACGATCACGCCCGAGCGTGCGGCCGAGCTGCTCGCCGACAAGCGTGCGCGCGGTCCGGTCAAGAAGAAGGCCCCGGTCCGCAAGGCCGCCGCACCGCGCAAGGCTCCTGCCAAGGCCCCGGCGAAGGCCCGCGCGGCGAAGGCCTGACCGGACGCCCGCCCGGCGGGTGCGCGCGCAGTAGGTTGGGCGCCATGGCACGCATCGAGGATCCACGTACTGCACCGCCCCTGCGCTGGGGCATCCTGGGCGCCGGCAACATCGCCGGCGAGTTCGCCGATGCGGTCAACGCGCACACGCGGGCGCAGCTCGTCGCGGTCGGCTCGCGCAATCGCGACCGCTCCGAGCGATTTGCGACTGCGCACGGCATCCCCACGACCCATCACGGCTACCTCGACCTCGTCGAGGACCCGCAGGTCGACGCGGTGTACGTCGCGACGCCGCACTCCGAGCACCGCGAGCACGCGCTCCTCGCGATCGCGGCCGGCAAGCACGTGCTCGTCGAGAAGTCGTTCACGCGCAACGCAGGCGAGGCCGAGCACGTCTTCGCCGCGGCGAAGACGGCGGGCGTCTTCGCCATGGAAGCGATGTGGACCCGGTTCCTGCCGCACGTCGCGGCGTTGCACCAGCTCATCGACGCGGGCGAGATCGGCGAGATCGTCAACCTGTCCGCCGACCACGGCCAGTGGTTCGCGTTCAACCCCAAGAGCCGGCTGTTCGACCCGGCGCTCGCCGGCGGCGCTCTCCTCGATCTGGGCGTCTACCCGGTGTCGTTCGCGCACGACTTCCTCGGTGTTCCCGACGCGGTCCACGCGACCGGCGCGCTCACCGAGACGGGTGTGGACGGCCAGGTGTCGATCGTGCTGTCGTACGGCGCACGCACGCAGGCCACGCTCTCCACGACCCTGTGGGCCAAGACCCCCACGATGGCCTCGATCTCCGGGACCGAGGGCTTCGTGACGGTCGCGGGCAACTTCCACACGCCGACGTCGTTCCGCGTGCAGCGGACCGACGGCCGGGTGTGGACGTTCGACAATCCCAGCCCGCGCGGGCTGCAGTTCGAGGCCGCCGAGGTGGCGCGTCGCGTCGCTGCGGGCGACACCGAGAGCCCGCGGCTGACGTGGGCGAACACCGTCGAGGTCATGCGCACGCTCGACGAGGTCCGCGCGCAGATCGGGCTCGTGTACCCGGGGGAGTGACGCGCGCCGACGGCGGGGACGCTGTGGTCAGGTGCGGGCGGGTGCGAGCACCTGGAACGCGAGCAGCGCCACGTCGTCGGCGGGAACGTCCGTGACGATGCGCTGCGCGAGGGTCGTGACGAGCTCGTCGGGCGGCATGCCCTCGAGTCTGCCCGCGGACTCGGCCAGCGCAGCGACGCTGACCACGAGTGCCTCGTCGCGCCGCTCGCCCAGCCCGTCGGTGTAGAGCAGCACCACGTCGCCGACCCGCATGCAGGTGTTCTGACAGTGCGTGCGGACGGGCGCTCACCAGGGGCCTGTGAGTTCGCCGGGTCTCGCGGGACGGGTGCGGCGGGGCGCGTCGGCGCCGGAGGCTAACCTGACGCACGTGACTGCGACCGTGCCCGAGGAGCCCGAGCAGAGAGCCGACCCCGGCGCCGACGCCCGGGGCCTGTTCGTGTCGTTCGAGGGCGGCGACGGTGCGGGCAAGTCCACGCAGGTCGGCCGACTCGGGGAGTGGGTCCGGAGCCTCGGCCGCGAGGTGGTGCTCACGCGCGAGCCGGGCGGGACGACCCTGGGACTGGCCCTGCGGGACGCGCTCCTGCACGGTGACCATGTCGACCCGCGCGCCGAGGCGCTCCTGTACGCAGCCGACCGTGCGCACCACGTCGCCTCGCTCGTCCGCCCCGCGCTCGAGCGCGGGGCGGTCGTCATCACCGACCGCTACCTCGACTCGTCGGTCGCCTACCAGGGCGGCGGCCGCGACCTCGGGGCTGAGGAGGTCGAGAAGCTGTCGCTGTGGGCGACGCACGGCCTGCTCCCGCGGCTGACGGTGCTGCTCGACCTGGACCCGGAGTCGGGTCGCACGCGGCTCACGGGCGACCCCGACCGGCTCGAGCGCGCAGGTAGCGGGTTCCACCGGCGCACCCGCGAGGCCTTCCTGGTCCGGGCCGCGGCCGACCCCGGCCGTTGGCTCGTGCTCGACGCATCGCGCGGGGTCGAGGAGATCGCGGCGGACGTCCGCGCGCGCGTCGCACCGTTGCTCGCGGAGGTCGCGGCATGAGGCCCGACGGCGTGTGGGCCGAGCTCGTCGGGCAGGAGCCCGCGGTCGAGGTGCTGCGCGGAGCGGTCGGGGACCCGACCCGCATGACGCACGCGTGGCTCCTGACGGGCCCGCCCGGATCGGGTCGGTCGACCGCGGCGCGCGCGTTCGCGGCCGCGCTGCAGTGCGAGACCGGCGGCTGCGGACGCTGCCACGCGTGCGTGACGGTGCTGCGCGGGCTGCACCCGGACGTGACGGTTGTGGCGACGGAGGGAGTCGTCATCCGTGCCGACACCGCTCGGCCGCTCGTCGAGCTCGCGCAGCGCTCGCCGTCGTCCGGCCGGTGGCGCGTCATCATCGTCGAGGATGCCGACCGGCTCAACGAGACGAGCGGCAACGTGCTGCTCAAGGCGATCGAGGAGCCGCCGCCGCGCACCGTCTGGGTGCTGTGCGCGCCGAGCCCGCAGGATGTGCTCGTGACCTTGCGGTCGCGCAGCCGAGCCGTGGCACTGCGCGTGCCACCCGTGGACGCGGTCGCGGCGCTGCTCGTCGAGCGCGACGGGATCGACCCGGCCGTCGCCGCGGTCGCGGCCCGTGCGGCGCAGAGCCACGTCGGGATCGCGCGTCGCCTCGCCCG
>JABBOW010000202.1 GCA_012927595.1 Cellulomonas sp.
GCGGGATCGTCCGAGCGCTGTGCGCGGCGGCCGCCGACGCGGCCTGGCTCGCCCATGGCGGCGGAGTGCGGCAGCTCGAGGCAAACTTGCGTCGCGTGCGTCCGGACCTGCGACCGCGGGAGCTGAGGCGCCTGAGCAGGGCAGGAATGCGCTCGTACCTGCGCTACTACGGCGAGGCATTTACGCTCGCGTCGCTGACACGCGAGCAGATCGAGGCGCGGGTGCGGGCCGATGGGCTCGACGGGTACGCGCCCATGCTCGACGCGGGAGAGACGATCGTGCTCGGCGTCGGCCACCTCGGGAACTGGGACCTGGCGGGGGCGTGGGCAACCGCGCACGTCGCGAGGGTCGTCACTGTGGTGGAGCACCTCCAGCCGGAGGAGCTCTTCCAGGAGTTTCTTCGGCTGCGCGAGCGTCTGGGCCTCACGATCATCCCGTTGAACAGGAACGGCGGCGAGGTGTTCCGCGACCTCGTTCGCGCGGTGCGCGGCGGCTCGGGCCTGCTCCCGTTGCTCGCCGACCGGGACCTCACGGCGCGGGGCATCGAGGTCTCCCTTTTCGGTGAGGTGGCCCGTGTCGCCGCCGGACCCGCTGCACTCGCCGTGGCGACCGGTGCACGCGTTGCCGGGGCCTCGATCTTCTACGAGCGCCTGCACGGCGCGCGCCGCCGTGCGGCCGGGTCACCGTGGGGCATCGTCGTCGAGTTCGGCGACCTGCTCGAGGCGCCGACCGAGGGCACGCGTGCCGACCGGGTCCAGGCCCTCACCCAGGCGTGGGTCGACCAGCTTGCCCTTAGCATCGCGGCCCATCCCCAGGACTGGCACATGCTGCAGAAGGTCTGGGTCGCCGATCTCGACGCCGCGCGGTATGCCGCGACCCTTGCGGTACCGGGGCGTGACGCGTGAGCGTCCAGGAGGTCGCTGGCCGGGACCGGCCGCTGCGCGTGGGAATCGTCTGCCCCTACTCGTTCGACGTCCCCGGGGGAGTCCAGTTCCACGTCCGAGACCTGGCCGAGGCGCTCATCGCGCGCGGGCACACCGTGTCGGTCCTCGCTCCCGCCGACGACGACACCCCGATCCCCGCGTACATGACGTCAGCGGGCCGGGCAGTGCCGGTGCGGTACAACGGAGCTGTCGCCCGGCTGACGTTCGGTCCTGTGACGGCAGCACGCGTGCGTCGGTGGCTCGTGGCGGGCGAGTTCGACGTGCTCCACCTGCACGAGCCCGTCACCCCGTCGCTGGGCATGCTCGCGCTGTGGATCGCGGACGGACCGATCGTCGCGACCTTCCACACGTCCCTCGTGCGGTCGAGACCACTTCAGATGGCCTACCCGCTGGTGAGGCAGTCGATGGAGAAGATCTCGGCGCGGATCGCGGTGTCCGAGGACGCGCGCCGCACGCTTGTCGAGCACCTGGGCGGCGACGCGGTCGTGATCCCCAACGGTGTCAACGTCGAGGCGTTCACGAGCGCCCGGCCGGACGATCGGTGGCGTGGAACGGCCGACACCCCCACAGTTGCGTTCCTCGGTCGGCTGGACGAGCCGCGCAAGGGGCTGGAGGTGCTGCTGCGGGCCGTGCCCGAGGTCCTGGCGGTCCATCCCGGCACGCGCTTCCTGGTCGCGGGTCGCGGCGAGACCGGTCCCGACGAGGCGCGTGAGCTGATCGGCGAAGCCGCCCGAGCCGTGGAGTTCCTGGGCGAGATCACCGACGACGAGAAGGCGAGCCTGCTCGCGTCGGTTGACGTGTACTGCGCTCCTCAGACCGGGGGCGAGAGCTTCGGGATCGTGCTCGTCGAGGCGATGAGCGCCGGGACCCCGGTCGTCGCGAGCGATCTCGGAGCGTTCCGCCGCGTGCTCGAGGACGGTACCGCCGGCGTGCTGTTCCGCACCGGCGACCCGGCCGACCTGGCTCGAACGCTCGCGCGGGTGCTCGACGACTCCGCGCTGCGCGACCAGCTCGTCGAGACCGCGCGGACCGCGGTCCGCCGGTACGACTGGTCGTCGGTCAGCCACGAGATCCTGACTGTCTACGACATGGTCGTGGATGGTCGCGTCGAGCCGGTCCGAGAGGACCCGTCGTCGCGTCGCGGCGGATGGCACCTCGACCGTCTTCGGAGTCGAGGTGATGACCGATGAGCTGGTCGGAGATCGTCGTCGTCGTCGGCGCGGTGGTGCTGCTCGTCGGATGGCGGCTGTGGGTGTCGGCCTCGCGACTGGACCGGCTCCACCGCAAGGTGGCGTCGTCCCGCGCGGTCGTCGACGCCCAGCTGCTGCGTCGTGCCTCCGCCGCCGCCAACTTGGCAGCTTCGGGCCTCATGGACCCGGTGAGCTCGCTGCTGGTCGGCGAGGCCGCCTGGGCAGCTATCGCGGCCGGCAGCACGTCGGTCGAGGCACTGGCGCGGATCTCTGCCGAGCTGACTGAGCTCGACGGCGGGCTTGCCGACGCAGCCGACCCGGAGTGTCCCTTGACGCCGTCTGTCGACGTCGGCCTCGTCGAGAGCGAGCTCTCATCGACAGTGCGAGCGGCGCTCGACGACACGCAGGAGGTCACCGACATGCGCGGAGAGCTCGGCGGCGACGAGCTTGTGTCGGCGCTCGCCGACGCCTGGTACCGGGCGCAGCTCGCGCGGCGATTCCACAACGAGGCCGTCGCCCAGACTCAGCGCGTTCGCCGTGGCTGGCCGGTGCGTGCGTTCGGGCTCGCCGGCCGGGCGCCCGTCCCGCAGACGCTCGAGCTGGACGATGCCTGGCCGCAGGCGCTCGGTCGGCCCGGGCAGCCGTCGAAGGCCCCCGGACGGGCTGAGCCGACAGTCTAGGATAGGCAGATCGGGCGCGTCCGGCGGGCCCGGCCCCCAGCCCCGACCCTGATCTGTGAGGCACAGCGTGACGAGCGAGAACACCCAGTCCACCCTCGGTTCGCACGGCCCGGTCGCCGGCGAGGTGGGGACGGCTCGCGTCAAGCGGGGCATGGCCGAGATGCTCAAGGGTGGCGTCATCATGGACGTCGTCACGGCTGAGCAGGCGAAGATCGCCGAGGACGCGGGCGCTGTCGCCGTGATGGCGCTCGAGCGCGTCCCCGCCGACATCCGCGCCCAGGGCGGCGTCGCCCGTATGAGCGACCCCGACCTGATCGACGGCATCATCAACGCCGTCTCGATCCCGGTCATGGCCAAGGCCCGGATCGGCCATTTCGTGGAGGCGCAGATCCTGCAGAGCCTCGCGGTGGACTACATCGACGAGTCCGAGGTCCTGACGCCCGCCGACTACGAGCACCACATCGACAAGTGGGCGTTCACCGTCCCGTTCGTCTGTGGTGCGACGAACCTCGGCGAGGCGCTGCGGCGCATCAGCGAGGGCGCGGCGATGATCCGTTCGAAGGGCGAGGCCGGTACCGGTGACGTCTCGAACGCCACGACGCACATGCGCACGCTGCGTGACCAGATCCGCCGACTGACGTCGCTCCCCGAGGACGAGCTGTACCTCGCGGCGAAGGAGCTCCAGGCGCCCTACGACCTCGTCAAGGAGATCGCCGTCGCCGGCAAGCTCCCGGTCGTGCTCTTCACCGCGGGCGGCATCGCCACGCCGGCCGACGCCGCGATGATGATGCAGCTCGGTGCCGAGGGTGTCTTCGTGGGCTCGGGCATCTTCAAGGCGGGCAACCCCGCCCAGCGCGCCGCTGCGATCGTCAAGGCCACGACGTTCTTCGACGACCCCGACGTGATCGCCAGCGTCTCGCGCGGGCTGGGTGAGGCGATGGTGGGCATCAACGTGGCCGACCTGCCCGTCCCGCACCGGCTCGCCGAGCGCGGTTGGTGACAGAAGGCCCGCCGCGGGAAGGCCTCGCCGGGCCGACCGCAAGGTCGCGGCTCGGTGCCCAGTGGGTGCTCGGCACCGATGGGCTGCGGTTTCGTCGCGCGGCCCGGGTGATCCTGCTCGACGACTCCGACCGGGTCCTGCTCTTGCGCGGGCATGACGTCGACCAACCTGAGCGCGGGTGGTGGTTCACGGTGGGCGGCGGCATCGACGCGGGGGAGGAAGCGCGGGCCGCAGCGGTCCGAGAGGTCCGCGAGGAGACCGGGCTGGTTCTCGAGCCGGCCGCTCTGGTCGGTCCGGTGTTCACGCGATCGGCGGTCTTCGACTTCTTCGCGGAGTCGTGCCGGCAGGACGAGGAGATCTTCCTGGCCCGCGTCGTCGTGCGCGCCGCCGACGCGGCGCTGAGCCGCGCGGGCTGGACCGACCTTGAGCTGGACGTTCTCGACGAGCTGCGCTGGTGGGAGCTCGGCGCGCTGCAACGGGTGGCCGAGGAGGTCTTCCCCGAGGGCCTGGTCGATCTGGTGCGCGGGTTGCTGCCACGCTGGGACGGCGTCACCCGCCACCTGTGACGGTGCAAAGGCCGGGCCCACCGTGCGGCCGGCCGATAGCACGGACGTCATGCGGGGGGAATTCCGTCACGTGCATGCCCGCGTCATCGTCGTCTGTCGTCCGCATGCACGGTAGCGGATCCGAAAGCTCATGGAGCTCGCGATGGAAGACCCGGCTGCGATCGCGCTCGAGGTCGGCGAGCCCGACGTGCCGACCGCGCCCCACGTGCCGACCGCGCCCCACGTGATCGATGCGGCCACGCGCGACGTGAGGGCCGGGCACACAAGTTGCACGTCGAGCATCGGCGCGCTCGATCTGCGGACAGCTCTCGCCGCCAAGGTCGAAGCCGCGAACGGCCTCGAGGCGACGTCGGACGACATCATCGTCACCCATGGCGCGATGAGCGTTCTAGCGATGGCGATGAACGCGTTGACCGGCCCGGGCGACGAGATCCTGCTGCCGGACCCCGAGCTCCCGAACTGGCGCATGGGCGGCCGTGGCTGCAGGCGCCGACGAACGCCGCGACCCGCCGCACCCAGGGAGCGGGTTCTTCCCGACGCTCGCTGACATCGAGGCTTCGATCACGCCGCAGACCCGGGTCGTCGTCGCCACGACCGGTAGATGTTCGCGGACGAGTGCTACGAGGCGATCACCTTCGGTGTGCCGCACGTCAGCGGCGCGACCTTCGACATCGACGGACGGGTCCTGACGTTCTTCAGCATCTCCAAGACCTACGCGATGACGGGCTGGTGCCTGGGATACGTCCATGCACGCGACCCGCAGGTGCAGGCCTTGCTCGGTCAGCTCGCGGAGGCGACTGTCGCGTGCCCGTCGTCAGTGAGCCAGCGCGCCGGGCTCGCTGCGCTCGTAGGGCCGCAGGTCGCGGTGGCTGACGCGGTCGCGTCGTATCGCGAGCGTCGGGATGCAGCGGTGCGACTACTCGGGGCACGGAAGGTTCCGTGCGTGCGACCCGACGGAGCCTTCTACCTGATGGTCGATGTCTCGGCAGCCACTCGCGACAGCGCCGCCTTCACGGTGCGGCTGCTCGCGCAGCGGCACGTGGCGGTGTCGCCGGGCAGCGCATTCGGTGCGGGTGCCGGGGGCATGGTCAGAGTCTCGCTCGCGAGCGAACGGTCGGGTCTGCTCGGGGGCCTCGAGCGCCTCGCAGAACTGGTGCAGGGGTGGCGTGGGACCTCCGACGAGCTCGGTGGAGCGAACGCCGCGGTCATGGGATGACCACCTGTCCTTAGGATGTCCGCGTGAGTCCCACGATCGGTGTCCTAGCCCTGCAGGGCGACGTCCGCGAGCACGCCCGCGCCCTGGAGCGCTGCGGGGCCGGAGCCGTGCCCGTGCGGCGCGCCAGGGAGCTGGCGGCCGTCGACGCCCTGGTCCTCCCCGGGGGGGAGTCCACCACGATCGACAAGCTCCTGCGCGCCTTCGACCTGTTCGACCCGGTCCAGGACCGGTTGCGTGCCGGCATGCCCGCCTACGGGTCGTGCGCCGGCATGATCCTGCTCGCCGACCGGCTGCTCGGGGCAGCCGACGGCCAGCAGACCCTGGGCGGCCTCGACATCACCGTGCGCCGCAACGCGTTCGGCCGCCAGGTCGACTCGTTCGAGACCGACCTTGTGATCGACGGCATCGAGGACACCGCCGCGGATCCGGTGCACGCCGTCTTCATCCGGGCGCCGTGGGTCGAGGAGGTCGGCCCCGCCGCGACCGTGCTGGCGCAGGTGGAGACGGGGCCTGCCGCCGGTAGGATCGTCGCGGTGCGGCAGGGTTCACTGCTCGCGACCTCCTTTCATCCGGAGGTCACCGGTGACATGCGCGTGCACCGATTGTTCGTGAAGATCGTCCGCGACAGCTTCTGACAGACCTCCCGGCGTGCCGGGTGCGCAGGGGCCGGGTGGACGGAGACGAAGGGGCACCAACGATGTCGGGTCACTCCAAGTGGGCCACCACCAAGCACCAGAAGGCCGTCGTCGACGCCAAGCGGAGCAAGCTGTTCGCCAAGCTGGTCAAGAACATCGAGGTCGCGGCCCGGACCGGCGGCGGTGACCTCGCCGGCAACCCGACGCTGGTCGATGCGGTCCAGAAGGCCAAGAAGTCGTCAGTCCCGATCGACAACATCAACCGAGCGGTCAAGCGCGGTTCGGGCCAGGAGGCCGGCGGCGCCGACTACCAGTCGGTCATCTACGAGGGCTATGGCACCGGCGGGATCGCTGTGCTCGTCGAGTGCCTCACCGACAACCGCAACCGGGCGGCGTCCGACGTGCGCGTCGCGTTCACGCGCAACGGCGGTCAGATGGCAGACCCGGGCTCGGTCTCGTACCTGTTCTCGCGCAAGGGTGTCGTGACCGTCTCCAAGGAGGGCACCACCGAGGACGCCGTGATGGAAGCGGTCCTCGAGGCGGGTGCTCTCGAGGTCAACGACTTCGGTGACTCGTTCGAGGTCCTCTCCGAGGCAACCGACCTTGTCCAGGTGCGCACAGCGCTCCAGGAGGCAGGGATCGACTACGACTCGGCCGACGTCGTCTTCTACCCCGCGACGCAGATCGCGGTCGATGCCGCGGGCGCCCGCAAGATCCTGCGCCTGATCGACGCCCTCGAGGACTCCGACGACGTGCAGAACGTGTACGCGAACTTCGACGCGTCCGACGAGGTCATGGCGGAGCTCGAAGCCGACTGAGCGACCGTCCACTCGCCGCCGCCGCGCCGGGATCGGACACCTCCCGTACAGAGACGACCACGCTGGGAGAATTGAGCTGTGCGTGTGCTCGGAGTGGACCCTGGCCTGACCCGGTGCGGCCTGGGCGTGGTCGACGGGCTCTCGGGGCGCCGCGTGACACTTGTCGCGGTCGGCGTCGCGCGGTCGAACCCCGACCTCGACGCAGATCAGCGCCTGCTCCTGATCGCCACGGCCATCGACCACTGGATCGAGGAGCACGCTCCGGACGCGGTGGCCGTCGAGCGCGTATTCGCGCAGCACAACGTGTCCACAGTGATGGGAACTGCGCAGGTGGCCGGTATCGCGATGCTGGCGGCTGCCCGGCACCGGATACCTGTCGCGCTGCACACGCCGAGCGAGGTGAAGGCCGCCGTGACCGGCAACGGTCGAGCGGAGAAGCTGCAGGTGCAGTCGATGGTCGCCCGGCTCCTCTCGCTCGACGAGCTGCCCAAGCCGGCAGATGCGGCGGACGCCCTCGCGCTCGCGATCTGCCATCTGTGGCGACCCGCCGGGGCGCTTAGTGCACCGCAGCGCTCGCCCGGCTCGCTCACTTCGGCCCAGCGCGCCTGGGCGAGCGCTGAGCAGGCGGCGCGTCGGGCGTCACGCGGCTGACGGCCCTTGTTACGGTAGCCGCGGCTCGTACAGGTGTTCGGTTCCTCCGGTGGATCGGAGAGACCCCGAGGTGACAGGAGGTCGTCGATGATCGCGTCCGTGCGCGGCACAGTGCTGGCGGTGCGGCTCGACGCGGCCGTGATCGAGGTAGGCGGCGTGGGCATGCTCGTCCATTCGACCCCCGCGACGCTCGCCGGGCTCCGTCAGGGTGCCTCGGCTCAGCTGGCCACGTCGCTCGTCGTGCGCGAGGACTCCCTGACACTTTTCGGCTTCGCCGACGACGACGAGCGCGAGATCTTCGAGGTCGTGCAGACGGTGAGCGGTGTCGGGCCACGGCTCGCTCTCGCGATGCTCGCGGTGCACAGCCCCGACGGCCTGCGCCGCGCGGTGGCGGGGGAGGACCTTGCCGCGCTCAAACGGGTGCCGGGGATCGGTCACAAGGGCGCCCAGCGCATCGTGCTCGAGCTCGCCGACCGCCTCGGCGCACCCACGTCGGCGCCCGACGCCGATCCGGCACCTCAGGACGACCGACGCTCCCAGGTCGTCGACGCCCTGGTCGGACTCGGCTGGACAGCGCGCGCCGCGCAGGACGCTGTCGCGGGCGTGCTCGGCAGCGCGTCAGGTCCGGTCGGCGGCGACGAGGTCGCTGGCGTCCTCCGCGCCGCGCTGCGTGCGCTCGGGGGCGTCCGTGGCTGACGACGCTCTCCCGGCCCCGGAGGTCGACGACTTCGTGGTGCGGCCCGCGGCGGACGACCTCGAGCGGGCCGCCGAGGCCGCACTACGTCCGCGGCGGCTCGAGGAGTTCGTCGGTCAGGCGGTCGTCCGCGAGCAGCTGTCGCTCGTGCTGCAGGCTGCGGTCGGTCGTGGCCGCGCACCCGACCACGTGCTCTTGTCCGGTCCACCGGGCCTGGGTAAGACGACACTTGCCATGATCATCGCGGCTGAGCTCGGAGCGTCCCTTCGTGTCACGAGCGGTCCCGCAATCCAGCACGCAGGCGATCTGGCGGCAGTGCTGTCGTCGCTCGACGAGGGCGAGGTCCTCTTCATCGACGAGATCCACCGGATCGCGCGACCGGCCGAGGAGCTGCTGTACGTCGCGATGGAGGACTTCCGGGTCGACATCATCGTCGGCAAGGGCGCGGGCGCGAGCGCCATCCCGCTGTCATTGCCTCCCTTCACCGTCGTCGGAGCGACGACCCGCGCCGGTCTGCTGCCCGCGCCGCTGCGCGACCGCTTCGGCTTCACCGGCCACCTCGACTTCTACTCGCGGGACGAGCTCGAGCGGGTGCTCGTGAGGTCGGCGAGACTCATGGGCGTCGAGCTCGCGCCGGACGCCGTCCCCGAGATCGCGATGCGGTCGCGCGGCACGCCCCGCATCGCGAACCGGCTGCTGCGCCGGGTGCGTGACTGGGCGCAGGTCCGCGGCGACGGGACGCTGTCGTTGGCTGCCGCCCGCGCTGCACTCCAGGTGTACGAGGTGGACTTCCTCGGCCTCGACCGGCTTGACCGCGCTGTGCTGACCGCACTGTGCACCCGGTTCGGTGGGGGACCCGTCGGGCTGACGACCCTCGCCGTCGCCGTGGGCGAGGAGCCCGAGACCGTCGAGACGGTCGCCGAGCCGTTCCTGGTCCGCGAGGGACTCGTCGGACGCACCGCGCGCGGACGGATCGCGATGCCTGCGGCGTGGGTTCATCTAGGCCTCACTCCGCCTGCGCAGGCGGAGTCGCTGTTCGGTTGAGCGGGAACCCCTGGCCAGATCCACACGTTAGGCACTCGGAGCTGCTGCGCCTAGACTGCGGCCCGACATTCACCGCAGATCCGGAGACCCACGCTCGTGGACAACGCACCCTTTCTCGTCATCATCCTGATCGCTTTCGGGGCGATGTGGTTCATGTCGAGCCGCACCCGCAAGCAGCAGCGCGCGGCCGCGGACTTCCGCTCGCACCTCGCGCCTGGCCAGGAGGTCATGACCGGCGGCGGGATGTTTGGCACGGTGGTCGCTGTCGTTGACGACATCATCACGATCGAGTCCACCCCGGGCAGCCAGACCCGGTGGCTCCGCGCGGCGATCGCCAAGGTCATCGAGCCGCCGGTCGACGCAGACCAGGATGACGTAGCGCAGGACGACACGGCAGACGACGACGTGGACGTCCCGGACGACCTGTCCTCCCTGCCTCCTGCACGCGGTGACGAGGACCCCGAGAAGAAGTAGCCGGCAGGGTCCGCCGCCGTTGGCGGACCACAGTCCCACCGTCGGCATCGCGCCGACGGTGCGCGCACGAGAGAAGATATTCCGTTGGCCCAGCCCACCCACCGCGACCGGCCCGCACGCACGCTCATCACGCTCGGCGCGCTCATCGTCGCCCTGTTCGGCGCACTGATCTCCGGCTCGCACTGGTCGACCGCGACGCTGACCCCCAAGCTCGCCCTCGACCTTGAGGGTGGCACGCAGATCATTCTGACGCCGGTCGCCGAGAACCAGGCGGCGATCACCGACACGACGATCACCCAGGCGATCGACGTGATCCGTCAGCGCGTCGACTCCTCGGGAGTCGCTGAGGCGGAGATCACCAGCCAGGGCGGCCGCAACATCGTGGTTGCGCTCCCGGGGACCCCGAGCGAGGAGACGCTCAACCTCGTGCGGACCTCCGCGCAGATGGAGTTCCGTCCGGTCCTCGCGATCTCCGCGCCCACGCCGACTGACACGTCGACGGCCGCCGCTACGCCGACGGCAGCCGCAACTGCCGCTGCCGCTGCTGCGACCCCCACCCCGAGCGCCACGGCGACCGCGGCCCCGTCGGACACCCCGACGAAGGCAGCCCCGGACAACCCCAGCGACACGGCGTACTACGTCACCCCCAAGGTCGAGGCGGACTTCCTCGCGCGCGACTGCACGAACAAGGCGAACCAGACCGGCGGCAAGCTCTCCGCCGCCGACAAGGCCCTGGTCACGTGTGACGCAACGGGTTCGGCCAAGTACCTGCTCGGCCCGGTCGAGATCAAGGGCAAGGAGATCTCGTCCGCGTCCTCGGGCCTCGGGGTCGGGGCGAACGGCACCGTCTCGGGCAAGTGGGTCGTCAACATCCGTTTCGCCGGCCAGGGCGGGAGCGAGTTCCGCGTCACGACGACCCGCCTGCAGGGCCTCAAGTCACCGCAGAACCAGTTCGCCATGGTCCTCGACGGCCTGGTGATCTCGGCGCCGTCGCTCGCGCCCGGTGTCATCATCACGGACGGCAAGGCGGAGATCTCCGGGTCGTTCAACCGCGCGACGGCCGCCACCCTGGCCAACCAGCTCAACTTCGGTGCGCTACCCCTGACGTTCACGGTGCAGAGCCAGCAGACCATCTCGGCGTCGCTCGGGTCCGAGCAGCTGCAGAAGGGCATCATCGCCGGCCTCATCGGTCTGCTGCTCGTCGTCGTCTACTCGCTGCTCCAGTACCGGACGCTCGGCTTTGTCACGATCGCCTCCCTCGTCTTCGCCGGGCTGATCACGTATGGGGTGATCTCGGTGCTGTCGTGGACGCAGGGGTATCGGCTCTCACTCCCCGGCGTGACGGGGTTGATCGTCGCGATCGGCATCACTGCCGACTCCTTCATCGTCTACTTCGAGAGAGTCCGGGACGAGCTGCGTGAGGGTCGCACGCTCGCCGCGGCGATCGAGAAGGGCTGGGAGCGCGCGCGCCGCACGATCCTCGCGTCCGACGCGGTGAACTTCCTCGCCGCGGTAGTCCTGTACTTCCTTGCCGTCGGCGGTGTGCGCGGGTTCGCCTTCACGCTGGGGCTGACCACGATCATCGACCTTGTTGTCGTGTTCTACTTGACGCACCCGACGCTTGCGCTGCTCGCCAAGACGGAGTTCTTCGGGCATGGGCACCCGTGGTCAGGGCTTGACCCGCGCCGACTGGGCGCGCCGCAGACGCCCCGGTATGCCGGTCGCGGTCGCATCGTGACGGGGCGACCTGCGGGTTCGCCCGAGGGCCTCGCGGCCGATGGGGAGAAGGTTCCGGCCGTCGCTGCCGTGGGTTCGACGTCCGGTCATCAGACCATCGCCGAGCGGCGCGCGGCGTCGCGCGCGGCCCCCGCACACCCCC
>JABBOW010000004.1 GCA_012927595.1 Cellulomonas sp.
CGGACTACGGGGCGATCGCCGGCTACGGCGTCATGCGCACCCCGGCTTTGGTCGTCGACGAGACCCTCGTGCTCTCCGGACGAGTCCCCACCGCCGCCCAGGTCCACGACATCCTCGCCCCACGGGTTGCCTGATGGGCACGGCGGCCAGCGGGGCTGGAGCCGCCGCGACGGGGGTCACGGCGCGCATGGTCGCAGCGACCACGCACCTGCCCTGCTCTCGCGTGTCCAGCGACACCTGAGCCGCTTGCTGGCGGTCTACGCGATGGCAGCGATCGCCGTAAGCTCGGCCGTGGGCTACCCGGCGCTCGCGTGGGTCGGGTCACACACGGGCGAGATCGGGCCGCTGACCACGGTCGTGGTGTTCCTGGCCACCTACCCGATGATGGTCAACGTGCGCGTGGAGGCGTCCCCCCGTGGATGAGGGTCTTCGCCGCCGGGTCGTGTTCGCGTCGGTCGGAAGGAACAACGCCACTGCTGCGATCGCTATTGCAGCAACCGCGTTCTCACCCTTGGTGGCCGTCGACCGCCACCGTGCCGATCTTCCAGGTCCTCCTGATGATCGGCTACGTCAGGCTGGCTCCCCGAGGACGTCACCACGATGACCAGCTCAGCGGAGTCCACTCGGCAGGGTGTCTCGCACGCGTCCGAGCACAGTGGAGAGATCGCCCGTCCCGGGCAACGCCGGGCTCTCTCGCCAGTCCAGGCGGGCGGGGTCGGGTGTCCGGTGGGGGAACCCTCACCGGACACGAGCCGGTCTGTGTTGTCGCAGACGGTGACCTGGCCAGACGTCGTCTCATCTGCCCTGTACGGAGACCTCTTCACTCGTCGGGGCCTATCCGGACGATCTCAGGTATAACCGTGACCTTGATGGCTCTACGAAGTTGACCTGCCAACGGGGCCGCTACTTGAGGATGTTCACGGCACGGGCGATGACAAGCGCAGTGGTGGACAGTGCGATCGCGCTCTGAACTGACATGAGCCCCTTCGCCCAGCGGGGCATGGGCATCGTGTCCGTCGGTGAGAATGCGGTGGCATTGGTGAAGCTGACATACAGGTAGTCCCCGAAGTGTGGTTCCCAGTGCTCGGAAGCGAGCTGGTGCTGGGTCATCTGCGGGAAGAGGAAGTCGGGATACGGGCTGGTTGCGGCCGCGCGGGCAAGCGGTCCTCCGCGGTCCAGCTCCCAGTACCAGATGCCGAAGGCGATAACGTTCGTCAGGTAGATCGCGACCGCCGACGCCAAGAGCGGTGCCGCTTGGTTCCCGGCGGTCCCGTTGATCAGGCCCATGTCGAGCAGAACCGCGCTGAACCCGTTGTCAAGAGAGATGATCGCGACCAGAAGCAGGCTCACGTTTCGACCCTGGGCGGTGTAGCGGGTAAGCCTGAGTGGGCTGAGCACGATCAACGTGGCCAGCAGCGCGATCTCCAGCGACGGCAGCAACCAGCGCGGGTGGATCAGCGTGAACTGTTGCGCGAGCACCAGCTGCAGGCCAGCAGCGACCAGGATCGCCGAAGCCACGGGGGCACGGCGCTCATGGGCCGTAGGCCGGAGCCAGGCCGGCAACACGCGATCCTCTAGCCGGCCTTTTGGTGCGTGCACGGGGCCGATCGGGATGCCCGACGCGACCGGATCCGTTTCGCCACCGCTGACGCTCATCGCCGCAGTGTGGCACGGCAGCCCGATGCTCGAGTACACGCGCCAGCACCCCACGCGGGGGGCTCCGGCCTAACTCGTACCACGTGAGTCAGGCCGGAATGGGCGGCAGCTTGGCGAGGATTTGCTCAGCGTCGTGGTTGAGCTTCGACTTGGCGGTGATCGTGTGGCCGTCGACGTCGGTGGTCACGGCGCGCGGGGCCGCAGTGTCTGGACGAGTCGCTTGTGGCTTCAACCCGACCAAACCCGCCGAACGGGCCAAACGGCCACCACCTCGCGGCCCACTGACCCTCGTCATGCTCCCCCTCCCGCAGACGCCACTAAGTTGAGGGTATTCGGCCGGGAGGGGGCTCGCGGGCTGTGAACTGGGCGAACGCTGACGTGGCGCTTATCCGGGTAGCCCGACGGGTGTCGTCCGCCGGTGTCCGCCTGTTTTCGCTGAAGTCCGCCTGTGGAGGTCGCACGGTGTGCGCGGTGGCGGGCGGACGTCCTCGACGGGGCCGACCATCGCCGAGTTGCTGCACAGGTAGCTGTCACCGTCTTGGCACGTCGCGCCGAAGTGCCGCGAGGGTCGGTGTGCATGCGTATGCACAGGTGGGCCTCGTGTGGCATGGAGCTGCGCGCTCACCGGCATGGCGACTCGGTGGTGCCATCGCACGGCACCCCACGGCGAGCAACTCCACCACTCCGCGGGACTCCACCCACGGGACAGCACCTCGGTGCAAGACGCGTCAAGCGCGCGGCTGACTTCCCCGAGCCGAATCTCGCGAGAATTGTGGTTGCTTCGGGTCGAGTGGGTTCGCGTCCGCGTTGGATACGTCGGGGGAGCGGTATCGCGAGCGGGCCAGCGTCGCCGCGCCTGTTTGTCGACGGGCAATGTCATCGCGCCCGTCGCGGCTCGTAGGTCAGCAACAGCTGCGCCGTCTGTTCGTCGGTGGTCAAGGCGTTGACGAAGCCCGTCTGCATTACCGCGCGCAGCGCGGGCACTTTCTCCGGTCCCCAGGCGACGACCATCGACATCTTGACGTCGGCGAGCCGCTCCGGGGGCATGCTGATCATCCGATCGCACAGCGACGTCCGCACATGCCTGCCTTCGGCGTCGAAGTGGTGGCCGCAGATGTGCGCGACCGCCTTGCCGCGCTTCACCTGAGCATCGATCTCGGGCGTCATGAACGGCTGGAGGATCATGCCGGACGTCCCGCGCGGTCCGACAGAGCCGACGCCACAGATCGCGATGTCCGAACGCGCCGCGAGCTCGAGGGTCGTGATCACGAGTTCCTCCTTCTTGACGGATGCCGCGACGACGGCCGAGGCGAGCACGATGGGGACCGGCAGGGGGCGGTGCTGGCCACCGAGCCGCTCGGACATCCGCCGGCACAGGTCGGGGCCGTCGACGAGATGGTGGTCGACCGAGCCGAGCGACCCGATCATCTGGGTGACACACGAGTACGGCCAGTGCAGCGACGGCATGGAGTCGACGACCGCCGCCACCGACCGACCGTTGGACAGGGCGAGCATCGTGTGTGGATTTCCGTTCTCCGCGATCACATTGGCGGCCAACCGGCCGACCGACTGCACCGGGTCGGCGCCGTCCTGGCTCGCGACTGCCGCGAGCCTGAGACCGAACGTCCGCCTGAGCCGCTCCTCGAGCTCCAGCGCCTGCTCGAGCGGGTGGGCGACGGTGAACCTGACAATGCGACGTTCCTTGGCCTCGGCCAGGAGCCGGGACACCGTTGGGCGCGAGTACCCGATCGTGTCGGCGATCTCCTGCTGACCCCGATCCTCCTCGTAGTACATCCGGGCCACCTGGAGGAGCAGCTGGATGTGCCCGCGTGGGGCGTGCTGCGCTGCGATCGCTGCGCACATGTGTTCACGTACCTTCGCAGATGGGATGTCTTCCGGCTTCGTAATTATAGGTTGACCTGTACATCTGTATCCAGTTCTTGAGCACGAGTGAACGGATGTTTGCCGAACTGCTTCCCAGGCGAGCGGCTGACGGTTCATGCTCAGCGTCAGCAACGACGCCGGGCGGCTCGCTACCGGCACGCAGACAGTGGAGGACTTCATGCCGATCGTCCGGACCATTCTCGGAGACGTCGATCCGAAGAGCCTCGGCGTAGTCAACTCGCACGACCACCTGATCCGCACCGGGGCCGGTGAGGTCTTCCTCGAGCCGGATCACCTGCTGGACGACGTGGACAAGGCGGTCGAGGAGGCCACCTACTTCGTGACCGCCGCCCAGCGGTGGGCACCGTCGGGCACCGTGATCGACATGTGCCCGGCCAACTGCGGTCGTGACGTGGACAAGCTCGCCGAGGTCAACGCCCGGGTCTCCGGTCTGCAGATCGTGGCTGCGACGGGCTTCCACCGCGAGCACGTCTACCTCGAGACGCGCTCGCACTGGGTCACCCGCTACACGGTCGACCAGATCGCCGAACTGCTGATTGCCGACATCCGTGAGGGCATCGACCGGTACGACTACTCCGGTCCGGTCGTCGAACGCACCGACCACAAGGCCGGCGTGATCAAGATCGGCACCGCCTACGGCAAGATCACTGCCTTCGAGCGCAAGTGCATGCAGGCCGCCGCCCTGGCCGCGATCGAGACCGGCTGCCCGATCAACACCCACACGACATTCGGCACGTGCGGTCTCGAACAAGCGCAAGAGCTGATCAAGCTGGGTGTCGAGCCGAGCCAGGTCGCCATCGGGCACATCCAGCGCAACGCCGACGTGTACTACCTGGCCAAGGTCATGGACACCGGGGTCTACCTGGAGATCGACGGCACCTATCGCATCAAGTACCAGCCTGACGCGAATCGGATCATGGTGCTGCGGCAGCTGGGCGAGCGCGGCTACGGCGGGCGCATACTGCTCGGCACCGACTCGGGCAAGCGCTCTTACCAAAAGGCCTACGGCTCGGTCACCGGCGTCGACTTCAACCCGGCGGTCGACGGGCCGCGCATGCTCGACGAGGGCTTCGACCGCGGCTACGTCGAGGACCTGCTGATCAACAACGCGCAGACGTTCTTCGCTTTCCGCAAGGGAGCGGTGACGTGAGGCCCCGTCTGCAGGTCGCCCTTGACAGCACCGACCTGGCCACCGCGTTCGGCCCGCTGAACAAGGTCGCCGACATCGTCGACGTGATCGAGGTCGGCACCATCCTGATCATCTCCGAGGGTCTGCGGGCCGTCCGCGAGATCAGGGCACTGTACCCAAGCGCGACAATCCTCGCCGACGTGCGCATCGCCGAGGCGGGCGCCCTGATCGCCAGGCAGTGCTTCGAGGCCGGAGCGTCCTGGGTGTCGTGCGTGGCTGGCGCTTCGCTGACCACGATCGAGCAGGTCGTCAAGGTCGCGTCGGAGTTCAACGCCGAGGTGCAGGTCGAGCTCGGTGAGCACTACTCGCGCGAGACCTCCGCGTCGTGGCGCCTCGTCGGCGTGCAGCACGTCATCGTGCACCGCTCGCGGGACGCTGAGGTCGCCGGCATTCTCGCCTGGGGGCCGCACGACCTGGACCGGGTGGCCGAGCTCGCGGAGATGGGTTTCACGGTCACGGTCACCGGTGGCATCACCGCGAGCGACCTAGACGTGTTCGTCGGCTCGCCGGTCGGCGTCGTCATCGCCGGTCGGACGATAGTCGGGGCCGACAACCCGCGACGGGCCGCCCTCGAGCTGCGCTCCGCGATCGAACGGATCTGGCCGTGAATGGTGTCAGCCTCGGCATCTACGAGAAGGCACTGGCGTGCACGCACGGGTGGCGGGCGTTCTTCGCGCAGGTTGTTCAAGCGGGCTTCAGCTTCGTCGACCTCTCGGTCGACGAGTCCCCTGAGCGGGCGGCGCGCCTGGAGTGGACCGACGGCGAGCGCGACCCCGGGCGCGAGGCCGCCCGCGCGGCCGGCGTCCAGATTGGCGGGGTGTGTCTGAGCCTGCATCGCCGGGTGATGCCGGGCTCGGTCGACTCGGAGATCCGGCGGCAAGCCAGGGCGGTCTACCACCGTGGCATCGAGCTGGCCGCCGACCTCGGTGCCAGCGTGCTGCAGGTCGCCGGTTACTTCGCCTACTACGAGCCCGCCGATCCTGGCGCGCGCGCGAGGTACGTCGCGACGCTGATGGAAGCCGTACCGCATGCGGCGCGCACTGGGGTGGTACTCGGCATCGAGAACGTCGACGGCCACGACATCGCCTCGGTCGGCGACGCGATGAGCGTCGTGCGTGAGGTCGGCAGCCCGTGGGTCCAGCTCTACCCGGACGTCGGGAACATAGCCGAGCACGGCGGCGATCAGACGCGCGAGCTGCGTGACGGTCAGGACCACATGGTCGCGATCCACGTCAAGGACGCCCGCCCCGGCGAGCCGCGTCGGATCCCGTTCGGCGACGGGGTCGTCGACTTCGACGCCGCGTTTACCGAGCTGCACCGCCAGGACTGGTCAGGCCGGATGATGCTCGAGATGTGGAATGACGACGCGCTCGACTCGGTCGCCACCTGCGTGTCGGCCCGCCAGTTCGTCGAGGCGAGGCTCGCTCGGGCCGGGATGGCTGTGGTTCGCGGCGAGCTCCAGGGAGCGGGCCGGGCGTCGTGATGCTGGCGCTGCTCCGCGAGGAGGTCTGCGAGGGAAACCTCGCACTCCAGCGCAACGGACTGGTGGCGTGGACGGGCGGCAACCTGTCTGCCCTCGCGCCCGACAGGGACTGCATCGTGATCAAGCCGTCGGGCCTGGCATACGCGCGGATGCAGCCGCAGGACATGGTCGTCGTCGCGTTGTCCGGGGCGGTGATCGAGGGGGAGCACGGGCCGTCGTCGGACACGGCATCCCATCTGGGGATCTATCGAGGCCGACCCGACGTCGGCTCGGTGGTCCACACGCACTCCACCTATGCGACGGCCTTCGCCGCGGTTGGTCGGCCGATCCCGTGCGTGCTGACGGCGATTGCCGACGAGTTTGGCGGTCCCGTCCCGTGCGGTGGCTACGCCCGGATAGGCGGCGACGCCATCGGGGAAGAAGTACTCAGGTCGATCGGGACCTCACCCGCGATCCTGATGAGGCAGCACGGTGTTTTCACGATCGGCGCCACCATCGACAAGGCCCTCCAGGCCGCTGTCATGGTCGAGGACGTGGCGCGGACGGTCTTCGTCGCCATGCAGCTCGGAGCGGTCACCGACCTCCCTCCGCAGGAGGTGGCCGCCAACCACGACCGCTACACCCACCGTTACGGCACCACCCATGCTTCCGAAGGAGTGAGCAGGTAGATGTTCGATCTCACAACGATCGGCGAGGGTCAGATCAGGCTGACTGTCCCGCACGGCGAGCGGCTCTCGCGCACCCGCCAGCTGCACATGTCGGCGGCATGTTCCGAGGCGAACGTCTCGGGGCTCCTCGCCCAGCTCGGGCGCTCGGCTTCGTGGTGTTCAGTCATGCCACACGGTGACCTCGCCGAGAGGTGCCTGTCGGAGTACCGCTCGGTGGGCGTGGACATGAGCAACATGATCCGGGTTTCCAGCGGGCGGGTCGCCGTGTACTTCATGGAGCCAGGCGAGACGCCGATGCCGTCCCGTGTCACCTACGACCGGGAGGGCACCGCCTTCCGCGAGATCGCGATCGAGGACGTCCACTGGGAATCGATGCTCGACACCCGGATGGTCTTCGTCACCGGGATCACGGCGGCGCTCACCCCGGGCACCGCCGCGGTCGTGCGTCATCTGGTCGACGCCGCGGCAGAGCGCGGGATCGACATCGCCGTCGACATCAACTACCGCAGCATGCTCTGGAGCCCCGACCAGGCGCGCGACGTCCTGACCCCGATCGTGCGGAAGGCCGCAGTCGTGCTGTGCTCGCGGCGGGACGCCGAGGTCGTGTTCGGGATCACCGGCGCGCGTTCGCAGAGCTCCCGCAACGTGCGCGAGGAGTTCGGCGTCGAGCACGTGGTGTCGACCGATCAGAGCGACGGCGTCTACTACAGCGGACCGGACGGCGAGGCTGAGTACGACGTCGACGTCGTCCCCGTGGTCGACCGCCCAGGCGCGGGCGACGCGTTCGTGGCCGGGACGCTGCACGGCTTCCTGGACGGCGATGTCAGGGCCGGCATCGGGTACGGGATGCGCGTCGCGAGATACGCGCTGACCCACCACGGCGACCTCACCTGCATCGCCCCGAGCGAGCTGGCCATCCCCACCAGCACCGACATCATCCGCTGACCGTTCCTCCGTCCCCCGTGCCCCTCCAGGCACCAACACAGATTGGCAGTCCCCGATGAGCAATCAGCTGGGCGTCTCGACGACGAGCGCCATGCAGCAGATCGACAACAGACCCCTGACGGGCCACCAGAAGAACTTGATCGGCCTGGTCGTTGTGGGCAACATCTCTGAGTTCTTCGACATGTTCCTCATCGGCTTCGTCGTCTCGTTGCTAGTGAAGCCGTGGAACCTGACCGGTATCGAGGCCGGCACAATCCTGGCCTGCTCCGGCCTCGGCACTGTGATCGGCGCCGTCATGTGGGGCCGCCTGGCAGACATGATCGGTCGGCGGCGGGCATTCACCTGGTGCGTCCTGCTGTTCGTGGTGTTCACCGCCATCTCGGTCTTCACCCCGGATCGTGGCTGGTGGATGCTGGCGGTCCTGCGCATCGGCGTCGGTATGGGTGTCGGTGGCCTCAACATCACCTCCATCCCGTACGTCCAGGAGTTCGTCCCGACCAAGCAGCGGGGCCTGCTCGCCGGTCTCGCGTCGGTATTCATTCCGGTGGGCCTGCTTCTCGGTGCCCAGGCCCAGCAGTGGCTCGGTGACCCGCTGGGTTGGCGTGGACTCATCGCCCTCGGCGTCATCCCGGTCTTCTTGCTCTTCTGGCTGCGCACCGTCCCTGAGTCGCCACGCTTCCTGCAGGCCCACGGTCGGTCCGACGAGGCTCGGGAGGCGCTCGCCTGGGCGATGGAGATCGAGCCGTCCGAGGTCGGTGCGCTGCCGCCCGTCGAGCACGTCCAGACCGCGGCCTACAGCGTGATCTTCACCAAGTACCGCAGGCAGCTCGCGATCATCACCCTCGGGTCGTTCTGCTTCATTCTCGGCTCGTTCACGATCCAGTCGTGGGGCCAGACGCTGCTCAAGGACGGCTTCGGGTACTCGGCCGCGTACGTCGGGATGCTGTTCACCTTCGTGGCCATCGCCGACGTCATCGGGCGGCTGGGGTCTGCCTGGCTCGCCGACATCGTCGGACGCCGCAAGGTCATGCTCGCCTTCGGCCTGCTCGGCGCGGTCGGCGCGGTGGTCTCCGCGACGGCTCACACCGGCACGGCGTTCTTCATCGGCATCGTCATCACCATGACGTTCGGCGACGGAGCCTTCGGCATCCTGAACGCCTTCGGGGCGGAGCAGTTCCCGAACGAGGCGCGCTCGACGGGCCTCGGCCTCGGGTACGGCCTTGGCGCGACCGCCAAGATCTTCGGCCCGGCGCTCATGGGTGTGCTCGTCGGCGGATCGATGATCAAGCAGAACGTCACGCTCGACGCGGTACCCCCGGCGTTCTTCCTGTTCGCAGCACTGCTGGTGATCGGCGGCGTGACCTACATGTTCGCGACGGAGACGAAGGACGTGGCGCTCGAGGACGTCTGAGCCACCTCGACCGACGACGGCTGGGGGGCCCGCCCGACCCCTCTGGTCAGTCGGCGCACGTGCTGCCCCACCCGCGACCAGGGCAGCACGTGCGTTCGGACGGTGCGCGTAGCGAGGTTCTCAGCCACGGTGGACCAACTGCAGACGCCGTACGTCTTTCCAAAGGAAGCGCACCGTCCGGGCCCCCGTGCGTTGGTTGGACGGGCCGGGCGCGAAAGGCTCGCCCGGGTATGCCCGGGCAGCACCGGGTGACTTCCGGCCGACGACGCCTTGGCCCTCGGCGCCGCGGTGCGTGCGCCGTACGCTACGACCCATGAAGCCCCAGGCCCAAGACCTCGCCAGCGCGGAACGCCTGTACGCGAGCCTCGACACGAGCGCGCTGCTGGCGCTCCTGCCGCTCATCGACACGCTCTCGGAGCGAGTCCGGCAGGAGATCGAGGCGATCGGCGGCCCGGTCACGTCCGTCTCGGAGGCGCAGCGGCACGCGGCCCTGTTCGAGTCCGTCACCGAGGGCCTCACGGGCCTGGCGAACCGGTGGCCGGGCAGTGACGCGTTCCAGGAGATGCAGGCTCAGGTCGACGCGGACAAGACCAAGCTCCAGGCCCGTGCGGAGCCCGCGCGGGCCTTTGAGGCCGAGGCGCTGGACCGGACCTTCGTGTACTCGATCAACCTGCACCAGCGTCGCCAGCTCGCCATCTTCGAGCTCGAGCGGCGCGGCGTGCTGCCCGTCTGGTTCAGCGCGTAGGCGGCGGCGCCATGATCGCCGCCTGGGTCATGCCGTTCGAGGGCTCGCAGTGAGCACCCCGGTCCCCGGGGACCCGCGCCGCTCGGTGCGAGGAGTCGCGGCCACCGCGTTCACGGTGCTCGCGGTCACCGCCTGGGGCCGGGTCCCGGGCGACGGTCTCGACGTCCCGGTCGTCGTGGCCGCAGGGCTGCTCGTCGTCGGCGGGACGGTCGCCGTCGTCACCCTGCGAGCCAGCGCCGGCCGGGTGGCACAGTGCCGTGTCGCCGCCGTCCGGCGCGGGAGCCTGATGCGCCAGTTGTGGGCCGGCGAGGGCCTCGGCCGGTCCCTGCTCGCGCACGGCGGCTGGGCCCCCCGTGTGAGGGCACGCGGGGGCACCGCGCTGACCCTCGCGGTGTCCGGCGCCGCGCTCGAGCTCTGGCGTGGCTCGCGGGCGCCGCACGTCGTCGTCCCGCTGCCCTGGCCCGACGTCCGGGCGCTCACGACCGGTGTCGGCGTGCCGCTTGAGGTCCCCGGCCGGCACTCGTCGTCCAGGTGATGTCAGGCGTCGAACTCGTCCTCGTGCCCGCGGCACGGCCGGACGGTGGGCTCTTGGCCGCGTCGTCGGCCCAGGTCGGGCACCTGGTCGCGAGGCTCCGGGCGGCCCGCGACGACTGAAGCGCCACGGGTTCGGTGCCACTCTCGTGCGGGTCGGATCTCAGTCGCGGGTGGCGTCGTGGGATCGCCTGAACTCGGCATCTGTCAGCGTGGATCGCGGCGTCACTGTCCGCGATGACCTCTTCTGTGTGCATCCGGACAGAAGAGGTCATCGACTTCCCGGCGGCGGCGGGACCGGCGCGCTGTGACCTGGGAGAACGTTGACGTCGCGCTCATCGGGGCGGCTCGACAAGTCTCGTCCGCCGATGTCCGCCCACGTCCGGGTTGCTACACCCATTGCTACATTCATGTCGACCGGTGAGACGGAACGGATCGCAATATGACACACACGTAGCTGAACTGCACGAATATGGCGGGCGATCCTGGGATCGAACCAGTGACCTCTTCCGTGTCAGCCATCGGATCGACGTTCGCCAGTGGCCGCTGACGACCGTCTGTGCCGGTCGCACGTGGTTCGCGGTTGCGGGCGAACCCCAGCGGACGAGGCCGATCGGCGGCGGGTGCTACACACGTTGCTGTCACCGACTTGAGCCGCTGCGCCGAAGTACCGAGCGGGTTGTTCTGCATAGCTATGCAGGACGGGCCGCGGGCGGGTCGGAGCCGGCAGGTTGCCGACGCCACGATGCCAGTGGTGCCGATGTCAGGATCGTTGCCGACCGACGCGGTCTTCCCGGCCGCCGAGTCGGTCGCGAGCGCTGAGGCCGATCCGACGGTCGCTAGCGGGACGGGTGCGGCAACGACCACCCCCACGACCACGACCACGGTGATGGGACCGATCCGGGCTGCCACTGGGGTCAGACCGAGTGAACGACGTGGGTCTGCTGCACGGATTGGTCTGCTGTGGGGTCGCGTGCTTGGGACTGTGTGGCCGCTGGTCTGGTGCCGAGCGACCGGGTGCGGTCAGGGTGCAGAGCCTCGTGGCGTATTCGGTTGACCGCCTGACCACTGCCCGGTGCCGACGTGAGGACGTCGACGCACCCACGAAGCGGGGGGGCGTGGGGGCGGGCGGCCCCGGCGGGGGGGGTGGGCGGGTGGGGGGGGGGGGCGCGCGCCGGGGGGGGGGGGGGGGGGGGGCCGGGGCGGGGGGGGGGGGGGCCGAGCGGCGAGG
>JABBOW010000011.1 GCA_012927595.1 Cellulomonas sp.
TTCGCCAACCTGACCGGCGCCGCGGTGCGCGATGGGCAGCTGGCGTCGCGGTTCGTCATCACCGAACCGCCGAGCGGGTTGGGGACGGCCGGGGCCGGTGCGGCCATCCCAGGGGCGGCGAGCAGCGCGGCGCCTGGCGTGGACTCACCCGATGCTGCGCTGCTCCGCGAGGCGGCCGCGGCCATGCTCGACGCCCTCCACTCTGCGCCCGTCGATCCGCCGATCCCCGGTCGGCTCGACCTCGCCGCGCTGCGCTCGACCGTCGTGAGTCGCCTCGATCCCGCCGCGACGGTTCCCGCCCGGATCTCCTCGATGGTCACGACTCTGGGAGGGCCGTGGTTCGCCGCGGACCCGATCGAGCCGATCCTTGCGGCTCCCAGTTTTCCGCAACCGATGTACGAGCCGCTGCGCGACCTGAACGAGGGCTACCTCCTGCCCGGCGTCAAGCTGATCCCGCCGGACTCCCTCGGGGCGGTCGTGGCGAACCACGAGTTCATCGAGGCGTACATGGTCGGCCTCAACCACGAGATGAGCCGGCAGCTGCTCTGGAACGGGTATCCGACCGACCAGCGTGGCAGCTACTTCCGCCAGTTCTGGGACGTCGCCGGCTACTCGCCTCAACCCGGTGATCCCACCGATCCGACGGCGCTGGTGGAGCTGCTCAAGGACATTCCGCCGATCCACACCTGGCCGTCCCACCGCGGGCTGGGTCTGAACGAGAACCGTACCGACGTCGTGGTCGACAACGTGGTGCTGCTGGTGCGCGGTGAGCTGCTGCGGCGATACCCGAACACCGACATCTTCGCCGGCAAGGCCAAGTCGGCCGCTGGCGGCGAGCACGGCCGGGTCTTGGACGAGACCGACGAGAGGCACCCGATCTTCCGCGGGACCCTGGCTCCCGACATCACGTTCTTCGGCTTCAACCTGTCGGCCGACGACGCACGCGGCGGGACGCCGGGCGCACCCGAAGGGTATTTCTTCGTCTTCCAGGAGCAGGTCACCGAGACGCGATTCGGGTTGGAGCCCCAGAACAGCGGCGCCGTGACCCGGTGGGCGGACCTCGCCTGGACGAGCTTCGGGGGACCAGCCATCTTGGCGACCCCTGCCGTTGCGGCACCGCAGGCACGTCCGGCAGCGGTCGAGCGCCTCGGGCTCGTCCCGGGCACCGGCACCCTGTCGGACTCCTCGGTCAGCTCCGTCTTCCCCCTGCTGCACCCGAGCGAGATCTCCGGATACCGGCTGGCCTCCTCCGTCTTCGCGTCAGTGCTGGCACGCCAACCGATACCTGACTTCCTCACGGCCGCAGACGCTCCGAGCGGTGTCGCGCTCGACGGCAGCAACGCGGAGGACACGGCCGCGGCGTGGGGCTCCGATGCGGCGCAGACCGCCGCGATCATGCTCCGGCTTCCGTTCCGGATCCTGGTGCATGCCGACTCCCTGCTCCCTGCGAGGACCCCATGACCTCGGTCGACCAGCGCGGCCCGGCCGGTGTCGGGCGCGGGCCGGACGTCACCCCGGTGCTGTTCCTGCCGGTTCGCATCGAGACCCGCTTCGTCGACACCCCCCGTCAGAGCGAGCTGTGGGTGCGCATCTATCCCGATCAGATCCACCTCGACGGCCACGACCCGGAGCTGAGCGCGGACGAGCTGGCGGCGGGCACGAGCTACTGGAACGACCTGTGGCTCGCGGGCGACCCGCCTCCCTCGCGGGACGCGGCCCAGGCACCATGGCGCGGCCTGGTCGCCCGATTCGGTGCACCCCGGGCGGCCTGGGTGACCCGCCAGTGCACCCCGGTCAACATTGCCGATCGCCCGGTCGTGCCGACCCCGGCAGGCCAACCGCCGGTCCGGCCCCTCCAGCCGGCGAGCCCCGCCGTGCGCGCGGACTCTGCGATGTCGCCCACGGTGGCGAGGCTGCTGCCGCAGTACTGGACGGTCCTGCTCGACGACGCCAGTGGAACCAGCACGGTCAGCGGCTCGAGCGTCGTCCCCGACCTGGCCATGTCGCTGGCGGCCGCAGACGGGACGTTGTCCGGCGGCTTTCCGGACGGGCTTCCGGTCGATGCCGGCATGCGTTGGCTGGTCGACTTCGACGCGGCCGTGGCGGCGGGGATGGCGCTGCGCGTCCCTCTCACTGCCGACCAGCGCCGCGCCGGCTTCGACCGGGTTCTCGTGTACGGGCTCGGGGCTCCGCAGGATCGCTCGCTTGCCGACCCGGTCGGCTTCGCGGCCCTGCTCGACTCCCACCATTACGCGGACGGTCTGGCGTTCGTCCCGCAGGGCGCGCCGACCAACAACACCGCGGACGCGCCGTCGGCCTACCGGCGGGACGACCCCGGGGCCGACACCAGCTTCGCCGTCGAGACAACGGCACCGCTCACCGCTGCGGCCGGCTCCGACGGCCCGATCGCCGCCCAACTGCTCGGAGTTCCTCGATCCGTCTTCGACCACGTCCGCAACGCCGATCGCTTCGACCAACGCGACGGTGCGGACATGATCACCGCGCTGTGGCCGTCGACGCTCGGCTACTTCCTGCGACAGATGGGCGACGGGACGCTGAGCGAGGAGCAGGTGGAGCGGGCGCGGGTCTGGGCCATCGACCACGTCCGTCCGCGAGGTCCGCTGCCTGCCCTGCGGGCGGGGCGGACCCCGTACGGCATCCTGCCGGTCACCTCCACGGCCCGGTGGGTCAGCGCCGACGCGGACCCTGTGGAGGCCACGGTTCTGACACTCGTCCAGCGCCTCCTGCCGACCTGGGTGGCCAGCTCGGCCGAGGCCCCTCGCCTGGGCGCTACTCCCGGCGACCCCGACGCCGACCTCGTCCACGTCCTCGGTCAGGACGCCAGCTCGATGACCTTCCGCGGGCGCCATGTCCTCGGAGACGAGCTGCTCTGGAACCTGCTCGGGCTGGACGGGATCCCGCCGGCCGCGAGCGCCTCATGGTGGGGGCCGCATCTCGCCGCCGGACGCGACCTGCTCGACTCCTACGGCTACACGACCTGGGACCCGCGGCTGGTCCACACCGGGCTGGCCCCGGACGACTACCCGGTCAAGGCCCCGACCGTCGTCGCCGGTCCACTCTCCGAGACGAACCCGCTGCCGCCGGACGCGACGGTCGGAACGACAAAGCTGAACTACATCCAGTGGCTGCGCCGGGCGCCGATCGCCGACATCCGGGCGGACCGCTACCCGGGCGACGCCGTGCCCGACACCCTGCTGTACCGCATCCTGCGCCAGTCGATTCTCCTCGACTACGTCACCCTCGCCGAGTCCGCGCTGATCCGGGACGGCCTGCTGGACGTCACCCAAACCCGCGAGCAGGAGCTGGTGGCGATCGCGACGTCCGCTTCCACCGCTGAACCGCCTACCGGCGCAGGCTCAGCCCCGCAGCCGGCGGTCGGCCACGTCCAGGTGACCCCGTGGGAGGCGCTTGCGCGTCCGGTGTCGTCGCTCGACACGCGAAGCTGGGCCGAGTACCTCGTCGCTCTGGATCCACCGCCGGAGTCTGAGTTCGCACGGCTCGCGCACCTCCGGGAGAGCCTCGACCGACTCGCCGTGCTCCCCACGGCCGAGCTGGACCGGCTGCTCACCGAGACCCTCGACATCTGCAGCCACCGCCTCGACGCGTGGGTCACCTCGCTGGCCACCAGCAGGCTCGCAGGCCAGCGTGCCGCGACCGTCGGCAACGGCTCGGCTTCCGATGCCCGGCTGCGCACCGGCGGGTACGGCTGGGTCGAGAACCTGCGGCCGGCCGCCGTTCCGAGCCCGCTGTCGAGGGCGGTCGCGGCTCGGGTGACCGACCTCGACACCCGCCGGGCCCAGCTTCACCCCCTGGCGCCGCGCGCGATGGCGGCCCGTCAGGCGCGCGTGGACAACGGCGGCTTCATCCACGCTCCGTCCCTCACACAGGCCGCCACCGCAGCGGTGCTGCGTAGCGGGTACCTCAGCCATCAGGGCGGCGCCGAGGACGGGGTCCTGAGCCTGGACCTCTCCTCGGACCGGGTACGCCGGGCCCTGTGGCTGCTCGACGGCGTACGGCAGGGACAGCCCCTGGGCGCACTGCTCGGCTACCAGCTCGAGACGGCCATGCACGATGCCGGGCTGGACGTCTACATCCAGCTGCTGCGCGACCGGTTCCCCATCGTCGGGGACAAGCTGACGCCGACCTCCCCCGGGGCGGAGTCGGTCGCAGCGTCGAACGTGGTCGACGGGATCGCCCTGGACCGGGCGCGGTCGGACGGCACCCTGGCTGACACGGCCGACTGGGGGGCCGGCCTGCCCGCGATCGGTGCCGACCGAACCGCGATGCTCGGGCTGTTCGCGGCAATGGACGACGCCGTCGACGCCATCAGCGACGTCGGCGTTGCGGAAGCCGTCTACCAGACCATGCGGGGAAACCCCGACCGGACTGCTGGTGCGCTGGACGCTGTGTCGCAGGCTCAGCGCATGCCGCATCCCCAGTTCGTCAAGACGCCGCGGGGTGGCATCGATCAGACCCATCGCGTGATGACGCTGTTCGCCGGGGCGCCGGTCAAACCCCCAGGCTGGGCGTCGATCCCGGCGACCCCGCGCGGCGCTGCCGAGCCATGGCTGGACGCGTGGGTCGCCGGTCTGCTCCCTGACCCGACCGCGATCGAGGCCAGGGTGACCTACACGCCCGGGGGCGGCGCACCCGTCATCACGGCGGTTCGGCTGAGCGACCTGCTGATCGGTCCGCTCGATGTCCTGGCCCTGTGCCGGATCGACAGCGACCCGCAACGCTCCGAGCTGGAAACCCGCATGATCTACCACGCGGTACCGCCGGGCGCCGCCGATGTCGTCATCAGCTACTCGACGGCGCCCGGGCGGACCGGTTTCGCGGACCTCGTCAGCATCGCACGGGCGATCGACGACCTGATCGCGGGCGCGCGTCCGCTCGGCGCGGGCGACCTCGCGCTGCCCGAGGCCGGCGTTGTCGGCGGCATCGATGTCGCCGACCGCAACCAGCGCGCCGCAGCTGCGCGCACAAGCCTGGGTGCCGTGGTCGCGGACCTGGCCGCGGCTGCCGCCGGGGGAGCGAACCCCGACGACGCCCGGGACGCGATCCAGACTGCGGCGGGCTACGGGGTCCCTGGTGCGATCCCGCCGACGCGCCGCGGGTCGGGGCCCGATCCGGCGCTTGCCGTGGTCGCGACGTCGCTGCACGCCACTCTCGCCGCCCGTGCGGGAGCTCTCACGGCGATCACCTTGGCAATCGCCGATCCTGCACCAGCGCTGCAGCTGTTGAGCACCGTCTTCGGCCCCGGTCTGGTGGTCTTGCCACGTTTCACTCCGCCCGCCGCGGCCACCTTGCGAGCGGGTTTCGGACTGGACCCCGCGCTCCTGGGCGCCGACCCCACGGCGCTGGCCCGCTGGCACCAGCAGCTCACCCATGTGCGTCCGGCGGTCGCGCGCCTCGATCTCGCGCTGCTGCTCAGCGAGGTCGTCGCAGGAGCCGTGCCTCCCGTGGTTCGCATCGCGCAGCTCCCCCTGGTGCCGAGCGACCGCTGGCTGGCACTTCCACCGGGGCCGGGAGCGACGGTCGTCAACGGGCGTCTGGCGCTCGTGGCCCACCTTGTCGGCGACGTCAACGACACGACGGTGTCCTGGTCGGGGCTGCTCGTGGATGCGTGGCCCGAGCGTGTCCCGAGCACGACCGAGAGCGCGGGTGTCGCGTTCCATCATGACGAGCCGAAGTCCCGTGCGCCCCAGGCCCTGCTGCTGGCGGTCTGTCCCGACCTGGAGCTCGGCTGGGACGAACCGACCGTGCAAGCCGTCTTGAGCGAGGCGCTCGACCTCGCCCTGGCGCGCACCGTCGATCTCGCCTCGCTGGGTCGCGTCGGCCAGATCCTGCCCGCCCTGTACTTCCCGTTCAACCTGCGCCAAGACACGGTCTCGATGATGCTCGCGCGCGACTACCAGCTCGGGAAGGCGTGAGTGATGGCATCGGTGACCGTCTGGACCCGCCTTGAGCCGCATCCGCGCGACGGGTCGATGGAGCGCAGCCTGCAGGCTCAGGTGCGCGACCCGCTGTGGTTCCTCGCCCGCCAATGGCAGCTCGGAGAGTTCGCGGGTGAGGACGCCGGATCACCGGTCCAGGCGACGATGGGCGTCCAGAGCCGACCGCTGAACGGCTTCGCCGCGAACGACTCCGGAGTGGCCACCGTCCCGCTCGATCGGGCAATCGCGCTGGAGGCCCACGTCGAACGGGTCCCGGTCTCCCTGAACCTCCGCGGCTCCGCGCAGCTCGGCAGGCGCGTGGAGAACGCTCTCCGTGCGTCGCTGCCCGCAGCGACGGCGGACGCCGCCATCACGGCACTGCGAGCCGCCTACCCGATCGTGCAGATCGCGCCCGCCGACGCCGCGGAGGATGCCCTCGGCCGGGCCACGCGGGCAACGTTGGCTGGCCGCGTCGTCGACGGGCTCGCGCTTGCAGCGGCGTACACGATCGTCCAGTCCGGAGGTACGCCGGTTCCTGCCCTACCGTCCGTCGCGGCACAGCCCGCAGTCGCGGCTGCCTTGGCCGATCTGGTCGCCTACCGGGCGAGCCTGTACAGCGAACCGGCTGGCGACCCGGCCTGGCGTTCCCGCCGGCTCGACTACGCCGCGACGGTGACGTCGACCGCCGTGGCCGTGGACGCATCGGTACCGGACACGGTTGCCCTGGTCGCGGCGGACTTCCGCGGCGGAGACCTGGACTGGTTCTCGTTCTCTCTGGCCCCGGCTGCGAGCGGTGCTGCCCCTGATCCCACCGCGCCCCACGAGGCGGCCCAGACGTTCAACTTCCTTCCCAGTCACATCACTTTCCGGGGGATGCCGGCTGCGAGGTGGTGGGAGTTCGAGGACGGTGTCACCGACTTCGGTGCGCTCACGCCGGACAAGGTCGATCTGGCGACGCTCCTGGTGATGGAGTTCGCGCTCGTCTTCGGCAACGACTGGTTCGAGGTACCGGTCCCCACCGAGGTCGGGTCGCTGTCGAGGGTCACCACGCTCGTGGTGACCGACAGCTTCGGCGTGCGCACTCTCGTCGAACCGACCGAGTCGCTGCCCGTGGGCGGCGGCCAGTCGCCGTGGTCCATGTTCAAGATCGCCGGGGACGGTCGGCACTCGCCGTATCTGCTCATGCCGCCCACCTTGGGTGTCGTGATGGAGGGCGCCCCTCTGGAAGACGTCGTCTTTCTCCGTGACGACATGGCCGCCATGGCCTGGGCTGTGGAGCATCGCGTGCACGGGCCGATGGACGCGCCGATCGACGCTCAACAGCTGGCCCTCGAGCACACTGCCGCGTTCCCCCCGCCACCGCTGCCGGTCCGGGTCCCGGGCGGTCCGGCACAGACCTACGTGCTGCAGACCGACGTGCCGGACAACTGGTTTCCGATGGTCCCGGTCGTGGCGCCGTCGGGCGCCCGGTTCCTGCGCCGCGGGGTGCTGGTTCGCCCGGGCCGCGGGGACGTCCACGCCGCTGCTGAGCTGCTCGAACCAGGCCGGCCCCTTTTCATCGCAGACGAGTCGATACCGCGGGAAGGCGCCGAGGTGACCCGATTCTTCCGTCGCATCCGGTGGTCGGACGGTTCGACGACGACCTGGCTCGCGCACCAGAGCCGACCGGGACGTGGACCCGGATGGTCGGGCCTCGCATTCGACCTGGTGGCGCCGCTACCCCCGGGGAAGGCACCCTGAGCGCTGCTCGCCCCTGACGTGGTCCGCGACGCCGAGCAGCCTCAGCCTCCACCCTCACGCGCTTCACCGCCGACCTCCGCCGCCACGTCGGCGCCTCCCGGGTGGCGCGCGACGTCCAGAGTGCCGATCTGAGCGGCGTCTCGGTTGCCCCGACGTCTTTGGTCAACGGATGCCTCCACCACGGCCCATACGACGTCGACAGAGGGTGGGAGAGGTGATCCTGCCGGCGGCGTATGTCGCCGAGCACGTCGACCTGGGTTACGCCACGACCACCCACCGCGCGCAGGGCATCACCGTGGACCACACTCACGTCCTGGCGGCGCCCGGGATGGTCCGGGAGAACCTGTACGTCGCGATGTCCCGCGGCCGCCACGACAACCACGTGTATATCGCCGTCGACGAGGTCGACCCCACCTGCGACTACCTGCTCGACGGCCGCCATTTTCCGGGCGGCTACGACGCCCTGGCCGTCATCCTGACCACCTCGGGCGCCGAGCTGTCCGCGACCGAGACGATCGCCGCCTCCCAAGACCAGGTCGGCTCCCTGCGCCGCTTTGAGCCCATCCGCCAGACCCTCATCGCCGACGCTGCTGGACACCGCTGGATCGCCGTGTTCCCCGAGCTTGGGTTGACAGGGACGCAGTGCGAGCAGATCACCACCTCACCGGCCCGCGGACCGCTGATCACAGCCCTGGAACGCGGACGCACCCTCGGGTGCCCCATGCCCCAGATCCTGGCCGGGCTCATCACCGACCGACCCCTGGACGGCATCGAACCCGCCGGCGACCTCGCCGCCGTGCTGTATCACCGGGTCAACGACTGGTTGCGCACCCAGGTCGAGGACCCCACCACCATTCGCGTCACCCCCGACGTTGCCGACGCGACCGGTGACGTGGCCGACCTCCTCACCCAAGTCGACCAGCTGATCGCCGAACGCGTCGAGGCCCTGACCGACCACGCCCTCACGACCGGGCGCGCCTGGCTCACCGCCCTCGGGCCGGCGCCAACCGACAGTGCGGCACGGTCGGTGTGGCGGGCGCAGATCGCCGCCCACGTCGCATGCGAGGACTACACCGACACGGCCACGACAGACCTGACCCGTGCTGCGTGGCCTGCGGCGCCTGTCCCCGAGACTGAACGAAGCCTGAGCCGATGACCGCGACCGACCTCCCCGACATCGATGACGGCTTCTTTCCGGCGCCCGTCCTGCACCAGCCCAGCGGACCTCCGACGCCGCTGATGTGGGCCGCCCACACCCCGGACGAGCTGGAGCACATGCTCGAGGAGCTCGACGTATGGGCTACCTGGCTCGTCGACCACTACCGCATCGACCGCCGCTACGTCCCCGAGTGCTGGCCCAAGCACTGGGAGTTCATCGAAGAGCTCTCCGCCCTCCAGCAAGTGTGGTGAGGCGCGTCCTGCACCACCGCCCACGCCGACGGGCCCCTGACGTGGCACGAACGCTTCGCGGGCGCACGGATACGGCTGGCCGAGTGCGCCTCGCCGTCCGGCTGCAGGCCGTCAGCTCACCGGCGGTAGGGAGGTGTCAGTTTGCGTGATCGCCAACGAGGAGACCTCCTGAAGTGTCCGGCCATCGGTCGGAGCGCGGACGGCGCCACAACCGTGCACCGCAAGAGCCCGTGATGGGCGGCGTTCTGGCAAGGGGTTCGACTTACCGAACGGGGTTGAGGTGATCGCCGTCGGAGGCGACGGGGTCGTCGGGTTGGATGGGCCAGGCGTCGAGGGTTGGCTCGTTCAGGAGCGCGTCGATGAGTGCGCGGGTTCCGGCGACCAAGGTCGAGTCGAAGTCGATTTCGGTGGCGACGCACCAGGCCCGATCGGTGGGCCAGAACAGGTTCGGCGACTGGGCTTGGAACCGTGTGGGGTCCAGCCACCAGCCGAAGCTGGTGGCTGACTGCAAAGGCCCGGTGAAGAGCAGGTAGTCGCGCCCTGGCAGGCGTACCCGCGGGCGGCGGGCCCGGGGTCGGCGCGCAGGACATGTACTGGTCGTTCTCCGGTGCGATGGTGTCGCCCGTGGTCGCCGCGTTCGTCATCTCGCAGGCGTCGGGATGGGTCGCGGACCTCGCGGACGGCCGCGTGGAGATGGTCCTGGGAGGGCCGGTCTCGTGGTCCAGGCTCGTCTGGGAGAGGCTCATAGCTCTGGTGGTCGGTGTCGTCGTCGTGACCGCGGTGGCCCTGGGAGGGCTCCTGGTCGCCGGGACAGCAGTGGGAGGGACGTTCGACATGGCCGGTCTTGGCCGCACCGCCGTCGAGCGCGTCCTGCTGGGCGCGGCCCTCGGGGCGGTGGCGGCAATCCTCGTCGCCTGGCTCCGCCGGAGCGCGGCGATGAGGATGCTCGCCGTCGTCGTCGTGACGTCGTACGTGATCGGCTAAGTGATTCCCCTGTTCGACTTGCCTGATTGGCTCAACCGGCTCTCGGTCTTCTGGGCGTTCGGGCAGCCGCATCTCGAGTGGCCGAGTTCGGCCAGGCTCGCAACGATGCTCCTGCTGGCCGTACCGGGCGCGCTGCGCGCCGCAATGATCGCCAAGCGCACCCCCAAAGTGGCCTGACGGCCGAGCGTCCACGCACAACAAGGGGCCGTTCAGCTACATCGCCGCAGGTCACTGGCCCAGCACCAGCAGACGGAAGTAGACTTGCGCCCCCGAAAGCCGTCTTGGGTTGAGTCTCTCGTCTGGAGGGGCTGTCGCCAGGCCTGGATCTTCGGCAGCCTCGGCGACCGCGGCGTCTGAGCCGCTCGACAGCACCGCTCACTATGCCGCGAGGACTGCGCGTTGCGCGAAGCAGTTGCCAGCACGAGAACGGCATCGAACCGACGAGGTTCAGTCGTTCCCTCCGGTCTAGAGCTTGTAGTCGAAGCCGATGCGTACCTTGTCGCCCCGGAAGACGATGGTCGAGTATTCGAACGTCTGGCCCTGGTCGTCGGAGATGACGTCCTCGAGCAGGAGGACCGGGTGGCCTCGCCGCATGTGCAGGTGCTCGGCCTCGGTGGGGCTTGCGGCTGTCGCTTCGAGGTGTTCTTCGACCTGTTTCATGGCGAGCCCGAAGTTCTTTTCGAGGATGACGCACAACTGTTGGTTGCCGGTGTCGTAGCCGTCGAGACCGGGGGCCAGGGCGGCCGGGACGTAGGAATGGTGCAGACTGATCGGCTCGGACTGGACGGCGCGCAGGCGGTGGATCGCGTACACCTGGGAGCCGTCGGCCAGCTGGAGCTTGTCGCGCACCGTGGGGGTCGGGTCCTCCAGGCCCATCCCGAGCACCTCGGTGGTGGTGTGGTATCCCATCGCTTCGAGCTGTTCGCGAACACCGCGGTACGCGGGGGAGATCGCCTCGAACTTCACCGGTGACAGGAAGGTGCCCTTGCCTGGCACTCGGAACAGCACGCCCTCGTTGACCAGCTTGGTGAGCACGCCGCGGGCTGTCATCCGGCTGAGGCCGTAGATCTTGTTGAGCTCGTTCTCGGAGGGGATGCGCTGGTCGGGCTGCCACGCGTTGTCGGCGATCTTGGCTCGCAAGATCGCCTCGAGCTGCACGTACAGCGGCACGGAAGAGTCCCGGTGAAGCACATCGCTCTGCGGCACGGCACTCCCTCGTCAAACCTGACCTGTACCCGTGCGTACAGGTACAGACCAGAAGTTACCATCCGGCCCACGGATGGGCGGGCAACCATCCAGGGATGGTCAGCGGTCATACATACTTGTATAGTGCGGTGCATCTCGGGTCATTGAGGCGAAGGAGCCATCATGATCACGCGAGCCACGACAGACCCGTACGTACCTCTGCCACCTGCCCCGGCCATCGTCACGACGGTGCCCGACCCGACGGTGCGCTACCGCGTGCGGGGACTGGGGCTGCCCGTCGTGCCGGGCCATCAGGAGTACGTCGACCGCGTGCTGGACCACCGGCTGAGCGCGCCGGCCTTCGCCGGTCTGCGCGCCGTGGCTCGGCACCTCGGCGTCACCGC
>JABBOW010000140.1 GCA_012927595.1 Cellulomonas sp.
CGAGCGGCTCGGGCTCGTCGAGGTCGCAGGCTCCGGGCCCGACGACGCCGTCCGCGCGCGCGTCGACCTGCGTCCCTACCAGGCCGTCGATGGTCTCTCGCCGGCCGGTGGCGACGGCGACGACGGCGACACGTCAGGCGCGGTCGACTGGTGGATCGCGTCCGACCTCGGTGAGCTCGCGACGGGCCGCGCGCTGCGGACCGACCACGTGCTCGGCGTCGGCGGCGCGTCGACGACGCTCGCTCAGGTCACCGTCCGGGGCCCGCGCTGGCGCGTGCTCGACCTCGGCACGGGCTGCGGCATCCAGTCGCTGCACGCGAGCCGGCATTCGGCGAAGGTCGTCGGCACGGACATCTCCCACCGGGCGCTGGCCTTCGCCCGGTTCAACGCGGAGCTCGCGGGGCTCGCGCCCGACAGGTTCGAGCTGCGCGCGGGTTCGATGCTCGAGCCGGTCCTGGGTGCGGGCGAGGAGCTGTTCGACCTGGTCGTCTCGAACCCGCCGTTCGTCATCACCCCGCGGGTCGCCGGGGTCCCGGCGTACGAGTACCGCGACGGCGGTCGTGCGGGCGACGCGATCGTGCGCGAGCTCGTCACCGGCGTCGGCGCCGTGCTCACCCCCGGTGGCGTCGCGCAGCTGCTCGGCAACTGGGAGGTGCGTCGCGGCGAGGAGTGGCACGAGCGCGTGGGGGAGTGGCTCGACGAGTCGGGCCTCGACGGCTGGGTCGTGCAGCGCGAGCTCGAGGACCCGGCGCAGTACGCCGAGACGTGGATCCGCGACGGCGGCACGACCCCGGACCGGGACCGCGGCGCCTGGGCGGCGCGCTACGGTGCGTGGCTCGACGACTTCGCGTCGCGGGACGTCGAGGCGATCGGCTTCGGGATCGTGACCCTGCGGCGGCCGGTGTCCGGTCCGGCGACGCTGCGCCGGCTCGAGGAGGTCACGGGCTCGGTGCGTCAGCCGCTCGGACCCGTCGTCGCCGCGACGATCGCGGCCCACGACTGGCTCGCCGCGAGGGACGACGATGAGCTCGCGCGCGAACGACTCGTCGCGGCGACGGACGTGACGGAGGAGCGTTACCTGACACCCGGGGACGCCGACCCGAGCGTCGTGCTGCTACGCCAGGGTCGCGGGTTCGGCCGCGCGGTCCGGGCGGGCACGGCGCTCGCGGGGTTCGTCGGTGCGTGCGACGGCGAGCTGACCGTCGGGCAGATCGTGGGGGCGCTCGGGTCGCTGCTCGGGGTCGCAGCGACCGAGGTCGCGGCCGACGTCGTCCCGTCGGTGCGGGGGCTGGTCCTGGACGGGCTGCTGGCCCCGGCCTGAGCTGCGGGCGGCCTGTCCGGCCCAGCGGATCAGCGAGGGCGCCGGAGGCTTCGGCGGCCAGGGACTGGGCGCTCGTCCAGGTGCGAGGGCGGCCCCGACCAGCTGACGGCGAGGCGTCGTTGACCGCGACCCGTCGAGCAGCCAAGGTGTGCGCATGGGTCACCATGCCGCGGACGTCGCCATCCGGATCGAGGGGTTGCGTGTCGTGCGCGGCGGACGGCGCGGTGTCGTCGTGCTCCCGGGCCTCGACCTGTTGGTCCCGGCGGGGCAGGTCGTCGGGCTGCTGGGCCCGAGCGGGAGCGGCAAGACGACGTTGATGCGTGCGATCGTCGGCGTCCAGTCCGTCCAGAGCGGCACGGTCGAGGTGCTGGGCCTGCCCGCGGGCCACCCGGACCTGCGCCGTCGCGTCGGCTACGTGACGCAGGCCCCGAGCGTGTACGGCGACCTGACGATCAACGAGAACCTGCGGTACTTCGCCGCCGTCGCGCACGCGGGTCCCGGCGACGTGGACCGCGCGCTCGCGGACGTCGACCTCACCCGGATGGCCGGACGCCGGGTCGACCGGCTCTCGGGCGGGGAGCGGTCGCGCGTGTCGCTCGCGGTCGCGCTGCTCGCGTCGCCCGAGCTGCTCGTGCTCGACGAGCCGACCGTCGGGCTCGACCCGGTGCTGCGCCGCGACCTGTGGGACCTGTTCGGGCGCCTCGCCGCCCGCGGGACCTCGTTGCTCGTGTCGAGCCATGTGATGGACGAGGCGACGCGCTGCGACCGGCTGGTGCTGCTGCGCGACGGTGAGGTCATCGCTGACGCGACCCTCCCGGACCTGCTCGCCGAGACCAGCGCCCCCGACGTCGAGCACGCGTTCCTGGAGCTCGTCGACCATCGGGTCCGCCGACCGGAGGAGGACCGATGAGCGCGCGTCTGACATGGGCGACCGCGGGCCGGGTGCTGTCGCAGGTCCGCCACGACCCGCGGACGATCGCGATCCTGGTGCTTCTGCCGTGCCTGCTGCTGTGGTTGATCTCGTGGATGTTCGAGGGCACACCGGTGCTCGACCAGTTCGGTCCGCTCCTGCTCGGGCTGTTCCCGCTCGTCGTGATGTTCATCGTGACGTCCGTCGCGACGCTGCGTGAGCGCACCACCGGCACGCTCGAACGCCTCATGGCGAGCCCGATCGGCAAGGGTGACGTGATCGCGGGCTACGCGGTGGCGTTCGGGCTGCTCGCGGTGGTCCAGGCCGTCGTGCTGACGTCCTTCACGGTCGGGGTGCTCGGGATGAGCACTCGGGGCTCGCTCGGCGTGATCATGCTGGTCGCGGTGCTCGACGCGATCCTCGGCTCGACGCTCGGCCTGGCCGCCTCGGCGCTCGCCCGCACCGAGTTCCAGGCGGTGCAGCTGATGCCGGTCGTCCTGTTCCCGCAGCTCATCACGTGCGGTCTGCTCATCCCGCGCGCGGCGATGCCGTCGGTGCTCGAGGCGATCTCGCGCGTGCTCCCGCTCACGTACGGCATCGACGCGCTGCAGCGGCTCGAGGTGGGCGCGACCTTCACGGACGTGCGCGGGGACGTCCTCGTGATCGTCGGATTCATCGCGCTCGCCGTCGTCGTCGGCTCGACGACGCTGCGCCGCCGCACCCCCTGACGATCCGGAGCCGGGTTCGCGCGCGCGATCGCGTCCGGGTGCCCGCGCGCTGTGGCTAGGCTCACCCCAGGTGACGGGCACGCGACGACGAGGACATGATGGCCGACGACGAGGGCACGACGACGCACGAGGCCCCAGCAAGGGTGCCCGCCCTGCATGTTGCGGTGCTGGGCGGCGGTGTCATGGGCGCCACGCTCGTCTCCGCGGTGCTGCAGGCCGGCTGGTCGGCCGAAGACGTGGACGTGACGGAGCGCTACGCAGCGCGCGCGACCGAGCTCTCGCAGCTGTACGGCGTCAACTCCTCCGAGACGAACCCGACCGCGGCGCGCCGGGCGGACGTCGTCCTCATCGCGCTCAAGCCGGCGGTCGTGCCGCAGGTGCTCGGCGAGATCGCCCCGGCTCTGCGTCCGGGCACGCTCGTGGTCAGCGTCGCCGCTGGCGTCCCGATCGCGGTCTACGAGCAGCGGCTGCCTGCGGGCACGCCCGTCGTGCGGGTGATGCCGAACACGCCGGCCGTCATCGGGCACGGGGCGAGCGCGATCGCCGCGGGGACGCATGCGACCCAGGAGCACCTCGAGCTGGTCGAACGTGTCCTCGGCGCGACCGGTCTCGTGGTCCGGGTCGCCGAGAAGGACCTCGATGCGGTCACCGCGATCTCCGGGTCGGGTCCCGCCTACGTGTTCTACGTCATCGACGCGCTCGCCGAGGCGGGGGTGCTGCTCGGGCTCACGCGCGAGCTCGCGACCCGGCTCGCGGTCGCGACCGTCGAGGGGTCCGCGGCCCTCGCGCAGCAGTCGGGTGAGCATCCCGTCGTGCTCCGCGAGCGGGTGTCTTCTCCGGGCGGTACGACGGTCGCAGGGGTGCGCGAGCTCGACGCGCACGGCGTCCGGGCGGCGTTCGTCGCTGCGGCCGAAGCTGCGCGCGACCGCTCGCGCGAGCTCGCCGCCGAGTCAGCCGAGTAGGCCGCGCGTGTCCACCACCGTGCCTGTGTCCACCTCTGTGCCCGTGTCCACCACCGTGCCCGTGTCCACCTCTGTGCCGCAGCGGCGTCGGCCGCCGGCTATGAGCGACGTCGCCGCGCTCGCAGGCGTCTCCCACCAGACCGTCTCGCGCGTGCTCAACGACCACGACAGCGTGCGACCCGAGACGCGCGCGCGCGTCCAGGACGCGATCGCTCAGCTCGGCTACCGCCGCAACAGCGCGGCCCGCGCGCTCGTGACCAGGCGCTCGGGGATCATCGGGGTCGTCACGACCGAGTCGGCGCTGTACGGCCCGACGAGCACCCTGGTCGCCCTGGGTGGTGCCGCGCGCGACATCGGGTACTTCGTGAGCGTCGCGACGATCAGCCAGTTCGACGCCGAGGCGATGCACCGCGCACTCGAGCACTTCATGGGCCAGGGCGTCGAGGGCATCGTCATCATCGCCCCGCAGGACGAGGCGTCGGCAGCGGTCGAGACGTTCGATGCCGCCGTGCCCGTGGTGATGGTCATGTCCGGCGTGCAGCCGCCCATCCAGTCCCTCCGGTGGGTAGGGGTCGAGCAGCACGAGGGCGCGCGGCTGGCGACCCGGCACCTGATCGAGGCCGGTCACCGCGAGGTCGTGCACCTCACGGGGCCGCTCAACTGCTTCGACGGCCGGGCGCGGCTCGAGGGGTGGACTGCCGAGTGCACGGCGGCGGGCCTCGTGCTCCCGGAGCCCATCGTCGGCGACTGGACGGCCGAGCGCGGGTACGCGGTGGGCCGGGACCTCGCGCGCCAGGGTGCGCCGACCGCAGTGTTCGCCGCCAACGACGAGCTCGCGCTCGGGCTGCTGCGCGCGTTCTGGGAGGCGGGCCTTCGGGTGCCGCACGACGTGGCAGTGGTCGGGTTCGACGACATCGCGAGCTCGGCCTACTTCATCCCGCCGCTGACCACCGTCCGCCAGGACTTTGCGGCGCTCGGCCGGCTCGCGATCCGCGCGCTGACGGACGCGCTCGCTGGCGTCGACGAGCTGTTGGCGCCGATCCCGACGTCCCTCGTGATCCGCGCAAGCTCGCTCGAGGAGCCGTACCCGCGCAAGGCTTGACTTCTGTGGCCGTGTGAGCGTTAACATTGCCGAGGCCACCGGCGTCCGTCGGGGGGCCGTGCGATGGTGACGGGACGGCGACTCGATGGCAACGACGGTAGATCCTCGACGGGCCCTCGTGGTCGGTGTCGACTACGGGACGCTCTCCGGGCGGGCAGTCATCATCCGGGTGCGCGACGGCGCCGAGCTGGGCTCGGCCGTCCTGGCCTACCCGCACGCGGTCATGGACCGCACGCTCACGGCCGGACCGGCGGCTGACGCCGGGACCGCCGTCGCGCTGCGCCCCGACTGGGCGCTCCAGGTCCCGTCCGACTACGTCGACGTGCTCAAGTCCGCCGTTCCCGCGGCGCTCGCCGCCGCCCGGGCCGAGCACGGCGCCGACGTCGTCGACCCGAGCCTCGTCATCGGGATCGGCACCGACTTCACCGCGTGCACGATGGTCCCGACAACCTCCGACGGCACCCCGCTGAACGAGCTGCCGCAGTTCGCGGACCGCCCGCACGCCTACGTCAAGCTCTGGAAGCACCACGCCGCGCAGGGTCAGGCCGACCGCATCAACGACCTCGCCCACGAGCGTGGCGAGCCGTGGATCAACCGCTACGGCGGTCTCATCTCCTCCGAGTGGGAGTTCGCGAAGGGCCTGCAGCTCCTCGAGGAGGACCGCGCGGTCTACGACGCGACCGAGCACTGGGTCGAGGCCGCCGACTGGATCGTCTGGCAGCTCTCGGGCCAGTACGTCCGCAACGCCTGCACGGCCGGGTACAAGGGCATCTACCAGGACGGGGCCTACCCGAGCGAGGAGTTCCTCGCGGCGCTCAACCCCGACTTCGCGGGCTTCGTCGCAGACAAGCTCTCCCACGAGATCGGCAGCCTCGGCGCCGCCGCGGGCACGCTGACCGCCGCGGCCGCCGCCTGGACGGGGCTGCCCGAGGGCATCGCGGTCGCGGTCGGCAACGTCGACGCACACGTCACGGCCCCCGCGGCGGGCGCCGTCGAGCCCGGCCAGATGACCGCGATCATGGGCACCTCGACGTGCCACGTGATGAACGGCCGATCGCTCCACGAGGTGCCCGGCATGTGCGGCGCGGTCGACGGCGGCATCGTCGACGGCCTGTGGGGCTACGAGGCCGGGCAGTCCGGCGTCGGTGACATCTTCGGGTGGTTCGTCGACACGTCGGTGCCCCCGGCCTACGTCGAGGCGGCGGCCGCGCGCGGGGTCTCGGTGCACGAGCACCTGACCGAGCTCGCTGCCCGTCAGCAGATCGGTGAGCACGGGCTCGTCGCGCTCGACTGGCACTCGGGCAACCGCTCCGTCCTCGTCGACCATGAGCTGTCGGGGGTCGTCGTCGGGCAGACGCTAGCGACTACTCCAGAAGACCAGTACCGCGCGCTCCTCGAGGCGACCGCGTTCGGCACGCGCACCATCGTCGAGGCGTTCAACTCCTCGGGCGTCCCGGTCACCGAGCTCGTCGTGGCGGGCGGTCTGCTCAAGAACGCCCTGCTCATGCAGATCTACGCCGACGTGACGCGCCTGCCGCTGTCCACGATCGCGTCCGACCAGGGCCCGGCGCTCGGCTCCGCGATCCACGCGGCCGTCGCGGCCGGCGCGTACCCCGACGTGCGCGCCGCCGCCCAGGTCATGGGTCGGCGCACCGTCGCGGCGTACACGCCGATCGAGGCGAACTCGGTCCGTTACGACGCGATCTTCGCCGAGTACACGCTCCTGCACGACTACTTCGGCCGAGGCACGAACGACGTCATGCACCGCCTGCGCGCCATCCGCCGCGCGGCAACCTCCGCCGAGACTGCACCCTCCGCCGAGACTGCACCCTCCGCCGAGACTGCACAGACGGCTGGTTCCGAGGCCACCGAGACAGCCGTTGGCGCAGTCTCGGCCGAGGACCGGGCGTGAGCGCGGGGACCGGGCTCGCCGGGTACCCGTTCGAGGTTCGGGCGGAGGTCGAACGGGTCCGGGAGGTCGTGGCTCGGCTGCACGGCGAGCTGCCTCGGTGGGGGCTCGTCGTGTGGACCGCGGGCAACGTGTCGCAGCGCGTGTGCGTCCCTGGCGCGCCCGACCTGTTCGTGATCAAGCCCTCGGGCGTGACCTACGACGAGCTCACCGCGGAGTCGATGGTCGTCTGCGACCTGGACGGGAACCTTGTCGAGGGCACGCGCGCGCCGTCGTCGGACACCGCAGCGCACGCCTACGTCTACCGGAACATGCCCGCGGTGGGCGGCGTCGTGCACACGCACTCCACGTACGCGACCGCGTGGGCCGCGCGCGGCGAGCCCGTGCCGTGCGTCCTGACGATGATCGCCGACGAGTTCGGCGGCCCGGTGCCGATCGGCCCGTTCGCGCTCATCGGTGACGACTCGATCGGTCGCGGCATCGTCGAGACCCTGCGGACCTCGCGTAGCCCAGCCGTGCTCATGGCCAACCACGGGCCGTTCACGATCGGCACGGACGCCAAGGCTGCCGTCAGGGCTGCTGTGATGGTCGAGGAGGTCGCGCGCACCGTGCACATCTCCCGCCAGCTCGGCGAGCCGCTCCTGCTCGCCCAGCCCGATATCGACGCGCTGTACGACCGGTACCAGAACGTCTACGGGCAGACCGGCACCGCAGTGAGCAGCACCCCACCGAGCGCCGGCGACGCCGACGCAGATCAGGAGAACGCGCGATGAGCAAGCCGTACGCCGACCGCGAGGTCTGGTTCCTCACCGGCAGCCAGGGCCTCTACGGTGAGGACACGCTGCGTCAGGTCGCCGAGCAGTCCCAGGAGATCGCGCGCGCACTCGATGCGTCGGGCGACGTCCCGGTGAAGATCGTGTGGAAGCCTGTCCTGACGGACTCGGGGGCCATCCGCCGTGCGGCGCTCGACGCGAACGCCGACGACGCGGTCATCGGTGTCATCGCCTGGATGCACACCTTCTCTCCCGCGAAGATGTGGATCGCCGGCCTCGACGCGCTGCGGACGCCGCTGCTGCACCTGCACACGCAGGCCAACGTCGAGCTGCCGTGGTCGACGATCGACATGGACTTCATGAACCTGAACCAGGCCGCGCACGGCGACCGCGAGTTCGGCTACATCCAGACGCGGCTCGGGGTCGCCCGCAAGACCGTCGTGGGTCACGTCTCGAACCCCGCCGTGACCGCATCCATCGGCACCTGGGTGCGTGCGGGCGCCGCGTGGTCGGCGACGCACGAGCTCAAGCTCGCGCGGTTCGGCGACAACATGCGCAACGTCGCGGTCACCGAGGGGGACAAGACCGAGGCGGAGCTGCGCTTCGGGGTCTCGGTCAACACGTGGGGCGTCAACGACCTCGTGGCCGCGGTCGACGCGGTGGCAGACGCGGACATCGACACGCTCGTCGCGGAGTACGAGGACCTGTACGACGTCGCCGCCGAGCTCCGCCATGGCGGCGAGCGTCACGACTCCCTGCGCTACGGCGCGCGCCAGGAGCTCGCGCTGCTGGCGGTCCTCGGCGAGATCGGTGCGACCGCGTTCACGACGAACTTCGAGGACCTCGGTGCGCTGCGCCAGCTGCCCGGGCTCGCCGTCCAGCGGCTCATGTCCCAAGGCTTCGGCTTCGGCGCCGAGGGTGACTGGAAGACGGCCGTGCTGGTCCGCGCCGCGAAGGTCATGGGGGTGGGCCTGCCCGGTGGCGCCTCGCTGATGGAGGACTACACGTACAACCTCGTGCCGGGTGCCGAGAAGATCCTTGGCGCGCACATGCTCGAGGTGTGCCCGTCGCTGACCGCGACGAAGCCCTCGCTCGAGATCCACCCGCTCGGCATCGGCGGCAAGGAGGACCCGGTCCGGCTGGTCTTCGACACCGACTCGGGCTCCGGTGTCGTCGTCTCGCTGACCGACATGCGCGACCGGTTCCGCCTGACGGCCAACGTCGTCGACGTCGTCCCGCCCGACCAGGCGCTGCCCAAGCTCCCCGTCGCGCGTGCCGTCTGGAAGCCTCAGCCCGACTTCGCGACGTCCGCCGAGGCGTGGCTGACCGCAGGTGGTGCCCACCACACGGTGCTGACGACGGCTGTCGGGGTCGAGGCGTTCGAGGACTTCGCCGAGATCGCCAAGACCGAGCTGCTCGTGATCGACAAGGACACGACCCGACGCAGCTTCCGTCAGGAGGTGCGCTGGAACGCGGCCTACTACCGGCTCGCCCAGAGCCTCTGAGCGTGAACGAGCTGGCATCAAGCGTTATAGACATGTGACCGTCTAGGGCGGTGAGCATGCAGATGTGAGCGTTAACCTGAATTCCTGGCCGCATCGGCTGGACGCTCACGGCGTCCGGTTCGGCGGGCCTGCACATCGATCGGCCGGCGATGCAGCCGTCAGTCAATCTCAACGAGGAGAGCACCATGCGCATCAAGCACGTTGCCGCGATCGCGGCAGCATTCACCCTCACCCTGGGCCTCGCGGCCTGCAGTGGCAGTGGTGCGGGCACCACTGCCGCGCCGAGCGCGTCCGGCTCCGCCGCCGCCCCGGCCGCAGCGGGCGCCCTCGTGGGCGTCGCCATGCCGACCAAGTCCTCCGAGCGCTGGATCGCGGACGGCAACAACGTCAAGACCCAGCTCGAGGCCCTCGGCTACAAGGTCGACCTCCAGTACGCCGAGGACGACATCCCGACCCAGGTCAACCAGATCGACACGATGATCACCAAGGGCGCCAAGCTCCTGATCATCGCCTCGATCGACGGCACGGCGCTGACGAGCCAGCTCGAGCAGGCCCACGCCAACGGCATCCAGGTCATCGCGTACGACCGCCTGATCCGCAACTCGAAGAACGTCGACTACTACTCGACCTTCGACAACTTCAAGGTCGGCGTGCAGCAGGCCACCTCGCTCCTGACCGGGCTCGGCGTCCTCGACGCCTCGGGCAAGGACGCGGGCAAGACCGGCCCGCTCAACATCGAGCTGTTCGCTGGCTCGCCCGACGACAACAACGCGACGTTCTTCTTCAACGGCGCGATGAGCATCCTGCAGCCGTACATCGACAAGAAGGTCCTGGTCGTCAAGAGCGGCCAGACGGACTTCAAGACCGTCGCGACGCTGCGCTGGGACCCGGCCACGGCCCAGTCCCGCATGGAGAACGTGCTCACCTCGACGTACTCGGGCGGCGCGCTCGTCTCGGGCGTCCTGTCTCCGTACGACGGTCTGTCGATCGGCATCCTCGGTGCCCTCAAGGGCGTCGGCTACGGTACGGCCAGCCAGCCGTGGCCGATCGTGACCGGCCAGGACGCCGAGGCCGCCTCAGTCAAGTCGATCATCAAGGGTGAGCAGTACGCCACGATCTACAAGGACACCCGTGAGCTCGCCAAGGTGACGGTCGCCATGACGGACGCCATCCTCAAGGGTCAGACCCCCAAGACGAACGACTCGAAGACGTACGACAACGGCGTCAAGGTCGTCCCGTCGTACCTGCTCGACTCGCAGATCATCACCAAGGACAACTACAAGAAGGTCCTCGTCGACGGCGGGTACTACAAGGCGTCCGACCTGAGCTGACACCGGGGCGCTTCGACAGCAGAACGGTGCCCCGCCGACGGAAGATCCCGTCGGC
>JABBOW010000214.1 GCA_012927595.1 Cellulomonas sp.
CAGCCTGCGGCTTCTCGATCTTGGCGATCACCGGGAGGATCCGGCCCTCTTCCTCCATGATGCGGCGGACACCGTCGTAGTCGGCCGCAGATCGCACGAACGACAGCGCGATGATGTCGGCCCCGACACGGACCGCCCAGCGCAGGTCGGCCTCGTCCTTGTCGCTCATCGCGGGCACCGACACGGCGACGCCCGGCAGGTTCAGGCCCTTGTTGTTCGAGACCGGACCACCGACCTCGACGCGAGTAACGACACGGGGGCCATCGATCGCGGTGACCCGCAGGAGGATGCGGCCGTCGTCGACGAGGATCGGGTCGCCGACACGGGCGTCGCCCGGGAGGCCCTGGTGGGTCGTGGAGACGAGCTCCTTGGTCCCGGGGACGTCCTCGGTCGTGATGGTGAAGGTGTCGCCGACTGCCAGCTCGTGCTTCCCCTCGACGAACCGGCCGAGGCGGATCTTCGGGCCCTGCAGGTCGACAAGGACGGCGACCGAGCGGCCGGATGCCTGCGAGGCGGCGCGGACGTTGTCGTAGACGCGCTGGTGGACCTCGGTGTCGCCGTGGCTGCGGTTCAGCCGGGCGACGTCCATCCCGGCGTCCACGAGTGCCTGGATCTGCTCGATGGACTCGGTCGCGGGACCAATGGTGCATACGATCTTTGCTCTGCGCATGGGTGAAGCCTAGGCCTTTCATCGTGGGCGGGTACTGGATCGAACGTCCCGGCCCGGGGGTCTGGGAGCCGCTATCGCGCACGGTCGGGGTGGTCTGCGGGCGCGTGGCCTAGGGGCGCAGCGACATCGTGGTGGCGGTGACCGGAGCGGGAAGCTCGGTGCCGCCCGTCAGGTAGGTGTCCACTGCGGCCGCGGCCGCCCGGCCCTCGGCGATCGCCCAGACGACGAGCGACTGGCCGCGACCCGCGTCACCTGCGACGAAGACACCGGGGACAGAGGTCGCGAAGTCGTCCGCCCGTGCGACCGCGCCGCGGGGGCCGAGCTCGACCTCGAGCTGGTGGAGCAGCGGGCCCTGCTCCGGACCGGTGAACCCGAGTGCGAGCAGGACCAGCTGGGCCGGGATCTCGTGCTCCGTCCCCGGGACCGGCTCGAACCGGCCGTCGACCATCGCCACCTCGACGAGCTGCAACGCACGGACGTTGCCCTCGTCGTCGCCACGGAACTCCTGGGTGCTGACCGCGTACATCCGCTCACCACCCTCCTCGTGGGCGCTCGCGACGCGGTAGAGCATCGGGTAGATCGGCCATGGCTGGGCCTCCGGCCGGGCCGTCGGCGGGTGCGGCATGATCTCCAGCTGGACGACCGACCTGGCGCCCTGCCGCAGGGAGGTGCCCAGGCAGTCCGCTCCGGTGTCGCCGCCGCCGATGATGACGACGTCCTTGTCTGTCGCCGTGACCTGCCCCGCGACGACGTCGCCGACGGCGACCCGGTTCGCCGCCGGCAAGAACGCCATCGCCTGGAGGATCCCGCCCAGCTCGCGGCCGGGCACGACGAGGTCGCGTGCGGTCGTCGAGCCGACGGCGAGCAGGACTGCGTCATAGCGGTCACGCAGCTCGCGCCCGGAGATGTCGACGCCGACGTCGACCCCGGTCCGGAACACGGTGCCCTCGGCCTCCATCTGGGCGATCCGCCGGTCGACGTGCCGCTTCTCGAGCTTGAACTCGGGGATCCCGTAGCGCAGCAGGCCACCGACGCGGTCGGCCCGTTCGTAGACCGCGACGGTGTGCCCAGCGCGCGTCAGCTGTTGCGCAGCGGCGAGGCCGGCCGGTCCCGAGCCCACCACGGCGACGGTCTGACCGGTCAGCCGGTCGGGGATCAGCGGGACGACGAACCCGCGGGCGAAGGCCTCGTCGACGATCGTCACCTCGACGTTCTTGATCGTCACCGGCGGCTGGTTGATACCGAGCACGCAGCTCGACTCGCACGGCGCCGGGCAGATCCGTCCCGTGAACTCCGGGAAGTTGTTGGTGGCGTGCAGCCGCTCGCTCGCGTCAGCCCACTGCCCCCGCCACGCGAGGTCGTTCCAGTCCGGGATGAGGTTACCCAGCGGGCACCCGTTGTGGCAGAACGGCACGCCGCAGTCCATGCAGCGCCCAGCCTGCCGGGTGAGGACCTCAAGGTCGCCCGGTTCACCCGGGCGGTGCGCATGCACCTCGGACCAGTCGAGCAGACGCACCGCCACGGGGCGGTCCATGGGAAGCTCGCGCTCACGAACCTTGAGAAATCCGGTCGGATCAGCCATGTTCCGCCTCCAGGTGCTGGTCCCGCACGGACGTTGCCGCCGGGTCTCCGGTGGCCGCGACGTCGGCATCGACGCGTGCTGCGCGCATGTGCTGACCGGGCCTTTCGTGTCGTGATCAGGTGCCGGACAGGACGTCCGGACCATGGATGGGCACCGACATCGACGTCGGTCGGGTGGGCTAGGGGCGCAGGGCCACCGTGGTCGCGGTGACCGGCGCAGGGAGCTCGGTCCCGCCTGAGAGGTAGCTGTCGACGGACGCGGCGGCCGCCCGACCCTCGGCGATCGCCCAGACCACGAGGGACTGACCACGGCCGGCGTCGCCCGCGACGAACACACCGGGCACCGACGTCGCGAAGTCCTCCGCCCGCGCGACCATGCCGCGGTCGGTGAGCTCCACGCCCGACTGCGCGGTCAGCTCGGCAGTCTCGGGGCCGGTGAATCCCATCGCGACGAGGACGAGGCCTGCCGGGATGTCATGCTCGGTACCCAGCGTCGCCACGCGACGTCCGTCGGGCAGGTACTCGGTCCGCGCGAGCCGCAGCGAGCGCACGTGCCCGGCCATGTCGCCGTCGCCGCCGATGAAGGCGACCGTCGAGGCGAGGTAGCTGCGCTGACCACCCTCCTCGTGCGAGCTCGACACCTCGAACAGGGTCGGGTCGGTCGGCCAGGGCTGGCTGGGGGTTCGCTGGGTCGGCGGCTGCTTGCCGATCGCCAACGTCGTCACGGAGGCTGCTCCTTGACGCACAGCAGTTCCGACACAGTCGGAGCCGGTGTCGCCGCCACCGATGACGACGACGTGCTTGCCGGTCGCCGTGATCTGGTCGGGCACCTCGTGCCCCGCGCTGACGGCGTTCGACTGGTGCAGGTAGTCCATCGCGACGTGCACCCCGTCGAGCTCACGTCCCGGCAGCGCCAGCTCACGCGGGATCGTCGCGCCCGTGGCGAGCACGACAGCGTCGAACCGTGCGCGCAGCTGGTCCCACGTGATGTCGCGGCCGACCTCGACCCCGGCGCGGAACCGCGTGCCCTCAGCCTCCATCTGGGCGAGCCGCCGGTCGATGTGCCGCTTCTCGAGCTTGAAGTCCGGGACGCCGTAGCGCAGCAACCCGCCGACCGCGTCATCACGCTCGTACACCACGACGGTGTGCCCCGCGCGCGTGAGCTGCTGGGCAGCCGCGAGGCCTGCTGGGCCGGAGCCGACCACGGCCACGGTGTGACCCGTGAGTCGCTGCGGCACCTGCGGCACGACGAACCCGCGAGCGAAGGCCTCGTCGATGATCGTGACCTCGACGCTCTTGATCGTGACTGGCGGTTGGCTGATGCCGAGCACGCAGCTCGACTCGCACGGCGCCGGGCAGATCCGTCCCGTGAACTCCGGGAAGTTGTTCGTCGCGTGCAGCCGCTCGCTCGCGTCCGCCCAGTGCCCGGTGCGCGCCAGGTCGTTCCACTCCGGGATGAGGTTGCCCAGAGGGCAGCCGTTGTGGCAGAACGGGATGCCGCAGTCCATGCACCGACCCGCCTGCCGGGCGACCATGGCCAGCTCGGCGCGGTCCGGATCCACCCGGACCTCACGCCAGTCGAGGATCCGCACCGGCACCGGACGGTACGGCGGGAGCTCGCGCTGGCGGTCCCTGAGGAAGCCCGTCGGGTCAGCCATGGGCCACCGCCAAGATCTCGTCCCACACTCCCGACGCGCCGATGTCCCGGCCCTCGGCCGTAGCCTCGGCGAGCGCGCGACGCACGCGCACATACTGGGCCGGGATGACGCGCGTGAACCGGCCGCGGGTCGCGGCGAGGTCGACGAGGAGCTGGGCGGCCACCGGGGACGCCGTCTCGTCGAGATGACGGCGCAGCAGCCCTTCGACGACCGCGGCGTCCTCGTCGTCGAGCGCGTCGAGCGCGTCGAGCGACAGCTCGCCCGTGCGCACGGCGTCGATGTTCACAAGGGCAGGCTCGAGGTCCAGCACGTACGCGGTACCACCCGACATGCCGGCGGCGAAGTTCCGCCCCGTCCGCCCGAGGATGAGGACGGTCCCGCCGGTCATGTACTCGCAGCCGTGGTCCCCGATCCCCTCGACGACCAACGTGGCGCCCGAGTTGCGGACGCCGAACCGCTCGCCCGCAAGCCCGCGGAGGAAGACCTCACCGGACGTGGCGCCGTAGCCGATGACGTTGCCGGCGATGACGTTGTGCTCGCCCGTCAGCACCGCGTTGCGGTCCGGGCGCACGACGACACGGCCACCCGACAGTCCCTTGGCGACGTAGTCGTTGACGTCACCGAAGAGCCTCAGCGTGATGCCTCGCGGCAGGAAGGCCCCGAACGACTGACCGCCAGAACCCGTGACCTCGACGTCGATCGTGCCGTCCGGCAGACCCGCACCGCCGTAGCGCTTCGTGACCTCGTGCCCGAGCAGCGTGCCGACCGTGCGGTTGACGTTGCGGACCGGGAGCGCGATGTGGACCGGCTGCCGGTGGGACAACGCCGGCTGTGCGAGGGCGATGAGCTGGTGGTCGAGCGCACGCTCGAGGCCGTGGTCCTGAGCCGTCGTGTGCCGCAGCGAGGAGCCCTCGACGGGCGTCGGGACGGCCAGGACGGGTTCGAGGTCGAGGCCCTGGGCCTTCCAGTGGGTGATGACCGGGACCGTGTCGAGCAGCTCGACGTGGCCGACGGCCTCCTCGATGCTCCGGAAGCCGAGCTCAGCCAGCAGCTCACGTACCTCCTGAGCGATGTACTCGAAGAACGTCACGACGAACTCGGGCTTGCCCGTGAACCGCTCGCGCAGCTCGGGGTCCTGGGTCGCGACCCCGACCGGGCACGTGTTGAGGTGACAGACGCGCATCATGATGCAGCCGGCGACGACGAGCGGTGCCGTGGCGAAACCGAACTCCTCGGCGCCGAGCAGCGCTCCGACCATGACGTCGCGCCCGGTCTTCAGCTGGCCGTCGACCTGCACGACGACGCGGTCCCGCAGGTTGTTCAGCACAAGCGTCTGCTGGGTCTCCGCGAGCCCGAGCTCCCACGGTGTGCCGGCGTGCTTGAGCGACGTCAGCGGGCTCGCTCCGGTTCCGCCGTCGTGCCCCGAGATGAGGATGACGTCCGAGTGGGCCTTCGCGACCCCGGCAGCGATCGTGCCGACACCGAACTCGCTGACCAGCTTCGTGTGGATGCGCGCGACCGGGTTGGCGTTCTTCAGGTCGTGGATCAGCTGGGCGAGATCCTCGATCGAGTAGATGTCGTGGTGCGGCGGCGGGGAGATCAGGCCGACCCCGGGCGTCGAGTGCCGGGTCGCCGCGATCCAGGGGTACACCTTGTGGCCCGGCAGCTGACCGCCCTCGCCCGGCTTCGCGCCCTGCGCGAGCTTGATCTGCAGGTCGTCGGCGTTCGTCAGGTACTCCGAGGTCACCCCGAACCGACCGGAGGCGACCTGCTTGATGGCGCTCCGACGGGCGGGGTCATGCAGGCGGTCGGCGTCCTCGCCGCCCTCGCCGGTGTTCGACTTCGCGCCCATCGAGTTCATCGCGACCGCGAGAGTCTCGTGCGCTTCAGCCGAGATCGAGCCGTAGGACATGGCGCCGGTGCTGAACCGCTTGACGATCTCGCTGACCGGCTGGACCTCGTCGATCGGAACGGTGGGGCGCACTCCCGTCCTGAACGTCAGAAGCCCGCGCATCGTCATCAGTCGCGTTGACTGCTCGTTGACGCGGTTTGAGTACTGCCGGAAGACATCGAACTGCCGGGTCCGGGTCGCGTGCTGCAGCCGGAACACCGTCTCGGGATCGAACAGGTGGTCCTCGCCGTCGCGCCGCCACTGGTACTCGCCGCCCACCGCGAGGCGCTGGTGGGGCTGCCGGTTGCCACTCGCGGGGTACGCATCGGCATGCCGCGCCGCGACCTCGGCCGCGATGACGTCGAGCCCGATTCCGCCCATCCTGCTGGTCGTGCCGGCGAAGTACCGGTCGACGAGCGCGTGCGAGAGCCCGATCGCCTCGAACACCTGCGCGCCGCGGTACGACGCGATCGTCGAGATGCCCATCTTCGACATGACCTTCAGGACGCCCTTGCCGAGCGCCTTGATGAGGTTCGCGACGGCCTTCTCGGGCGTGACACCTGGCAGGTAGCCGCTGCGCGCCAGGTCCTCGACGCTCTCCATCGCGAGGTACGGGTTGACCGCTGCCGCGCCGTAGCCGATGAGGAGCGCGGCGTGGTGGACCTCGCGGACGTCCCCGGCCTCGACGACGAGCGAGACCCGCGTGCGGGTGCGCTGACGCAGCAGGTGGTGGTGCACGGCGCTCGAGAGCAGCAGCGACGGGATCGCCGCGAGGTCAGCGTCGCCGTCCCGGTCCGAGAGCACGATGAACGACACGCCTGCAGCGATGGCGCTATCGACCTGCGCGAAGATCTCCTCGAGGCGGCCTTCGAGCGCGGCGCCGCCACCGTCGACCTTGTACAGGCCGCGGACCGTGATCGCGCGGAACACACCGGCGAGCTGGGGGTCACGGTCGATGTGCACGATCTTGGCGAGCTCGTCGTTGTCGAGCACCGGGAAGGGCAGCACGAGCTTGCGGGCGTGCAGCGGGGTGTCGTCGAGCAGGTTGGGCTCGGGCCCGATCGCACCGGCGAGCGCCGTGACGAGCTCTTCGCGGATCGCGTCGAGCGGCGGGTTCGTGACCTGCGCGAACATCTGCGTGAAGTAGTCGAAGAGCAGACGGGGCCGGCTCGAGAGCACGGCGACCGGGGTGTCCGAGCCCATGGCACCGAGCGGCTCCGCCGCGTTCGTCGCGATGGGCGCCAGGATGATCTTGAGCTCTTCCTCGGTGTAGCCGAACGCACGCTGGCGACGCCGCACCGACGCCGCAGAGTGGCGCACGTGCTCGCGCTCAGGCAGCTGGTCGAGCGAGATGGAGTTCTCCCGGACCCACTGCGCGTACGGCCGCTGCGCAGCGAGCTGTGCCTTGACCTCGTCGTCCTCGATGATCCGGCCCCGCCCGGTGTCGACGAGGAACATCCGGCCCGGCTCGAGCCGACCCTTGCGCACGACAGTCGCGGGGTCGAGGTCGAGGACGCCAGCCTCGCTCGCGAGCACGACCAGCCCGTCCTCGGTGACCCAGAACCGCCCGGGACGCAGCCCGTTGCGGTCCTGGACCGCGCCGATCAGCGTGCCGTCGGTGAAGGTCATCGCCGCCGGGCCGTCCCACGGCTCCATCAGCGTCGAGTGGTACTCGTAGAAGGCCCGCCGCGCCGGGTCCATCTGCTGATGCTTCTCCCACGCCTCGGGGATCATCATCATGATGGCGTGCGGCAACGGGCGCCCCGCGAGGTGCAGGAGCTCCAGGACCTCGTCGAAGCTCCCCGAGTCGCTGCCGCCCGGTGTGCAGATCGGCAGCAGCGGCGCCAGGTCGCCCAGGGCCTCGCTCTCGAGAGTCCCCTCGCGAGCCGACATCCAGTTGCGGTTGCCGCGGACGGTGTTGATCTCGCCGTTGTGCGCGACGAGGCGGAACGGCTGGGCGAGCGGCCACGACGGGAATGTGTTCGTCGAGAACCGGGAGTGCACGAGCGCGAGCTCGCTCGCATAGCGCGGGTCGGACAGGTCGGCGAAGAACGGCTCGAGCTGGCCGGTCGTGAGCATGCCCTTGTAGACGAGGGTGCGGGACGACAGCGACGCGAAGTAGACGCCGACCTCGCGCTCGGCCCGCCGGCGCAGCCGGTACGTGCGGCGGTCGAGGTCGACCCCTGCAAGCTCGCGCGACGGGTCCGCGACGACGAGCTGGCGGAACGCCGGCATCGACGATCGCGCGGTGGGCCCGACGAGGTCGACCGTCACAGCGACGTCGCGCCAGGCGAGGACGTCGAGCTTCTCCTCGGCCGCGATCGCCTCGATCGCGCGCATCGCGGCGCACATCGCATCCTGCTCGACCGGGAGGAACGCCAGGCCGATCGCGTACTGGCCGGCGGGAGGCAGCTCCGCGTCCACGACGTCGCGCAGGAAGGCGTCCGGGATCTGGGTCAGGATGCCGGCGCCGTCGCCGCTGTCCTCCTCGGCGCCGACAGCACCGCGGTGGTCCAGGTTGAGCAGTGCCGTCAGGCCGGCGTCGATGATGTCGCGACCGGGCGTTCCCCGAAGGGTCGCGACAAAGGCGAAGCCGCAGGCGTCACGTTCGGTCGCTGGGTCGTACAGACCGACTGCGGACGGGGCACGCAGTCCACCGGGGCTCACGGGCGACGCGGACATCTGGACCGTCCTCACGATATCCCCGGCAATCGGGGCCCAACATGAACAGAAGGGTTACGCGGGACGTCATCGGCCCGAACGCGTGGCGACGACACCTGCCCGGGTTTCGGGGCAGCCTCGTCGCAACTTGTGTGTGGTAGGTCACACTGCATTTCGTGGGTCACACTACGGCCGCGGTCAGCGGGTGGGTTCCGGTGCCGTCTCTTCGTCGCCCTGCGCTGCCGGTGGATCCCGCAGGAGCGTCGTCTCACGATCATGATGCCGACGCGAGACCACGACGAACGCTACCAGCGCTCCGAGGCCGACGACGATGGAGGTCCAGACGTTGAGCCGGAACCCGCCGATGGTGTGCGCCGGGTCGATCCGCATGAGCTCGATCCACAGCCGCCCGCTCGTGTAGAGCATGACGTAGAGGGCGAACACCCGCCCGTGACCGAGCTTGAACCGGCGGTCGAGCCAGATGAGAACCGCCGCAGCTGCGAGGTTCCAGACCAGCTCGTACAGGAACGTCGGGTGGAAGAGCGTCCCGGAGGGGTAACCGGCTGGCAGGTGCGCGTCGTCGATCTGCAGGCCCCACGGGAGCGTGGTGGAGCCGCCGAACAGCTCTTGGTTGAACCAGTTGCCCAACCGGCCGATGGCCTGGGCGACGAGCAGCCCGGGCGCGACCGCATCGGCGAACGCCGGCAGCCGCACGCCCTGGCGGCGGCACCCGATCCAGGCGCCGACCCCGCCCAGGGCGATCGCACCCCAGATCCCGAGGCCGCCCTCCCAGATGGCGAAGGCCTTCCACGGGTGCCCCCCGGCGCCGAAGTACTTGTCGGGAGAGCTGATCACGTGGTAGATCCGGCCGCCGACGATGCCGAACGGCACTGCCCAGAACACGATCTCGAGGACGTCGTCCGCGATCCCGCCGCGCTCGACCCAACGCCGTCGGGTCAGGATCACTGCGGCGACGATGCCCAGCAGGATCGCCAACGCATACGCCCGCAGCGGGAAGGGTCCGAGGTACCACACACCCTGCGACGGGCTCGGGATCGATGCGGGCACCGTCAGCGCACCCACTCGCGCAGCCAGAGTCGTCAACGCCGGCCCCGTCAACGTCGGGCCCCGCGCACGCCGGCCGCGAGGTCGGCGGTCACCGTCGTCAGCGCAGCGAGCCCTGACGCGCGGTCGTCTGCCTCGACGAGCGCCCGCACGAGCGCCGACCCCACGATCACGCCGTCGGCGTACCTCGCGACCTGCGCGGCCTGCGCGGGGCGGGAGACCCCGAGGCCGACGCACACATGCTCGGCGCCAGCGGCCCGCGTGTCGGCGACGAGCTGCTCGGCGTGCGTCCCCACGGTCCCGCGCTCCCCTGTGACGCCCATGGTCGACGCCGCGTAGACGAACCCGCGAGACGCGGCCGACGTCGAGGCGAGCCGTTCCGGGGTCGAGCTGGGGGCCACGAGGAAGACTCGGTCGAGCCCGTGAGTGTCGGACGCGGCGATCCACTCCCCCGCCTCGTCCGGGATCAGGTCGGGGGTGATCAGCCCTGCACCGCCGGCGGCAGCGAGGTCGCGCGCGAACGCGCCGACGCCGTAGCGCAGCACGGGGTTCCAGTACGTCATGACCAGCACGGGCGCGCCGGACGCGGCCACCCGCTCCACCGCCCCGAAGATCTCCCGTACCCGCGCGCCGCCGGCGAGCGCATGCTCGACGGCATGCTGGATGGTCGGACCGTCCATGACCGGGTCGGAGTACGGCAGACCTAGCTCGACGATGTCCACGCCGGCATCGACCATCGCGAGCGCCGCGTCGACGGACCCGGGCACGTCGGGATAGCCGAGCGGCAGGTC
>JABBOW010000217.1 GCA_012927595.1 Cellulomonas sp.
CGCAACCCCCTCCGTCGTGTCGACCGGAGCCGACGCGTTCGCGTCGGTCCTTGAGCAGATGCGTGCGATGACGGGTGCCCAGGAGCTGACGGCGGACGTCGAGGTACCGGCGCCGGCCACGAGGGTGTTCGAGCCGCTCGTGCCCTCGCAGGTCGCGGCCGCGTCGGTGCCACCTGGTGCGCCGACGGGTGCGAACCGGGCCGCGCTTCGTGACCTCGGGGTGCCGGAGCGGATGCTCGTGGGCACAGGGGCCGCGGAGCCGACGCCGTTGTCGGTTCTGCTCGCGAACGTCCCGACGGCCCCCGAGCTGCCGCGTGCTCCGGGTTCGGTCGTGGTGGTCGTCGGGTCGGGCCGCGACGCGGAAGCGGTCGGCGCGCAGCTCGCGGAGCGCCTGCGCCTGGCTCCGGCATCGCTCGTCGTCGCGGGGGAGGGACCGGCGTCCACCGGCCGTGTCCGGCGCATCACCGATCCGTCGGCAGCGGCGCGTTGGCGGTCGCTCCCTGACGGTGGGCAGATCCGCGTCGTGGCGCTCGCGGTCGGTCCCGATGCGCGGGACCGTGCCGAGGCGTCCGAGCTGCTCGCCGCGTTCGACCCGCACCAGGTCTGGGGAGTCGTCGATGCTCGGACCAAACCACGGGACAGCGCGCGATGGCTCACCGACGTCGGTGCGAAGCGTCCCGTCGACGCGCTCGCGGTCCGCGGTCTGTTCGAGACGACGCAGCCAGGCACGGTGCTCGACCTCGGCGTGCCGGTGGCGTGGTTCGACGGGATCCCGGCGACCGGTGTCGCCTGGGCCGCCGCACTGAGCCAGCACATGGCGCCCGGCGTGCGTTGGGACTGACCCCGCGCGCGTCACAGGTCGCGTCACGCCCTCGCGCGTCACGACAGGTAGGGTCGCCTCATGCTGGTCCTGAGCCGTCGAGTGGGCGAACGCCTCATGATCGGCGACGACATCGTCGTCACCGTCATCGAGGTGCGGGGCGACGGGGTGCGCCTCGGGATCGACGCCCCCCGCGAGGTGCGCGTGCACCGCGCCGAGGTCCTCGAAGCCGTGCGGGCAGCCAACGTGGCGGCGAGCGCAGTCGACGACGACGCGGTCGCGCAGCTACGCCGCCTCGTCCCCTCCACTCCCCAGTCCCCCGAATCCCTCACGCACGAGACCGGGCCGCCGATCGGCTGAGTGTCGCCCCGGGTCCGCCGGCGCGGATGCTGGGAGGCACGCGTGGAGGACATGGACGAGATCGTCCGCGAGTTCTTGGTCGAGAGTCACGAGAACCTCGACCAGCTCGACCAGGACCTGGTCGCGCTCGAGAGCACCCCCGGGTCGCGCGAGCTGTTGAGCAGCATCTTCAGGACGATCCATACGATCAAGGGCACGAGCGGTTTCCTCGCGTTCTCCCGCCTCGAGCAGGTGACGCACGCGGGCGAGAGCCTGCTGGTGGACCTGCGCGACGGGCGCCGTTCGATGGACCAGGCGACCACTGACGTGCTGCTGCGCCTCGTCGACACCGTGCGGGACATCCTCGCGGCGATCGACCACGACGGCTCCGAGGGCGCGGTCGCAGTCGAGGACGTCATCGCGGCGATCGTCGACGTCCAGGAGCAGGTTCCCGGTGAGGCCAAGGCTGCACCCGCACCTGCGCCGGCCGCTGTGGTCCCGGTCCAGCGGTCCGGCCCCATCGAGCCGACGACGCCGACCGTCACGGTCGTCGTTCCGCCCGCACCATCCGCCGCGCCCGCGCCCGAGCCCGCGCCTGAGCCGCGTGCTGCCACCGTGGTCTCGACCCCCCAGGCAGCCACCGCGCCCGCAGCCGCGCCCGAGGAGGTCGCCGCTCCGCGCACGAGCGCCGACTCCTCGATCCGGGTCGACGTCGGCCTGCTCGACGCGCTCATGCGTCAGGTCGGCGAGCTCGTCCTGGCGCGCAACCAGATCAGCCTGCTCGCGTCCGGGGCCGATGACGTCGAGCTCTCGCGCAGCGCGCAGCGCCTCAACCTCATCGCCGGAGAGCTGCAGGAAGGGGTCATGAAGACCCGCATGCAGCCCATCGAACACGTGTGGTCGAAGATGCCGCGTGTCGTCCGGGACCTGTCGGCCCAGTGCGAGCGCGAGGTCGCGCTCGAGATGATCGGCGGCGACACCGAGCTCGACCGCGGTCTGCTCGAGGCCGTCAAGGACCCGCTCATGCACCTCGTGCGCAACGCGGTCGACCACGGCATCGAAACCCCCGCCGAGCGGGTTGCGGCCGGCAAGCCCGCCAAGGGCGCGCTGACGCTGCGCGCATTCCACGAGGGTGGGCAGGTCGTGGTCGAGGTGGCCGACGACGGCCGCGGGATCGATCACGAGAAGGTCGCAGCCAAGGCTCTCCAACGGGGCCTGCGCACCGCGGACGAGCTCGCGGCGATGGGCGCCTCGGAGGTCGTGCAGCTGCTGTTCCTGCCGGGCTTCTCGCTGGCCGAGACGGTCACCAACGTGTCCGGCCGCGGTGTCGGCATGGACGTGGTCCGCACCAAGATCGAGGGGATCGGCGGGACCGTCGACGTCGAGACCACGGTCGGTGCTGGCACCGCCTGGCGGCTGCGCATCCCGCTGACGCTCGCGATCATGCCTGCGCTGACCGTCGAGTGCGCGGGCGACCTGTACGCGGTGCCGCAGGTCAACCTGCTCGAGCTCGTCGCGCTCGACTCGCAGCGCAAAGGCTCGGCGATCGAGTACGTGCAGGCCGCGCCGGTGTACCGGCTTCGCGGCGAGCTGCTCCCGCTCGTCTCGCTCGCGGCGGTGCTGCGGGTCGACGGACCGGTCGGCGCCGCGGGACGTCCGGCGCGGTCGGGCAGCCAGGTCATCGCGGTCGTGCAGGCGGACCAGCAGCGCTTCGGCCTGCTTGTGGACCGCGTGCTCAACACCGAGGAGATCGTGGTCAAGCCGCTGTCGTCACGGCTGAAGACCCTCGGGGTGTACGCGGGTGCCACGGTGCTCGGGGACGGCCGCGTCGCGCTCATCCTCGACGTGCAGACGATCTCCAGGCGCGCGCTCACGAGCGACATCGAACTGCGTCGCGCTCGCGCCGCCGTGGACGTCGCGAAGACGGTCACGCTCGAGCAGGTGCTCGTCGTCGGTCTCGGCGGCGACCGCAGGGTCGCTATGCCGCTGGCCTCGGTGGCGCGGCTCGAGCACGTCCGGCTCGCCGACGTCGAGCTGGTCGGTGGGCGTGAGGTCGTGCAGTACCGCGGCACGATCCTTCCGCTCGTCCGGCTCGACCGGCTGCTCGGCGGGTACGGCTCGATGTCGGACCCGAGCGACGAGCTGCTGCTCGTCGTCTACCTCGAGGCCGGCCGCAGCGTCGCCTTCGTCGTCGCGGAGATCCTCGACATCGTGGAGGATGACGGTTCGCAGCACTCCGACATCGAGGACTCGGGCCTCGTGGGCTCGACCGTGATCGACGGGCACGTGACCGAGCTGCTCGACGTCCGCGGAGCTGTCCTCGCCGCGGACCCGACGTTCTACGACGTGCGGGCCGACACCTCTGCGGTCGTCCCTGAGGCCGGCCTCACCGGTGCCGGCAGCCGCTTCGACCTCGTGGGAGCAGTGCGATGACCCAGTACGTGACCTTCACGCTCGGCGGTGCCCTGTACGGGGTGGACGTGACCCGCGTCCAGGAGGCGCTCCGCGCACACACCCGGACGCGGGTACCGCTCGCGCCGATCGACGTGGCAGGCCTCGTGAACCTGCGCGGCCAGGTCGTGCTGACGATCGACCTGCGGCCGCGTCTCGGGGTGCCTCCGCTCGCGGCCGACGCCGAACCGATGATGGTCGTCGTCCAGGTCGACGGCGAGCCCGTGAGCCTCCTGGTCGATGAGATCGGCGACGTCTTGGAGGTCGGACCGGAGCGGTTCGAGGTACCGCCCGACACGCTCGACGTCGGGCTACGCAGGCTCATCACCGGCGCTTACAAGCTCGAGTCGACGCTTCTGCTGATCCTCGACGTCGACCAGGCCGTTGCGGCCTGACCGCTCGCATGATCGCCGCGCAGATCGCCGCGGTGCAGACCTCGGCCGCGAACGACTTCCCGGCCAGCTACACCACGTGGCGCAAGTTCCGTGACGCGCAGGAGGCTGCCACGGGGTCCAGTGAGATCGCGTCGAACATCACTGAGGTCGCCACGTCTGCCGACGCCTCCGCGCACCTGCCGGGTCAGATGGGCGACTCGGTCTCCGAGCTCGCCGGCCTGTCCGGACCAGTTCAATTCGGAGCGCCGCGGCCGATAGGCACGGCAGATCGCTACCGCACCAGAGGAGCAACCACGTGAGCAGTCGCACCATGACGCCCGACGGCGCTGGGTCGCGCACCGGGCGGATCCGGGTGCTCGTGGTGGACGACTCCGTCGTCGTACGCCGACTCGTCACAGACGCGCTCTCGGTGGACCCCGCGATCGAGGTGGTGGGCTCAGCCGCCAACGGACGGCTCGCGCTCGCCAAGGTTGCGCAGCTCGCACCCGACCTCGTGACGATGGACGTCGAGATGCCGGAGATGAACGGCATCGAGGCGGTCCGCGAGCTGAGGCGTGCGGGTCACCGCATCCCGATCATCATGTTCTCGACTCTCACGGAGCGCGGGGCCGAGGCCACGCTCGACGCACTCGTCGCGGGGGCCAGCGACTACGTCACGAAGCCCTCGAACACAGGCAGCCTGCAGGAGTCCCTCGCGCAGGTCGCCGGGCAGCTCCTGCCCAAGATCAAGGCCCTGGTGCCGCGCGTCCGGCTGGGGTACGCGAACGCGTTGCAGAACCAGATGCCCGGCGCGCCTCCGCGGGCGGCCGGGATCGCGCGTGTTCCCGCCGGTGCGCACCGGCTCCCGGTTGCCCTCCGGGCGGAGCCCGCACCGCATGCGGTCCGCGCTGTCATCCTCGGGTCGTCGACGGGTGGCCCCGAAGCCCTCTCGCGCTTCGTCGCAGGCCTGTCCGCCCCGCTACCCGTGCCTCTGCTGATCGTGCAACACATGCCACCGGTCTTCACGCGCCAGCTCGCCGCCCGGCTCGACCGGATGGGTCCGTCGACGGTGGTCGAGTGCGCCGGGGGCGAGGAGCTGGTGCCGGGTCACGTGTACATCGCGCCGGGCGACCGCCACCTCGAGCTGCGCCGGTCCGGTGCAGGGGTGCGGATCATCCTCACTGACTCCCCGCCGGTGAACTTCTGCCGCCCCTCGGTCGACGTCCTGTTCCGCTCCGCGGTCGGCGTGCTCGGCGGCGACCTGCTCGCGGTCGTCCTGACCGGCATGGGCGCGGACGGTCGCAACGGTTGTGAGGCCGTCGTGACCGCCGGTGGGACGGTCGTCGTGCAGGACGAGGCCACCAGCGTCGTGTGGGGCATGCCCGGTGCGGTTGCCGCAGCCGGCCTCGCCCATCGGGTCCTGCCCATCGCCGACGTCCCGCACACCGTCGAGGCGCTCGTGCGGGGGGCGCTCGCGGCTCCGCGCGCGGCGGCATCCACAGGGGGGGTGCGACCGTGACTCTCACGAGCGACTCGTTCGACTTCGTCGCCGACCTCGTGCGACGCCGCAGCGCGATCCAGCTCGAGCGAGGCAAGGAGTATCTCGTCGAGAGCCGTCTTGCACCGCTCGCTCGGGAGGCCGGGATCGGTGTCGACGAGTACGTGCGCCGGGTCCGGTTCGCGCGCCGGGAGGCGGACTACGAGGAGGTGGTCGAGGCTCTCACGACCAACGAGACGTCCTGGTTCCGTGACGCGGCGCCATTCGACGCCCTGCGAACGCACGTCGTCCCCGCGTTCGCATCCGAGCGCGGCAGGATCGATCGGCTGCGCCTCTGGTCGGCGGCCTGCTCGACGGGCCAGGAGGCGTACTCCATCGTCATGACGCTCACGGACGTCCTGCCGGGCACGCCGGTCGAGGTCCTCGCGACCGATCTCTCGACCCAGGTGCTCGAGCGCGGTCGTGCCGGCAGGTACTCACAGCTCGAGGTGAACCGTGGACTGCCCGCGGCGATGCTCGTGCGTCACCTGCAGCGCTCGGGCGCTGAGTGGAAGGTTTCCGACACCATCCAGCGAGCCGTGACGTTCGCTCGGCACAACCTGCTCGACGCCGCCCCGGCCGGTGCACCGTTCGATGTGGTGTTCCTGCGCAACGTCCTGATCTACTTCGACCTCCCCACCAAGCGGGCGATCCTCGAGCGGGTCCGCCGGGTGCTGCGTCCCGACGGGTTCCTGATCCTGGGTGCCGCGGAGTCGACGCTCGGGATCGACGACGACTGGGACCGTATCCCGGTCGCACGTGGGTCGGTGTACCGGCCTGTCTCCCGGGTCTCGCCCGCGCAGACGAGCCCGTTCATCCACTCGGGATCACTTCCCCTGGGTGGCACGTCCGCCTTCCCGATCATCCCGCGCCAAGGAGCTCACCGATGAAGGCTCTCGTCATCGACGACTCGCGCACGATGCGCCGGATCGTCGGCGCCCTGCTGGAACCGCTCGGGTTCGAGGTCCACCAGGCCGGCGACGGCCAGGAGGCCCTCGACCTGCTGGACGACGGGCTCGAGGTCGACCTGGCCTGCATCGACTGGAACATGCCGGTCATGGATGGCATCGAGTTCGTGACCCGCGTCCGGTCGAACCCGGACCGACGCCAGATCACTCTCATGATGGTGACGACCGAGAGCGAGACCAGGCAGATCGTCCGCGCTCTCGCCGCCGGTGCACATGAGTATCTGATCAAGCCGTTCACCCCCGAGAGCATCCGGGACAAGCTCGAGCTCCTCGGTCTTCTCGGGAGCGAGGAGCCGGCATGAGCGCCACTGCTGTTGACCAGATGTACTCGATCGCCGAGCAGGTCTTCTCGGCCATGGTCGACGGCGACGTCGGCCCGCTGCAGCCCTGGATCGGCGAGGTGCCGGCGATCGTCGACCCGATCGTGGGATGGGTCGACACGCACGGCGGCTGGACGGGCCGTGCCGCGATGACGACGTCGCGACCCGTGGCCTACGACCTGACGCGTGCGCTGCTCCGCATGGACGCGCACGAGGAGGTCGGCATGGAGGATCTCGTCGACGCGTACGGCGAGCTCGTCAACGTGGTCGGCGGCAACTTCAAGGCGCTGCTGCCGGCATCCGGCACGCTCGGGCTCCCGTCGGTTGCGAACTGCCTGCCCGAGGTCGTCTGGGCGGTGCCCATGGAAGGCTTGGATCTCGCGTGGCGCGGCCACCTCATCATCGTGTCAATCTGGATGTTCGGGTAGAAGGGGATCACCATGCTGCGAGTACTCGTCGCGGACGACAGTCGCGTCATGCGGCAGATCGTCATCAGGACACTGCGCCAGGCCGGCTACGACTGGGACGTCCGGGAGGCGTCGGACGGTGTCGAGGCACTGGCTGCCGTCCGGGCCGACGAGCCCGACCTCGTGCTGTCCGACTGGAACATGCCCAACATGACCGGCATCGAGCTGCTGGGCGCGATGCGTTCGGAGGGCTACGGGACGCCGTTCGCGTTCGTGACGTCCGAGGGCTCCGGTGAGATGCGGGAGGCGGCCGAGCAGGCCGGCGCGCTGTTCCTCATCGCGAAGCCCTTCACGGCCGAGTCGTTCCGCGACGCGATCGAGCCGGTGCTCGCATGAGCGAGGGCACGCACCTGCCCGCAGCGAAGGATGTTCGCGACCTGCTCGCAGACCTGCTCGGCCGGGACGTCCAGGTCACCACCGGTGGACCGATGGTCGACCCCGACGTCGACTTCGGCGCCATGGTCGGCGTGTACGTCGACCGGAACGTGCGGCTGGCCGCACTCGTGCTGCTCGACATCGACCTGGCCTCGCGGACGGGCGCTGCGATCGCCCTGCTGCCGACGCGTGCTGCCGAGAGCGCGATCAGCAACGGGTTGCTGCCGGACAACATCCGGGACAACGCGGCCGAGATCCTCAACATCATGGCGTCGCTGTTCAACGTCGAGGGCGCCCAGCACGTGCGGCTCGACGCCGTGTACGCGCCGGGAGACCTGATCCCTGCAGACGTCGCGCAGTGGATCCTGACTTTCGTGCGTCGCTGCGACCTCGGTGTGGACGTGGCGGGTTATGGCCCCGGGCAGTTCTCGCTGCTGATTCCCTGACACACCGCCAGACTCCCGCCGTTGCATCGACGGAACCTGCGCGCGCATCTCGAGAGCAGGTTGCACAACACGTGGACAACGTGTGTGCGACGGGTGCCGACTCTGCGATCATGCGCGCCATGGCGACAACCCCCCCCCGCACAGTGACGGCAGTTCCTCGCAACGCCGTCGACCGATATTTCAAGATCACCGAGCGTGGTTCCTCGATCGGTGCCGAGGTCCGCGGCGGCCTCGTGACCTTCTTCACGATGAGCTACATCATCGTGCTCAACCCGATCATCCTGGGCTACGTCCAGGACGGCACAGGCAAGTTCCTCGGCGGCGGCGACGCCCCGAACCTCGGGATCATCGCTGCGGCGACGGCCCTCATCGCGGGCCTCCTGACGATCCTGATGGGGACGGTCGCGAACTTCCCGATCGCGCTCGCCGCAGGGCTCGGTCTCAACGCAGTGGTCGCCTACTCGGTCGCTGCCCTGCCGGGCATGACGTGGCCCGACGCGATGGGCATCGTCGTGATCGAGGGCTTGATCATCCTTGTCCTCGTGCTCACCGGGTTCCGGCGGGCCGTGTTCAAGGCCGTCCCGATGGAGATCAAGACGGCCATCAGCGTCGGCATCGGCCTGTTCATCGCGTTCATCGGCCTTGTCGACTCCGGGTTCGTCCGGATCCCTGCGAGCAAGGCCACGCCGGTCGAGCTCGGCATCAGCGGGTCCTTGGCGGGCTGGCCGCTCCTCGTGTTCGTGGTCGGCCTGCTCCTCGCGATCATCCTCATGGTGCGCAAGGTCAAGGGCGCGATCCTCATCGCGATCCTCAGCTCGACGGTCCTCGCGCTCATCGTCGAGGCGGTCGGCAAGGTCGGTTCGATGAAGGACGGCAGCGGCGCGGTGGTCAAGCCGACCGGCTGGGAGCTCAACGTCCCGCACATCTCCGGTTCCGTCGTCTCGGTCCCCGACTTCTCGCTCATCGGGCACTTCTCGCTCTTCGGTGCGTTCGGCAAGATCGGGGTCCTCGCGGTCGCGCTCCTCGTGTTTGCGATCATGCTCGCCGACTTCTTCGACACGATGGGCACGATGGTCGCGGTCGGCGGCGAGGCCGGTCTGCTCGACGACGAGGGCAACCCCGTGGGCTCTCAGCAGATCCTCATCGTCGACTCGATCGCTGCGGCGGCCGGCGGCATGGGCAGCGTCTCGTCGAACACGAGCTACATCGAGTCGGCGGCGGGTGTCGGTGACGGCGCTCGCACCGGTCTCGCGTCGGTCGTGACCGGTATCGCGTTCCTGCTAGCGACGTTCCTGTCGCCGCTGGTCAACCTGGTGCCGTTCGAGGCGGCCACCCCGGCGCTCGTCGTCGTCGGCTTCCTCATGGTCATGCAGGTGTCCGGGATCGACTGGAAGAACTACGAGGTCGCGATCCCCGCGTTCCTCACGATCATCCTGATGCCGTTCACCTACTCGATCACCGCAGGCATCGGCGCGGGCTTCATCGCGTTCGTCGTCATCAAGGTCGCGGTCGGCAAGATCAAGGCGATCCACCCGCTCATGTGGACTGCCGCGGTCCTGTTCGTCTTCTACTTCACGCTCGGCCCCATCAAGGCGGCGCTGGGCATCTGAAGACCGGCGCGCCACCGAGACCGCACGTGCGTCCGCCCGGCCCCACCGGGCCAGGGCGCACGTGCGGTCTCGGCGCGTGAGCGGCTGGGACAAGCGCCTGCACCGTTCGCGTCGCTAGTCTGCGCGCATGTCCACACTCGTCACCGGCGGAGCCGGCTACATCGGGGCCCACGTCGTGCGGCTCCTCCAGGCCGCGGGCGAGCGCGTCGTCGTCGCGGACGACCTGTCGACGGGCGCCGCCGCACGCATCGGCGACGCCTCCCTCGTCGTGGTCGACGTGGCCGACTCTCGCGCGGTCGACGTGCTGGCCGAGGCGATGGCGGCGGCACAGGTGCGCCGAGTGGTCCACCTCGCCGCACGCAAGCGGGTCGACGAGTCGATGGCTCGACCCGCCTGGTACTACCAGCAGAACGTCGGCGGGACAGCGAACGTCATCGCGGCGATGGCGCTCGCGGGCGCCGACCAACTCGTGTTCTCGTCGTCCGCGGCCGTGTACG
>JABBOW010000111.1 GCA_012927595.1 Cellulomonas sp.
GGGTGCGCCCGCCCCTGCTCGCCGCGCTCTCGGCCCGTCGCCCGCTCGTCGTGGTGACGGCGACCGGACGCGACGCCGATGAGCTCGCGGCCGCGCTGCGGGGCTACCTGCCCGACGACGAGGTCGCGGTGCTGCCGTCGTGGGAGACGCTCCCGCACGAGCGGCTGTCCCCTCGCAGCGACACGGTCGCGCGACGGCTCGCAGTGTTCCGTCGGCTCGCGCACCCGACCGCCGACGCCGGCATGACCGGCGAGATCCGCGTGCTCGTGATGCCGGTCCGCGCGCTGCTGCAGCCGGTCGTCGGCGGCCTCGGCGAGCTCGTGCCGGTCGCGCTCGCGGTCGGCGACCGGGTCGACCTGACCGACGTGGCCGACCGGCTGGTCGGCGCCGCGTACTCGCGCGTGGACATGGTCGAGAAGCGCGGGGAGTTCGCCGTGCGGGGCGGCATCCTCGACGTGTTCCCGCCGATCGAGGACCACCCGCTGCGGATCGAGTTCTGGGGCGAGGACGTCGAGGAGATCCGGTGGTTCTCGGTCGCCGACCAGCGCAGCCTCGAGGTCGCGACGCACGGGCTGTGGGCGCCGCCGTGCCGCGAGCTGCTGCTCACCGACGCGGTGCGCGAGCGGGCCGCCGAGCTCGTCACGCAGCTGCCGGGCGCTGTCGAGATGCTCGACAAGATGAGCGCGGGCATCCCGGTAGAGGGCATGGAGTCGCTCGCGCCCGCGCTCGTCGACGAGATGGTCCCCGTGCTCGACCTCGTGCGACCGGACTCGGTCCTCGTCCTGGTCGACCCCGAACGGGTGCGGCGTCGCGCGCACGACCTGGTCGCCACGACCGAGGAGTTCCTCGCGGCGGCGTGGACCTCCGCAGCAGCCGGGGGTTCGACGCCGATCGACCTGTCCGCGGCGTCGTTCGCCTCGTTCGCCGAGGTGCGTGCGCTCGCGGCCGTGCGGGGGCTCGGCTGGTGGACGCTCAGCCCGTTCACGCTCGACGCCGAGGCCGCCGAGAGTGCCGCGTCGGCCGACGCCGTGGGGGGAGCGGACCTCGTCGGGCACGTGTCGGGTGACGTCGAGACGCTCGTGGTCGCCGCGCGCGACGTCGAGCGGTACCGCGGCGAGGTCGCCCGGGCGATCTCCGACGTGCGAGGGCTCCAGCAGGCGGGGTGGCGGCTCGTGCTCGCGACCGAGGGGCACGGCCAGGCGCAGCGCATGGCCGAGCAGCTCAAGGCCGCCGATGTGCCGGCCCGCCTGGTCACGTCGCTCCACGGCGAGCTCGAGGGCGGCGTCGTCCTGGTCGTGCCCGGCTCGGTCGGGCCCGGCTTCGTCGCCGAGGGCCTGCACCTCGCGGTGTTCTCGGAGTCCGACATCACGGGACGGGCCGGCTCCTCGACGCGCGACATGCGCACGATGCCGAGCCGTCGGCGCAACGTCGTCGACCCGCTCGCGCTGCGCCCCGGCGACTTCGTCGTGCACGAGCAGCACGGCGTCGGCCGGTTCGTCGAGCTCGCGTCCCGCACGATCGGCTCGGGAGCCTCCGCGGCGACGCGCGAGTATCTCGTCATCGAGTACGCCTCGTCCAAGCGCGGCCAGCCCGGGGACCGGCTCTACGTGCCGACCGACCAGCTCGACCAGGTCACCAAGTACGTCGGTGGGGAGGCGCCGAGCCTCAACCGCATGGGCGGCGGTGACTGGGCCAAGACGAAGGGCCGCGCCCAGAAGGCCGTCAAGGAGATCGCGGCCGAGCTCATCCGGCTGTACTCCGCGCGCATGGCGACCCCCGGCTACGCGTTCTCCGCCGACACGCCGTGGCAACGGGAGCTCGAGGACGCGTTCGCGTACGTCGAGACGCCCGACCAGCTGGTCACGATCGACGAGGTCAAGGCCGACATGGAGAAGCCCGTCCCGATGGACCGGCTGATCTGCGGCGACGTCGGCTACGGCAAGACCGAGATCGCCGTGCGCGCAGCGTTCAAGGCCGTCCAGGACGGCAAGCAGGTCGCGGTCCTCGTGCCGACGACGCTGCTCGTGCAGCAGCACCTCGACACGTTCAGCGACCGCTATGCGGCGTTCCCCGTGACGGTGAAGGCGCTCTCGCGGTTCCAGTCCCCGGCCGAGAGCAAGGAGGTCGCGGCGGGGCTCGCGGACGGCAGCATCGACGTCGTCATCGGCACGCACCGGCTGATCACCGGTGATGTGCACTTCAAGGACCTCGGACTCGTCGTGATCGACGAGGAGCAACGGTTCGGCGTCGAGCACAAGGAGACGCTCAAGGCGCTGCGGACCAACGTCGACGTCCTCGCGATGAGCGCCACGCCGATCCCGCGCACGCTCGAGATGGCGGTGACGGGCATCCGCGAGATGTCGACGCTCGCGACGCCGCCCGAGGAGCGCCACCCGGTGCTCACGTTCGTCGGGCCCTACGAGGAGCGGCAGATCACCGCGGCCATCCGGCGCGAGCTGCTCCGCGAGGGCCAGGTGTTCTACGTGCACAACCGGGTCGAGTCGATCGAGCGCGTCGCGGGCCGGCTCGCGGAGCTCGTCCCGGAGGCGCGCGTTGCCGTCGGCCACGGCAAGATGCCCGAGCACCGGCTCGAGCGGGTCATCGGCGACTTCTGGGAGAAACGGTTCGACGTGCTCGTCTGCACGACGATCGTCGAGACCGGCCTCGACATCTCCAACGCCAACACCCTGATCCTCGAGCGCGCCGACCTGCTCGGCCTGTCCCAGCTGCACCAGCTGCGCGGGCGCGTGGGCCGCGGTCGTGAGCGCGCGTATGCGTACCTTCTCTACCCGCCCGAGCGGCCCCTGACGGAGACCGCGCACGACCGGCTCGCGACGATGGCCGCCAACACCGATCTCGGTGCGGGCATAGCGATCGCGATGAAGGACCTCGAGATCCGCGGCGCGGGCAACCTGCTCGGCGGCGAGCAGTCGGGGCACATCGAGGGGGTCGGGTTCGACCTCTACATCCGGATGGTCGGCGAAGCCGTGCTGAACTTCCGCGGCGAGACGCCCGAGGAGCTGCCCGACGTCACGATCGAGCTTCCTGTCGACGCACACCTGCCGCACGACTACATCGCGCACGAGCGTCTGCGCCTCGAGGCGTACCGCAAGATCGCAGCAGCCCCCGACGCCGCGGTGCTCAGGGAGGTCCACGCCGAGCTGGTCGACCGGTACGGCCCGGTGCCCGACGCGGTGTCGAACCTCTTCGAGGTCGCCGAGTTCAGGATCCACGTCCGCTCGGCCGGGCTGACCGACGTGACGGCCCAGGGCAAGTTCGTGCGGTTCGCGCCCGTCGACCTGCCCGAGTCGGCGCAGCTGCGGCTCAAGCGGCTGTACCCCGGCACCGTCCTGAAGCCGGCGATCCGCACGATGCTCGTGCCGTTCCCGACCACGGCGCGCATCGGCGGTAGGGCCCTGCACGGAGCGCAGCTGCTCGCCTGGGCACGCCAGCTGATCGACGCCGTCGTCCTCGGCGACGTGTCGGCCGCCGCGCAGGTCGGCACCGGTGCGCGCGCCGGGAACCGGTGAGTGGTGCGCCTACGATGGGTGCAGTGCTCGAAGCGTTGACGCAGGAGGTCGCAGGTGTCGGTGGTGCAGTGGCGTACAGGTAGGCAGGTCCGGGTGCGGGCACTCGTCGTCGTCGGTGCGCTCATGGCGGTCGCGGCGCTGGCCGGGTGCTCGGGGCAGCCTGGTGCTGCCGCGGTCGTGGACGGGACGGCCATCTCGGCGGCCGATGTGCAGACCGCGACGACCGAGCTCGCTCCGCTCTACCAGGGCGTGACGCCCACCGCGGTGCTGCAGGTCCTCATCCACGAGCGCACGGTGGCGGCCTTCGCGGCCGAGAAGGGCGTCGGGGTGAACGACCAGCAGGCGGCCGACGCGCTCTCCGCCATCCCCACCCACGTCCCTGCCGTCGGCGAGCGCACCTACTCCGCCCCGTCGCTCGCCGTCGAGCGCGACCGCATGGCCACGACGGCCCTCCAGGGCCTCGCGACTGCCAAGACGGACCTCCCGGAGCTGCAGACCCGGCTCGCGGCGCAGCGGATCGAGGTCAGCCCGAGGTTCGGGACGCTCGCCGACGGCGCCACGATCACCGACACGGTCCACCCGTGGCTCGTCGCACCGACAGCCGGTTGAGCCCCGCAACGCACATCCCCGGCGAGGGCGTTCAGGCCCTCGTCGACGTCATGGACCGCCTGCGCTCGCCCGGCGGGTGCCCGTGGGACGCACGCCAGACGCACGCCTCGCTGGTGCCGTACGCGCTCGAGGAGGCGTACGAGGTCGCTGAGGCGATCGAGTCCGGCGACCGCGCAGCGATGCGTGAGGAGCTCGGCGACCTCCTGCTGCAGGTCGTGTTCCACGCGCGGATCGCTCAGGACTCCCCGACCGATCCTTTCGACCTTGATGACGTCGCGCGCACGATCACCGCGAAGCTCGTGCGCCGGCACCCGCACGTCTTCGACCGCGTCGCCGCCGCCGAGCCCGGTGCTTCCCTCGAAGACCTGCACGTGCAGTGGGATCGGATCAAGGGTCACGAGAAGCAGCGCACGTCGGTGCTCGACGGCATCCCGGCCGCCCAGGGGGCGCTCGCGCGCGGGCAGAAGGTGCTGGCGCGGGCACGCCGGGCCGGGATCCCGGCGGGTGGTGACCTCGCTCAGGTGACCCCGCTACCATGGAATGAAGATGCGCACAGCGCGGGGGCCATGGAGTGGACCGAGGCCGCGGTAGGTCGTCGGCTGCTCGAGCTGGTGGTGGCCGCGGACGCGGTCGGCGTCGATGCCGAGTCGGCTCTGCGCGCCGCCGTCCGGGCCGTCGAAGCAAGTGTGCGAGCCGCTGAGCAGGACGTGCGGGACCAAGGTCCGGCAAGTCGACCTGACACGGTCGCCACCATGTCAACTGGAGAGCCGACGGCTGCTCCGAGGACCGAGCGACGAAGCGAGGACCGATGACGGCCACACTGACGGTTGCAGCGCTCACCGAGAGGGGGCACGGGGAGAGGCGCGTCGCACTTGTCCCCGACACCGTCACCCGACTCGTCGCAGGCGGGTTCGATGTCCTGATCGAGGCGGGCGCCGGGTCAGGTGCCTTCTACCCGGACGACGAGTACGTCGCCGCCGGAGCCAAGACCGACACCCTCGAGTCTGTGCTCGACGCCGCGGACGTGCTCCTGGCCGTCCGCCGACCCGAACCAGAGATCCTTGCCCGACTGCGTCCCGGACAGGTGCTCGTCGGCCTGCTCGACGCCCGCGGCACGGGGCGCGCCGGGCTCGATGAGCTCGTGGCGCGCGGTGTCGTCGTCCTCTCGCTCGACCTCCTGCCGCGCACCCTGCCGCGGGCCCAGACGATGGACGCGCTCAGCTCGCAGGCGTCTGTGGCCGGCTATCGCGCGGCAGTGGTCGCAGCCGAGGCGTTCGCCCGCTACTTCCCCATGATGATCACCGCGGCCGGTACGGCACGGCCCGCGAAGGTGCTCGTGCTCGGCGCGGGAGTTGCGGGCTTGCAGGCCATCGGCACCGCGCGCCGGCTCGGTGCGCAGGTCACCGGATACGACGTCCGCGAGGCCGCGCGCGAGGAGGTCAAGTCGCTCGGTGCGAGCTTCCTGGCGACCACGGTGAACGTGGCCTCCGAGGGTGGCTACGCCCGTGCGCTGACACCCGACGAGCGGGCGGCCCAGCAGGCCGAGCTCTCGGCGAAGATGCGCGCATTCGACATCGTCATCACGACCGCCCAGGTCCCGGGCGCTCGCCCGCCGGTCCTCGTCACGGCCGAGACGCTCGCCGGGATGGCACCCGGCTCCGTCGTCGTCGACCTCGGTGCCAGCTCGCTCGGCGGCAACGTCGACGGTTCGGTCCCCGACGAGCGAATCGTCACCGCCAACGGCGTCACCGTGATCGGCGCGGGCAACCTGCCTGCCCAGATGCCCACCGGCGCCTCCGCCGCCTACGCGCGCAACGTCGCGGCGCTCCTGACCGCCGTCGTGCGCGACGGCGCCGTCGACCTCGACCCCACCGACGAGGTCGTGGACGCGGTGTGGGTGCGCCCTGCCGTGGCGCCCTCCACCGAGGTCGCCCCTGCCGACGTCGCCCCCGCGGCGGTTGTTGCCGCAGCGGACGCCGCACCCGATACCCGTCCGGAAGGGGAGTGAGATGAGCGCCCAGCTGCTCAGCAACCTGGCTCTGTTCGTGCTCGCTCTGCTCGTCGGGTTCGAGGTCATCAGCAAGATCCCCGCGACCCTGCACACGCCGATGATGTCGGGCGCCAACTCGATCCACGGCGTCGTCCTCGTCGGCGCGATCCTCATCGCCGCCGTCGCCGACACACCCGCCGCGTACGTCCTGACCTTCGTCGCGGCGGCCTTCGCTGCCATGAACGTCGTGGGCGGCTACGTGGTCACCGACCGGATGCTCGAGATGTTCAGGACCAAGCCGAAGCCGGCCCCCGTGGCCGCTCCTGCTGCGGCGACCCACGACGGAGACGTGCGATGAGCGGCAACACCCTTCCCCTGCTCGACACGGTCATCCGGGTCGTCTACCTGCTCGCAGCCGTGACCTTCGTGCTCGGGCTGCACTTCATGCGTTCGCCCGTGACGGCGCGGCGGGGCAACCTGCTCTCGGCCTCCGGGATGGCGTGCGCGGTCGTCGCGACCGTCGTGCTCATCGTCGCGGGTCAGGGCCACGGCAGCATCGTCCCGATCGCCGCGGTCGCGCTGGTCGTGGGCACGCTCATCGGGTCGGCCAGCGGGATGATCGGTGCGCGCCGAGTCAAGATGACCGCGATCCCGCAGCTCGTCTCGCTGTTCAACGCGGTCGGCGGTGGCGCGGCCGCGGTCGTGGGTGTCGTCGACTTCGTGCGGCTGAACGCCGACGGTGCGCTGACCGCGGGCGTGTCGGTGCCCGTCGTGCTCGACGTGATCATCGGCTCGGTGACGTTCTCCGGCTCGCTCATCGCAGCGGGCAAGCTCCAGGGCTGGGTCTCGGGTGCGCCGATCAAGTTCGGGGGGTCGCGCCTCGCGAGCATCGTCGCGGCCGCCGTCGCAGTCGGCGGCGGCGTCGTGGTCGTCTCGAACCCCAGCGCGTGGCTGCTGTGGCTCGTCGTGGTCGCGGCTCTCGCGTTCGGCGTCCTCATGGTGCTGCCGATCGGCGGCGCGGACATGCCGGTCGTGGTCTCGCTGCTCAACGCGTTCACCGGCCTGGCAGTCGCGATGGCCGGGTTCGTGGTCGACAACCAGATCATGATCATCGCGGGCGCGCTCGTCGGTGCCTCCGGAACGATCCTGACCCAGCAGATGGCCGAGGCCATGAACCGCTCGGTCATGTCGATCATGGTCGGCGGCTTCGGCACCGGTGACACGAGCGCGACAGACGCCGGCGCGAGCAACGTGATGGCCGGGGTCGAGGTCCGCAAGGTCAGCGCGGACGACGTCGCCATCCAGCTCGCCTACGCCCAGAAGGTCATCATCGTGCCCGGGTACGGCCTTGCGGCCGCGCAGGCGCAGCGCGAGTGCGGTGAGCTCGGCAAGCTGCTCACCGACCGCGGGGTCACCGTGTACTACGCGATCCACCCGGTCGCAGGCCGCATGCCGGGGCACATGAACGTGCTCCTCGCGGAGGCCGACGTGCCCTACGACCAGCTCAAGGAGATGGACGAGGTCAACCCGGAGTTCGACACGGCCGACGTCGCCCTCGTCGTCGGCGCGAACGACGTGACGAACCCGGCAGCCCGCCGGACCGGCAACGCCATCTCGGGAATGCCGATCCTCAACGTCGACCATGCGCGCTCGATCATCGTGATCAAGCGCTCGCTGGGCCACGGCTACGCGGGTCTGGACAACGAGCTGTACGGCGACCCGAAGACGGGCATGTTCCTCGCGGACGCCAAGAAGGGCCTTGCGCAGATCCTTGCCGGGGTCAAGTCCTACGTCGGCTGACGCTGGCTGCCAAAGGTCCCATCACGTCCTCACCTGCACACGGTTACGCTGAGGTCGCAAACCCACCCGCCTGTCGAAGGAGCACCATGGCCAGCATCGAGGCCGTCGGCGCCCGCGAGATCTTGGATTCTCGCGGCAACCCCACTGTCGAGGTCGAGGTAGCACTCGACGACGGCACCATTGCCCGCGCGGCTGTCCCCTCGGGCGCGTCGACCGGAGCATTCGAAGCCGTCGAGCGTCGTGACGGCGACAAGTCCCGCTACCTGGGCAAGGGCGTCGAGGACGCGGTCAACGCTGTCATCGACGAGATCGCACCCGAGCTCATCGGCTTCGAGGCGACCGAGCAGCGGCTTGTCGACCAAGCGCTGATTGATCTCGACGCGACCCCCAACAAGGGCAAGCTCGGCGCCAACGCGATCCTCGGCGTCTCGCTCGCCGTCGCGAAGGCCGCGGCCGACTCGGTCGACCTGCCGCTCTTCCGCTACATCGGCGGACCGAACGCGCACGTCCTGCCCGTCCCGATGATGAACATCCTCAACGGTGGGTCGCACGCCGACTCCAACGTCGACATCCAGGAGTTCATGGTCGCTCCGATCGGCGCCACGTCGTTCCGTGAGGCACTGCGTACCGGCGCCGAGGTCTACCACTCCCTGAAGTCCGTGCTCAAGGCCCAGGGCCTGAGCACCGGTCTCGGCGACGAGGGCGGCTTCGCCCCGAACCTGTCGAGCAACCGCGCGGCGCTGGACCTGATCCTCGTCGCGATCGAGAAGGCCGGCTTCACCCCGGGCAAGGATGTTGGCCTCGCGCTCGACGTCGCGGCCACGGAGTTCTTCAAGGACGGTGCCTACCAGTTCGAGGGCAAGGCGACGTCGACCGACGAGCTCATCGCGTACTACGCGCAGCTCGTCTCCGACTACCCGCTGGTCTCCATCGAGGACCCGCTGTCCGAGGACGAGTGGAGCGCCTGGACCCGCCTGGTCTCCGAGATCGGCGACAAGGTGCAGATCGTCGGCGACGACCTGTTCGTCACGAACCCGATCCGCCTGGCCAAGGGCATCCAGCTCAAGTCGGCGAACTCGCTGCTCGTCAAGCTGAACCAGATCGGAACGCTGACCGAGACCCTCGACGCGGTGACGCTCGCGCAGCGCAACGGCTACACCGCGATGGTCTCGCACCGTTCGGGTGAGACCGAGGACACGACGATCGCGGACCTGTCTGTGGCGATCAACGGCGGTCAGATCAAGACGGGCGCCCCGGCGCGCGGCGAGCGGATCAACAAGTACAACCAGCTGCTCCGCATCGAGGAGGAGCTGGACGACGCCGGCCGTTACGCCGGTGCGAGCGCCTTCCCGCGGTGGAAGCAGCGCTGAGACAGCACTACCGGCAGTCGCTGGACGTGTGAGCGTCCCGATCGCACGGACCGGAGGCCGGCGACCCGAGTGGTCGCCGGCCTCCGGCGTGCCCGGCCTTCGGCGTGCCCGGCGTCCGCCACCATCGGCGTCCGGCATGCGAGTCTCCGGCGTGCCCGGACCGTCGCGTGTACTCGGGAAGGCACAATCGAGCCGCCGCACCGGGCCGCCCGACGGCCCCTCGCGCCGCCCCGCCACGGTCCTCGACAGGACGTACCGCGCCCGCGCGCCCAGCAGCTCCCCGCTCCGCCGCGGCCCGACCCGCACGCGCGTCCGCTGCGACCCGTCCAGCAGCATCCCGGCCGTCGTCGCGCGGACCGTCCGCGTCCACGCCGAGCCGAGGGGTGCCCCGCGCCGAGACCGTGCAGGTGCGCATCCCGCGGCTGTTCACGGTGCGCGTCATGGTGATGGGCGTCGTGATGCTGCTGGCCTTCGTCCTCGTGTTCCCGACGCTGCGGTCCTACCTCCAGCAGCGCGAGGAGCTCCGCCAGCTCGGTGCGGAGGTCACAGCCGCACGCACCGACAACGACGACCTCACGAACCGGCTCAAGCGGTGGGACGACTCGGCCTACGTCGTGGCGCAGGCACGCGAGCGGCTCGCCTTCGTCCTGCCGGGCGAGACGGCGTACCGGGTCCAGGATCCCAAGTCAGTGCCCGACACCCCGGTGACGTCGTCCGCCGCCTCAGCCGCCGTGTCGGCTGCAGCGTCCGGCAACGCGACCACGACGGAGCCCTGGTACCAGGTGATCTGGGGCTCGGTCGAGGTCGCAGGGGGTACGTCGAACGGTTCCGCCACCTCGGGGGACAATGGC
>JABBOW010000158.1 GCA_012927595.1 Cellulomonas sp.
CAGCGATCCAGCTCGAGGTCCCGCGCGCCGGCACAGCCTCCCAGCTGCTTGCCGATCAGGACCGAGCAGACGTCGGTGCGATGTTCCCGTCGATCGGTTCCCGGCACGGCTTCAGCGGCGCCGTGGCCGGCGGCGGTGGGCGTCACGTCGTCTGCCTGCGGGCCCTCAACCTGGGGCAGGGTGCCAACACTGTTCTCGGTTGTGCTGCCGTGACTGTCCGCAACTCGTCACCGGTCGGCTACATCGACGCCGTGACAACAACCGCGACGACCACCACCGTGAGCGGATGGGTGCTGGATCCCGACACGACCGCACCGATCGCCGTGCACGTCTACATCGATGGATCTCCGACGGCAGTCGTCGCCAACGCATCCCGGCCGGATGTCGGCGCCGTCTACGGTGACGGTGACCTGCACGGCTTCAACTTGACGGTGCCGACATCCTCCGGCACGCACGAGGTGTGCATCTACGCGATCGACAGTCAAGGCGGCGTCAACCCGCTCCTCGGGTGTCGAACCGTGGCATACGACAACCCGACACCCGTCGGCTCCTTCGACTTCGCCAACCCCGGCCCGAACACCATCACCGTCGGCGGCTGGACCCTCGACCCCGACACCTCCGCACCCATCAAAGTCCACGTCTACGTCGACAACACCCCCACCGTCCTGCTCGCCGACGGAGCCCGCAGCGACATCGCCGCGATCTACCACAACGGCGACCGCCACGGCTTCTCCGGCACCATCCCCGCCACCGCCGGAACCCACACCGTGTGCCTCTACGGCATCAACACCCCCACCGGAACCAACACCCTCCTCGGCTGCAAGACCACAACCGTCGACAACCCGACACCCGTCGGCTCCTTCGACTTCGCCAACCCCGGCCCGAACACCATCACCGTCGGCGGCTGGGCCCTCGACCCCGACACCTCCGCACCCATCAAAGTCCACGTCTACGTCGACAACACCCCCACCGTCCTGCTCGCCGACGGAGCCCGCAGCGACATCGCCGCGATCTACCACAACGGCGACCGCCACGGCTTCTCCGGCACCATCCCCGCCACCGCCGGAACCCACACCGTGTGCCTCTACGGCATCAACACCCCCACCGGAACCAACACCCTCCTCGGCTGCAAGACCACAACCGTCGACAACCCCAGCTGAGACAGCCTCACGGAGTCGGGGTCGACACCGCGTAGACCCATCTCGCTCCTTGACCCCAGGTGAAGGTGTCCACCTCGCTCAGGCAGCTGAGGCCGAGCTTGTGGGACGAGACGATCTCCTTGAGCGCGGGCATCCGTTGAGCGACCGTGCACGGCGAGCCACTGATCGAGATGGCATCCGGGCTCGGGTTGGAGAACTTCAGATCGCTCGCGTCCGTCCAGTTGAACCAGATGTACGAGCCGCCGCGATTCCAGACCGCCTCGTTCGCGAGAGTGGGGTCGAGCTTGGCCCACACATCGCGTTCCGGCCCGGCGAGCTGCCGACCAGACAGTGACGGGACGGCCGTAGCGGCCATGAGCGTGTCCACGAAGATGTTGTCCGAGGCCCACACGGTGTGCGCCGCCCGAGCCTGCTCACCTTGACGCAGCATGGTCTTCGAGATCGCACTCCCCCGGAGGTCACCGAGGCCGAAGATCACGGGGTTGACGTGCCAGACCAACGAGAAGGCCAGCACCCCGCCGAGCACGTAGCCGGCCCAGACACGCGGGCGGTAGGCGACGACGAACACCACGATCGCCAACAGGACACTCGAGAACCAGATGGACTGGACCGACAGGGTCAGCAGGTTCTGACTGCGCAGCAGGGAGCCTGCGTCAGCCGCGACGAGCGCACAGGCTCCGGCGGCGAGAAGGGCGAAACCAAGTCGAGTCCGGTCGGCCAGACCCGGGAGCACCAGGCACACGAGAAGGATCGCCACGTATCCCAGCACGTCGCTCGCGCGCTGCGGCGGGACCAGGTTGATGACCGGGAACCTCGACCCCCAGGTCCCGAAGTCGACGAGCGACCAGGTGAACCAGAAGCCGACGAGTGCGACGGCGGTCACGGTTGCCGCACGGTGCGAGCGGTCGCGGAAACGGACGCCGTAGGCGAGCACGAGAACCGCCAGCACCGCCGCGACCGCGTAGGAGGAGGAGATCTCGCTGGGGTTTGTCCCCGTGACGGCCATGGCATCCAACTTGCCGAGGTTGGTCGCGCCGAAGATCTCCTGGAGTGGGTTCGGCCCACCGGACGCGACCCGAGCGCCGGGGTACACCGTGCCGAGGCTCGCACGGATCGACTCGAGGTTCTCGAGCAGCACGCCCAAGAGCAGAAGGACCGACACCGCGCCGGTCGCGCCCACCGCGATGAGGTTGGTCCGCCGGCGTCGCTTGTCCGCGACGAGCCCGGCGATCGCCGCGAGGAGGATCGTCGGCGCAATGACGATGGCCCACGGCTGGTAGTGGAGCGGCGTGCGCGCGAGCAGAACTGCACTCACCAGACCCCAGATCACGGCTCGCCGCCGCCGCCCTTCGCCGAGCTCCGCGGCACACCGGAGCAGCGCCGCTGATCCAGCCATCGTGAAGCCGAGCATGCCCAGGGGCGAGAACGACCACCACGCGCTCGAAGGCGAGAAGATCATCAGGGCTGCCGCGAAGTACCCGATCCAGCGACTGCCCGTCAGTGACCTGAAGAACATCGGTGCACCAAGTCCGAGCAGGAGGAACGGCAACCACCATCGAGCGGCAATGAGCATCTGGTCGGGCAGGAACGTGCCGAGCCGCAGGATCGCCCCGTCAAAGAGGACGACTGAGGAGGCCAGCCCCGTCGGGAGCATCGTGAAGAAGCCCTGAGGTGCCGTCAGCGGGTTGAGCGTGTCTGTCGAGCCACTCGCCGTAGCCCCGATGCTCAGTGGCGTCGAGGTCAGGTACTCGTCGCTACGGATGCTCACCGCCTGGTTGAACATCACGCCCGACGGATGTGCCGGATCCTCCCGCAGACCGTCGGCACCGATCGACGACTGCGTCACGCCAGCCAGGACGAGGACGAGGTAGAGCCCGACCGGACCCCAGACCCACCACCTCGACTGGCGCAGTCGCCGGAGTGCGCGCTGCAGCGAGGAGGCCCCGACGGGGTCGTCTAGCGAGTTCGTCACCTCGACGTCGCTCGCGATCACGACACTGTCACAGCGCGGCAGCCGAGCAGCACGTTCGTCCCGCCGTTCCCGTCGATCCCGTAGATGCACACGGTGTGGGCACCTACCGTCGACGGGAAGGCGATACCGAACCCGTGGTTCGGACCTCGGGCGAATGCCACATCGACATCGGGGCGAGGATTTGCGGCGGTCAAGGCGAGTACGGCGAGCCCGTCGACGTAGACATGCACGTTGATCGGCGTCGTCATGTCGGGGTCAAGTGCCCAGCCGGCCACCAGGATGGAGCCCGCGCCCGCATCCTGTACCACATCGATCGAACCGAGCGGCGTCTGGTTGCCGATCGTGACGGTGCGGCAGCCGAGCACAACGTTCGTCCCGCCGTTGCCGTCGATCCCGTAGACGCACACGTTGTGCGTGCCCACCGCGACCGGCAGTGCCAGATCGAAGCCGTGGTTGGCCCCGTGCCGGTAGACCGCGTCGACGTCGGGCCGTGGGTTCGCCGCTGTCACAGCCGCAACCGCACTACCGTCGATGTAGACGTGCACGTTGATGGAGTTCGCGACGTCCTGATCGAGCGCCCAGCCCGCCACCTGTATCGAGGACTGACCGGTGTCCCGCACCAGGTCTAGCGAGCCGTCGGGGGTGTGGTTGACGAGGCTGACGGTGCGGCAGCCGAGCAGCACGTTCGTCCCGCCGGTGGCATCGATCGCGTAGATGCACACGGTGTGCGTGCCGGGCGCTGCCTGAACAGTGACGCCGTAGCCATGGTTGGCGCCGAACCCGAACACCGCCTGGACGTCCGGCCGTGGGTTGGCGGCCGTCACGGCCGCGACCGCACTGCCGTCGACGTAGACGTGCACAGGGATCGACCGGGCCACATCCTGATCGAGCGCCCAGCCAGCGACGTCGATGGTCGTCGGCCCGGAGGCCTGCACCAGGTCGATCGAACCGAACGGTGTGTGGTTGACGACCGTCACGCTGCGGCAACCCAGCAGCACGTTCGTACCGCCGTTGCCGTCGATCGCATAAAGGCAGACACTGTGGTCGCCCGTCGAGGCGTCGACGAAGGCGTCGTAGCCGCGATTCGTGCCGCGTCCGTACACGGCATTGACGTCAGGGCGCGGGCGGTCCGCGGCAAGCGCCGCCACCGCGGAGCCGTCGACATAGACGTGCACAGCGATCGACGCCGCAACGTCAGGGTCAAGAGCCCAACCGGCCACGTGGATGGTGTTGGCCCCGCCGTCGGCCACCAGGTCGATCGAGCCGTACGGGGTGCGCTGTGTCGCTGAACCGAACCAGTCGCGAAAGTAGAGGTGGAAGTTGCGGTTGCCATACGAGGCGCACGAATCGCCCGATCCGTATCCCGCGGCGAGGGCCGAATCATTGGGCCGGTAGGGCGTGTAGTCGTACAGGCTCGCCGTGGCCTGGTTCTCGATGTATACAGATGAGGCGCCGCAACCGGTGTTGGGATTCCACAGGATGGTGTTGGTCCTCCCCGCCCGATACGAGTAAGAGTTCGGGTTGGCCGCATAGCGCTGCAGCTGCTTCGCAGCCGAGTAGACCTGGTTAGCGAATCCGGCGTACTGAGGGTCGCACTGTCCGCCAGCACTGTCCGGGCAGCCGAATCCGAGCGCCCTGGAGTACGTGGCGGCGCTCTTGCCCGCCGTCGCCGTGACGAGCGACTGCTCCTTCTGGAGCGTCACGAGGAGCACCTGGGGATTGATGCCGCATGCCACGGCCGCCTTGGCGATGATCCGGGCCGAGGACTCGTTCGTGGCGCCTGAGTAGGTTCCGGTGCACAAGGCGTCGCTCGACCGGGTGGGCGTCGACTCGACATAGTCCTTGAGGCACGTGTTGCCCGCTGCCGCGACGCAGCCGGCGCCTTTGGCGTTGAGGAACGCCTGGATCGCGTCGGCGTTCATCGTCGCCGAGTCGTACAGGATCGAGTCACTCATGATGTAGCCGGGCTCGAAGTCCGTGACCGCGGCGGCCTGCGCCGGGAGCGGTGCAGCGATGATCTGGAGCGCGCTCAGCAGACCCGCAAGCAGGGCGGTCGCGGCGACCGCCGCAACCATGGGCCGGAACCGATACCTCACGGGACCACCACCTCGACAGGAGCAGACATGCCGACGGAGGTCGCCGACTCGTAGATCACCACGGCGGTCCAGGTCCCGCTCGACAACTTGTCTCGGGGCACCCTCGGGCCCCCGCAACTCATCGTAGAAGCATCGGTGAGCGCCGTGATCGACGCTGTGACGCTGCGGCCACCGGATGTCAGCTTGAGGGTGCACGACCCCGGCTCCTCGACGACCGTCGCGTACGCCCCTGCCTCGACGACGCTGTCGGCGGCGGACCAGTCAGCGTAGGTGACAACCACGTCGACCTTGCGCTTCTCGGTCTTCGCCGGCGGCGCGGGCGCGGCTGCCGTGACCGTCGGCGTCGGTGGTGGCGATGGCGCCGAGGTGGGCGGCGCGGGGCTGCTCGGGGAGGCAGAGACCGTCGGTGTGGGGCTGCTGGTCACCACGACGCTGGGCGTGGAGGAGCTCCTGACGCTCGGCAGCGTCGCCGATGGCGCCGTGGCGAGTGGTCCGTACTCCACGATGAGCACGACAAGCGCGACCAAGGCCGCCGCGGTGAGCGTGACGATGACAAGACGTGAGCGGCGCATGGTCCTCAGGAGTCATAGGTGGAGACTTCACAGTAACGGGCGGAGCCTCGAAACATCCCGACCCTTGCGTTCGGCGTGTCAGCCCCTGCCGGGTCGCTGGCCGCTGATGCCACGCATCCCGTCCCGCAGGCCGGCCGCGATGCTGGTGAGCCGCGCCCGTCTGCCCGGGACGAGAAGCGTCGTCACCGTCAGGTGACGCAGGTCCTTGGCGACAGCACCGATCGCCCAGCCCGGCGCCTGGCGCGCGTAGCGGTGCAGGAGGGCGATCCGGTTGCGGGCGATGTAGTAGTAGCGGAAGTCGGCCGCGTAGGTCAGAGCAAGACGCCGGCCCGCGAGCCGGACGATGTGTTCGCGGCCCAGGCGGTGCTCCAACCTGGCGCCCGGTGCCACGACCACCACCCGGCCGAGGGTCGTGGCACGCAGGTAGAACTCGGTGTCGACCCCGTCGATGAACAGCTCCGCGGCGAACGGCCCGAGCGCGTCGAAGGTGGCTGTCGGGATGAGCAAGCCTGACTGGATCGGCTCCTTGCTGTGCACGACCTCGCCCTGGGTGCGTGCGCCGGCAGAGCGGATTCCCGTCGCCTGCTCCGGTCCCACCATCCCGACCGTCATCCCGGCGTGCGCAGCCGACCGCGCGGCCGCGAGCAGTGCTGCGAGGTAGCCGTCGGGCACGACCGAGTCCTGGTCGAGGGTGAGGACGTACGTCTGAGAGCCCGCGTCGAGGTGTCGGCGGACCTCGTCCACCCCGGTGTTGAGTGCGGCACCGATGCCGCGATTCGTCGAGTGGCGGACGACGACCGCACCGAGCTCGCGACACGCGTCCAGGACCTCGTCGATCGCCGAGGCGCTGCCGTCGTCCACGATGACGACGACGTCGGCCTGGGCCAGGACTGCCCGGCATGCCTCCACGAGCCCGACCTGAGGCTCGAACGCTGTGATGACCGCTCCGACGCTGACGCCGCCAGATGCGTCAAGATCGTCGGGCATGGCGTCAACGTACACTGTCCCGGCGCCGGACCTGCTGGGCGCGGGACGCCCCGACGGGACGTCGAGGACGAACGGCCCGTGCCGAGAGGCGAGACATGGACGACAGCCCGAACGCACCGAAGAGTGCGCCGCTGAAGCAGGTGACGATCGGGCGTCGGGGGGCTGCCGGAGTCGCCGTCGCCTCGTTGCTCTCGGCCGGAGTCGGCTACGTCGTGCTCACCGTCGCGGCCCGCGTCCTCGTCCCAGGCACGGTCAACTCGGTCTTCGTGACGTTCTGGTCGACGCTCTTCGCCTGCTTCGGGGTGCTGAGCGGCCTGTCGATCGAGACGACCCGCGCCGTGACCGTGGTGTCGACGGCGGACGACGCCACGACGACCTCGTCGCGGCCGCGCGTCCTCGCGGTCGGTCTCGCCATCGGCATCGTCGCGGCCGCGGTGCTCGCCGCCACCGCGCTGCTGTGGGCCCCCCGGCTGTTCCCGACGAACAGCCTTCCGCTGGCGGGTCTCGTGTGCCTCGGCGTCGCTGCGTACGCGGCCCACTCCACCGTGATCGGTGCCCTCGCCGGTCGCCACTCGTGGTCGACGTACTCCCGGCTGATCGCGGCTGAGTCGACCGTCCGCCTCGCCCTCGTGCTGGCCGCCGCGGCTCTCGGTGCGCGTGTCCTCGGGTTCGCCGCAGGGACCGCTGTCGCGGCATGCACCTGGGTCGCCGTCGTCGCCGTGTCACCCCGTGCCCGCAGTGCCGCCGCCATGCGGGCGGACTCGACGCTCCCGGTCTTCCTGCGCCGGATCGCCGCGGCCGCGCTCGCGACCGGTGCGAGCGCGCTGCTGCTGGTCGGGTTCCCGATGCTCCTGTCGCTGACCACGTCCCGCGCCGACTACGCGGCCTCGCTCGCCGCGGTCATCGCCATCTCATGGACCCGCGCTCCGCTGATGATCCCGCTCACCGCCTATCAGGGAGTCGCCGTCTCCCACTTCGTCCTGCACCGCGACCAGGGGCTGCGAGCCCTGCTTCCGGTGGTGCGTGCCGTGGTGCTCGTCGGAGCGGTCGGAGCGGTGCTCGCCTACTTCGTCGGACCGTGGATCATGGTGAACGTGCTCGGACCGACCTACGTCGTCTCGGGCGCGCTCCTCGCTGGCCTGACCGGCGCATCGGCCGTCCTGGCGCTCCTCACGCTCACCGGCGCGCTCTGCCAGGCACTCACGATGCACCGGATCTTCGCAGCCGGATGGTTGACCGCGCTCGCCGTGGCCGTGGCGATCCTCATCCTCCCCCTCAGCCTCGAGACGCGTTCGATCCTCGCGCTGTCGATCGGCCCGAGCATCGGCATCGTCCTGCACGTGCGAGCGCTCCTCCGCGCACCGGTCCACCCCGCCTCAGCCGTCTCGGCGCGCTGACGTAGTCCAACACGAATCGAGCCGCTGACCATGGATGCTGCCAACCCGCTGCCCGCCTGGTCCCGCGAGGGAGCGCCGACGGTCAGTGTCTGCATGGCGACCTACAACGGTGCCCGCTACGTCGCCGGACAGCTGAGGTCGATCCTTGACCAGCTCGGTGCGGACGACGAGGTGGTGGTCGTGGACGACGCCTCGACGGATGACACCGTCGCGCGCGTGCGCGAGCTCGACGACCCACGGATCCGCGTCATCGAGGCGGAGCACAACCGCGGCTACGTGCGCACCTTCGCCCAGGCCCTCGGCCTCGCACGTCGCGAGCTCGTGCTGCTGGCCGACCAGGACGACGTCTGGGTCCCTGGCCGCGTCGACCTCATGGTCGAGGCGCTCGCGCACAGCGAGGTCGTCGCGACGAACCTCGGCACGCTCGACGGCCCGGAAGCGATCCGCGGACCGTACGGCCAGCGCGACTGGCGGTTGCGCTCGGGCCAGTCTCGGCAGCACGCGAGGAACGTCCTGGGCATCCTCGCGGGGAACCGGCCTTACTACGGGTGCGCGATGGGGATCCGACGGTCGTCGGTCGAGCGAGTCCTGCCGTTCCCGGCATTCCTCACGGAGTCCCACGACCTGTGGATCGCGCTCTACGGGAATGTCGCCCGGAGCATCGTGCACCTTGACGACAGGACCGTCCTGCGCAGGTTCCACGGCGAGAACGTCACTCCCGACCGTCCGCGTGGCCCCTGGCAGGTCGCGCGATCACGTCTCCTGCTCCTGCGCAGTGCCGCGATCCTCTGGCGCCGCACGCACCGCTGAGCTCCCGGCGCCCGATCCGAGCCTGCGCCCCATGCGCTCCACGTCGAAGCGCAGGAGCGCGACCTCCTCGACGAGGGTTCTGCTCTCCTCTTCGAGGCTCGTGATCTCGACGCTCAGCTGGACGCACACGAGCAGCAGCACGATCAGCGCGATGGCGAAGAGCAGGTTGCTGGGGGTCTGGACGCCGACCGCCCTCGCGAGAGCCCCCATCGTCTCCGGGAAAGCTCCGAGCACCAAGAGCCCGACGCCGACGATGATCCAGATGATCGCGTACTTCTCTCGCAGCCGCCTCGTCCGCAGCAGGACGACAAGGAAGGCGATGAGCCCGATGCACGAGGCAATAGCAAAGGCGTACCCACTCATTGCGACATCTCCTTGGCGCCCTTGCTCATCGGGCGGGACAACGCGATCAGGAGAGCCAGCAGCGCCCGCCCGAGGAACACCGCCGCCTTCAGTGGGCTGTGCGAGGGCGTTCCGCCCGCGCGCTGCCGCATCTCGACGCCGACCTGACGTACACGCAGGCCGGCACGGCACGCGATGACGAGCGACTCCACCGTGTCGCCGAGGTACTCGGCCGGGTACTCGGCCGCAAACAGCTCGATCGCCCGCTTGTTCGACGCGCGGAACCCGGAGGTCGTGTCAGTCAGCCGGGTCCCGGCGATTCGCGAGAGCGCGAAGGACAGCACTGCCATCGTCCACCTGCGCGGACCCCGGACCTCATAGCTCCCGCGCCCTGCGAACCTCGCACCGATGACGACGTCCGCCTGCTCCGACTCGAGTGCGCCGACGAGCCGCCGGACATCCGCGGGGTCGTGCTGCCCGTCCGCGTCCACCTGGACCGCGATGTCGTAGCCCTCGCGTGCGGCGAACCTGAACCCCGCTCGCATGGCGCCACCTACCCCGAGGTTGACGGGGAGGTCGAGAACCATCGTCGAACCGCGTCGGGCGACGCGGGCTGTGCTGTCGGTCGAGCCGTCGCTGACGACGAGGAAGTCAGCATCTGGGATCGCGGCGTGCAGCTCGTCGAGGACGCCCGGAAGCGCCTCCTCCTCGTTCCATGCCGGCAGGATCACCAGCAGCCGCGGCGTTCCCGGTCTGTGCACGACTCGACACCTTAGCCTTGATCGA
>JABBOW010000072.1 GCA_012927595.1 Cellulomonas sp.
TCCCAAAAACGCCCCGGCGGCCGATTCCCCACCAAGAAACCCGCCGACCGCCCCGCCAGACGACCCAGAACGAAGGTCACCTTCTGGTCCCTACTCCCGCCCGCGTAAGTTAACGCCATTGAGCCAGTTCTGGGGCGCAACCATTACAGCCGTGCCCGACTCCGCAGCCATAAGAAGGCATCGCTCGATAAACGCAGTCGCGAGATCGCTCGCGGATGCGGGAAATCGAATAGAGAGATAGCCCGCAAGTGTCTGGGATTGTTTTGACTTTGCAAGGTACGGCGGATTCGTAGCAATTAGTGTGTATGTGCGGCCAAGCAGCCGTGCTGCCTGTGCGACGTCGGACACTACGACGCCCATGACCGTGTCAGATCTTCCCTCGCGGCCGAGAGCGACGGTGAGCATCCCCTCCGTCTCCGCCCAGGTGTCGGCCAATCGCATATCTCGACCAATGAGCGGGCCGTCGCCTACGGGACGGGGATCGATGATCGATCCCAGCGTGTCAGCGTTCCGAAAGAGCGAGTGCAACTGCACCATTGCGATGCGCAGCTCATTTTGGTCGCCGGCGATCGCTTCCCACTCACTCTGTGTGCCCCGTACAGGCACCCCAGAACACGCAACCTGCGGCACCGGCAGCACTCGATAACCGCCCTGCTTCCACGCCTCGAGCACCACGTTGAACATCGCGATTTGCGTGCACCGCGGATCCAGCTCGAGTCCGAACAGGTTTTCGCGCAGCACGGCGTCCTGCGCAGCGGACGGAGACAGCCGCTCCTCCTCAGCACGCATCCGCCAGAGCATCCCGAATGCGGCAATAAGGAAGTGCCCGGATCCGCAGCACGGGTCCATGACGGTGACCCCGGCCGCTGTCGTCGGCCACTCATCGAACGTCCCGGCGGCCGGCGTGCCGTCCTCGAGCGTGCGCAGGTATTCCCACGTCGCCACGAGGGGTGAGTCCGGGTGGCGAGCGGCCCACCACGCCCCGAGGGAGTTCTCGAGCAGGAACCGGACCATGTAGTCCTCGGTGAACAGCTGCGTCACCGGCGAGAGGTCGGCACCGCCGATCTTGCGACCCGACTCGTTGACGCGCTTCTTCTGCGCGGTCTGCCAGAACTGGTAGACCCAGCCGAGGGCGTCCTCGGTCCGGAACACACCCCCGTCGATGCCGGCGACGACCGCCTCCAGCTCGGCTCGACGTTCTGGGGAGAACCGCATGCGCACGGACGGGTCGGCAAGTCGGAACACACCCGGCAGGATCTCGGCCGCGTACTTCGCGGCGACCGACCAGCCGTCCGGCTCGCCCTCGTGGTCGGCCAGCGCGGCACAGTCCTCCAAGCTAACGACAACCCCGGTGGGCTCGCGGAGGAGCAGGTTGACCTCGAGGAAGCGCGCGAACAGCAGCCGGTGCCACTGCTCGTAGGCGATGTCCGCGCGCAGCAACGTCAGATCGGCGTCCCGTCCCGTCGAGTCGCCCAGCTGGCGCGCCTTCTCACGGAGCGCAAGTCGCAGCGCGTTCTCGTCGTCGAGCAGATACCCCGGCCGCGACTCCTCCGCCACCGCCAGTCGCCGGAGCTCGTCATCGGCCGCCGCCTCAGCGACAACCCTCGCGCGCTGGACCGCGGTGTCCAGCGCCTTCCGCTGCGCCGTGCTCAGGACGTCGCTCATGACGGCCGCACGACGATCGCGCCGTACGTGGTCAGCGCGTCCTGCAGGCGGCTGCGCACGCCGTCGAGGTAGGCGTTCAGCTCACCATCGGACGTCACCGTCGCCCCCGGCAGAGCGACGACCGTCGCCCGTGGCGCCGCCACCTTCGCGATCTCCGCTCGCAACCTCCCCGATCGGACGGCCACGGAGTCGACTGCGTCGTCCCAGCCTGCGGGCGGGCGGGCAATCACTGCCGTGAGCACTGCAGAGGAGTCGCCGAGCTCGGTCGGCGGGCGCGGTTGCAGACCCGCAGTCGTGAGCAGCTCGCCCCGCCGCTCAACATCCAGCTCGGACCACGCAGGCTCGGCCTCGACTACGCGAACAGCCTCGGAGCGGGCAGCCTCGTGTCGTTCCGCGGCATCCGCCAAAGCGGCGCGCACGGCCGCAGTCAGGTCCTGGAGGATCGGCGTCACGCCGTCGGTCTCGGCCAGCAGCTCCCGCCCGGCCCCGAATGCGCTGAGGCGCGCACGCACCGCGGCCGTCGAGTCGAGCGACGACCCCGCGCTCGCGAGTCGGCGCGCCGTGTCCAGCGCAGAGGTGCGCGCGGGCCGCCGAGCGTCGAGCGCATCGAGGCGCTCGGCGAATGCGGCCGCGGCGTCGCCCGCCTGGACCAGCGAAAGGATCTGCGCGTTGCCTGTCTGGTGAGTGATCTCGGCAACAGCTTCCGGAACGGTCACCTGGGGCATGGGCGGCGGTCCGGAGAGTGCCGCCGCGCGGGCCGCGACCGCAGCGAGCGCCCGACCGATCTGCCCCGGCAGTGGGTCGGCGGTGACCACGTGACCGAGCTTGGAGAGCAGCGATCGCGCCCGGATCTCGGTGACCTTGTCGATCACGACGGACTCGCGCCGCACCTGGAGCGGGCCGAGGCGCACCCCGAGCGCCATGATCTTCCTGGCGTCGGCGTCGGTGCCGTTGATCTGCGCGGTGATGAGCCCACCTGCGACGAGCGCTCCGATGACGCCACGCAGCGCGTCGCCCTGCCACCCGTACGGGGTGCCGGCGAATGTGTCAGACAGCACCTTGCCGGTCACCCAGGAGGCCGCGACCTGGTCGTACACCTTCTTGACGGCAGGGTGCGTCTCGACCGGTCCGTCCCAGCCCAGCCGCTGCAGCGGTTCCTTGTTGCCCTCGGAGAGGTGCTTGACGGCAGTCGCCCATCGCGCGTCGTCAGCCGTACCAAAGTCCGGGTACAGCCGTTCGACCGCACGCACCGCAGCAGCCTCGATGCGCTCTCGGAGCGTGACCCCGTTCATGAGGGCACCGCCAGCGAGCTCGACGGTCGCCCCGGCGAGCACGTCGGCGACGATGCCATCCGCGCTGGCGTTCGCCGCCGCGGCGCGAGACATCATCGCCGCGCGTGCGTCGCGCCCTTCGTCGGTGGCGGGGTTCGGGCGAGTGTCGATGACCTCGCGCGAGGCCGCCAGGTCGAGGACCGAGTCGCGCAGCTCGTCGGACCTGACCTTGGCGAGGTGCACGAACACGAGCGGCGACGCCTGACCCGCACCGCGTGCGAGATCCGCGAACTGCTTCCGCGTCACCCCGTCCCACTCGGACCGGACCCACACCGGGACCGCATCGATGACCTGCGGCTCGGTGTCACCGTCCTGGAAGGCCAGCCGCCGCTGTTCCTTGACCTTGCCCTGGGGGACGCGCGCCGGCACCTGCGCCTGGACGGCCTCCCGGAGCAGCCGATCCCGTTCAGCACCCACCGCCGCGGCGTCGGCCGACAGGGCCGCGCGGCGCCGACTGAACTCCTGCTCCCACTCCCGTCCTTCGACGGTCTGCAGGCGAAACTCGTCGCCGTGCTGCTGGACGACACCGTCCTTGGCCAGCGTCGCGAGCAGCTCCGGCACGCGCTGCCGGAGACGATGACCGTCCTGCACCAGGTCCTCGACCAACAGGTCGGCGATGTGCTCAGCCGTCGGCCGGACCCCGGTATCCGCGGCACCACCTGTCGGCAGCAACGAGATGAGGTGGATCACCCCGAGGATCCGGCCCCGCAGCTCGCCGTCGTCGGCGTGCTTCGCCTGCTCCGCGATGAGCAGCTGCGTCTCCTTCAGCAAGCGGCCGGACTGGTTCATGTCGCTGTGCTTCTCGTCGTACAGGAAGTCCGCTCCGACGACGGTTCCGACCGGTCGGTCGCCTGCGCGGCGGTTGGCCTCGTGCACCACGCGCAGCTGTGAGCGCAGCTGCCCGGCGCGCCCGCCGGCGTCGGCCACCCGCAGGACCTGGTCCCAGAACCGACGGCGCGCCGGCAGCAGCGGGTAGTCGGCAGCGAGCACCTCGTCGTCCGCGGCGCGGTGTCCGAGGCGCGATCCGGCGAGCTCGCGGCTGACCTCGCCGCGCACGCGGTCGATGACGCCGTCGAGCTCAGCGACACGCGCGGGTTCCTTCTGGAGCAGCACCCGACGCACGACCTGGTCGACGTCCTGGTTCTCCAGGTGGGCCTTGACACTGAACCGGTCCTGGAGCTTCTGCAGAACTGCGGTCGCGGTCAGGTCCTGCTGGCCGGTCGCGACGAGCAGGACCCGGCCCTCGAACTGCGAGGAGATCGCCTGGACGATGTGCTGGACCGCCATCGCGCGGTCGCCGTCCTCGTTGATGTACTGCTGGACCTCGTCGAGCACGATGAGCGTCGGTGGGACCGTGCCGCCGCCGACCCCTTCGAGGACCTCGCGCAGCAGGCCGACGGTCTCCGCCGTATCGAAGGTCGCGGCGTCGGGAAACTGCGCCTTGAACTGCTGGAGGAGCGCGGCAGGTGAGTCGGCGAGCGCAGGACGCTCCGCGAGGACTGCCTGCGCCAGCGGGACCGAGAGATGGAAGCCTCTCAGCTCCCGGTCGACGTCCCGGCCATCGCCCGCGATCGCGGTGACGACCGCGTCCTCGATCCCCTCCTCCCGGAGCCAGAGCCGCAGCCGTGCGGGCGCGACCTTGTCCGGGAGCCCCGCTGCCCGCAGGACGATCGCGAGGAACGCGAGATTGAGCTGGTCGACGTTGGCGGCCTCGAGTGTTCCAGCCGCGGACCACGGCGCGGCGCCGATCCGCGTGGCCTGCGTCGTCAGCTCACGCAAGGAGTCCGCGATGTGGGTGTGGGTGTCGAGCGCCACCAAGCCCCTGGCAGTCGCACCGTCCGGCAGTCTCGTGTCGGCCCACACATGCTCGAGCACACGCACGAGGTGAGATTTGCCGCTGCCGTAGAAGCCGCTGACCCAGACCGCGGGCTGCGTGGCCCGCGGCAGGTTCGAGACGTAGGAGTCGAGGATCCGCTCCAGTCCCCGGGCGTACTCGCCCTCACAGACGAAGCTCGTCAGCTCGTAGCGGAGCACATCCCACTGCTTGTCGTCGTCGGGACGGCCGATCTTCGACACTCCGTCGTTGGGGATGACGAAGGTGAGCGGATCCTTGACGAAGAGCTCGCGGTTGAGGGTCACAAGTGGTCCTTCGTGGCAGTGATGGCGATGGCGCGGTAGTTGAAGCCGTCCCGGGCGTCGAGCAGGCGATAGCTGTGGGTGGAACCGTCGTGACGGCCAGGGAAGAACACGAGGAGGCGCCCGCGCACGTCGCGGTCCACCGCCTCGACCAGCTGGCTGGCGCGCATGAACGGGTAGAGCGCACCGGTCCCGACGACGGCGACGACGGTGCCCTCGTTGACGTCCGGACCTGTGAGTACGGCGCGGACCTGCGACGCGACTTCGTCGGCGAACTCATCGAGCAGCGACGACGTGAGGTTGGTGGGATCGGCGACGAACGCGTCGGCGTACTCGTGCCGGGCGAGCCAGCCGCCGAACGCGTCCGTCACGTCGACCTCGACCCACGCATGGCCGGCCAAGTCGGTCACGTCCTCGAGCTGGGGTAGCCGCGCCCGGACTCGGCGCTCCTCGGCGGGTGGGTACACGAGCATCCACACGCGCTCGGCAGGGGACAGGTGCGCGCGCCAGGGAAGCCGGAGGTGCGCGGCGTAGGCGTCGACAAGGTCGGAGGCGTGGCTCATCGGGCGCCACCGTCAAGCAGGCGACGGACGCCGATCTCCAGCATGTTCCCGGCCGAACGAACGTCGATCAGCCCGCGGCGGTGGGCGCAGTCGAGGGCGTCCCGGCGGGAGCCGTCCGGGAGGTCGAGGAGGTCGAACCACGGGCTGGACAGAAGGGCCTCGCCCCGGGCGCCGCGGAGGTGGCCGAGGGTGACGGCGAACGCGACGGCTGCGGGTCCGGCCTCGACCCGCACACGGTGCTTGACGCTGCGACCCACGAGGTGGCCTGTCTGGGTCCAGCTGGAGGCGATGTTGCGGCCAGCCTTTGCCAGAGTGGTGGCACCGAGGCCGGTGACACCGCTCGCCGCGAGTGCGTCGGACACGTACTGCGAGGTCACGTGTGTCCCCGGGCCGGCCTGCGCGATCGCCGGCCACGACGCCCGGAGGAGTTCATCGTGCGTGAACGCCATGAGCCCGGCGAGGAGCGGTCCGCCAGCAGGATCGTCGGCCCAGGCGGCCCGCAACGCTCTGAACGGCGCCTGGTCCTCGTCGAGGAGGTACAGCTCGCGAAGGTGTCGGAAGGCGCGCTTGCGACCCTCGAACGTGGGGCGACCCAGCACGTTGTCGGCGATGACGGCAATCTTGTAGGCGTCGTGCCCCGAACCTGCGCGCACTGCAGCGAGCAGATCGGACAGATGCGACACGCCGATCGTGTGGCTGGCCGTGGTCCGGCGGGAGGCCATCAAGGGGCCGACGGACGACGACATTCAGGAGGCTCCAGCGTGAGAGTGCAGGCCATGTACACCAGGCCATGTTGACATGGCTGACAGTAGCCGCAGGCACAGACACCGTGAGTCGTGCCCTCTGCCCCGCCGCTCGACGCCGATCTGGCGGCAGCGCTGGGGCGCCGGTTGCGGGCCTTGCGCGAAGCCGCCGGGAAGTCGCAGGAGGCGGTCGCCCATGACGCGGGAATCAGCCGCAACCACATGCAGGTGATCGAGATGGGGTTGTCGGACCGCTCGCGACCGACGCCCTGGAACCCGCACCTGTCGACGCTCGTGGCCCCGTGCGCCGCGCTCGACGTGAGCGTGACCGACGTCATCCGAGACATCTTCGGGGAGCCAGGAGACGTCACGGTCGAATACCAGGTGGACGGCGACTAGCACGGGTGACGAAGGCTCGATCCGTCACCGCTGGAGGTTTTGCCCGTCGTACACCACGCGCAACGCACCGGCAGGCTCGCGAAGAGCTCCAGGAGCGGCTCTTCGAATCTTCAGGTACTGCTTGACTTCTGCAGGGTGCCGAGCGGTGAAACTAAAGATAAACATGAGTAGCGTGAGCGCTAAGGTCGTGCGGTGCATGACCGGCAATTGGCCCACAGGACACTGCGAGCTCTGGCCTACCGCCAGGCGGGCTATGTCACCGCGGCACAGGCGCTCGACGCGGGCTTCACGTATCAGGCGCAGAAGTACCACGTAGACCGGGGCAACTGGCAGCGGGTCGATCGTGGCCTGTTCCGGCTACAGGGCTGGCCGGCTTCTATCGACGACGTCTACGTCCGCTGGAGCCTGTGGAGTGGTGGGCGCGGAGTCATCTCCCATGCCACAGCGCTCGCAGTCCACGATCTTGGCGTGGTCGACCCTGGCCGGATCTATCTCACCGTGCCTGCGGGGTTCGGCGCCCGCGACTACGCCGTCGTGACCCATGTGGGTGCCCTGCCCGAGGATGACGTGGTGGCGAGAGCAGGGTTTCGGGTGACGACCGTGCTCAGGACGATCCTCGATGTGGCTGCCGCGTCCACGCTTCAGGAGCCGTCGGACGACGCCGTTGCGGAGGCGCTTGATCGCGGCCTCGTCGTGCCGGGCGCGCTCCGGGCGCGTGTCGACGCCTTCGGGGACGGCGCCGCCCTGCGTATTGAGCGCGCGCTCGCGGCTGCAGGACGGTGACGACGCGCGTCGCCTGCTGGCCGCGCAGGAACGTGCCATGGACGTCAACCGGCTCCGGCGCCCGTCCACAGCCGGGCAGACGCACGACGGGCCGCCCGCAACAGCCGGACGGCCCGTCGTGCGTGCGTCTGCTTACAGGTGGTCGGGACCCCGACCGACGGCTGCTGCCGTCCGCGACTCCTCGGCCTCTGCGGAAGCCGCGGCCTCGGCGGCGACGGTCTCACCGTCGATCCGGCCCTGGATGCCCGACACGTTGCGCAGCGGCAGCTCGGGCAGAATCAGAGTGAGGACGAACCCGAGCACCATGATCACCGCGGCGATGAGCAGCACGAGGTCGATCGACTGTGCGAAGCCGTCGAGGAACGGACGAGCGAGGCGCGGGTCGAGCGCGCTGATGAACGACGAGTCGTTGATCGACGGCGCCGTCCCGGCACCGCCGTGCCCGCTGAGCATCGCGAGCACCGGTGCGTTCGCCGGGTCGGCCCGCACTGCCGGGTCGGCGAGTGCGGCCTGGAACCCCGCGGTCGGGGCGAGACGGGCGAACGCGCTCGAAATGTTGCCACCCACCGTCGAGAACAGGATCGACAGGAAGACGGCCGTGCCGAGCGTCCCGCCGACCTGTCGGAAGAACAGCGCGGAGGCAGTCGCGACGCCCATGTCCTTGACGTGGACGGCGTTCTGCACGGCGAGAACGAGCGGCTGCATGGTGAACCCGAGGCCGAGCCCGAAGACCAGCGAGTCGGCGAAGACCACGAGCAGCGTGGTGTCGACCGAGAGTCGCGAGAACAGCAGCGCGCCGACGCCCATCAGCAACGTGCCGATCACCGGGAAGATCTTGTAGCGCCCCGTCCGGGCGGTGAGCTGACCGGTCAGGATCGATCCGGTCATGATCCCGACTGTGAACGGGATGAGCGTGAGCCCGGCCGTGGTCGGGGTCATGCCCTTGACGATCTGGAGGTATAGCGGCAGCGTCGCGAGCCCGCCGAACATCCCGAGCCCGATGACGACGTTCGCGCCCGAGCTGACCGCGAACGTGCGGTTGCGGAACAGGTGCAGCGGCAGCAGCGCGTCGTCGCGTGCGACGATCTCGGCGAGCAGGAACAGCCCGATCCCCACGAGCCCGATCGTGTAGCACAGCAGCGCACGGCCCGAGCCCCAGCCCCAGTCGCGACCCTGCTCCGCGATGAGCAGCAGCGGCACGAGTCCGATGACGAGTGCCACGGCACCCGGCCAGTCGATGCGGTGCTCGACGCGGGGGATGGGCGGCAGGTGGAGCACGCGCCAGATCACGAGCAGCCCGATGAGCCCGATAGGCACGTTGATGAGGAAGACCCAGCGCCAGCCGGTGATGCCGAAGATGGTGTTGGCGCCCGCGAAGAACCCGCCAACGACCGGGCCGAGGACGGAGGACGTGCCGAACACCGCGAGGAACATGCCCTGGTACCGGGCGCGCTCGCGAGGCGGCACGAGGTCGCCGAGGATTGTGAACGCGAGGGACATGAGCCCGCCGGCGCCGAGTCCCTGGATCCCGCGGTAGGCGGCGAGCTGGTACATCGAGTTCGCCGTGCCGGAGAGCACCGAACCGAAGACGAACAGGGCGATCGCGCCGAGGTAGAACGGCTTGCGCCCGTAGATGTCGGAGAGCTTCCCGTACAGCGGTGTCGCGATCGTCGACGTCATCAGGTAGGCGGTCGTGACCCAGGCCTGGAGCGAGAGGCCGTTGAGGTCGTCGCCGATGGTCCGGATCGAAGTAGCCACGATGGTCTGGTCGAGGGCTCCGAGGAACATCCCGATCATGAGCCCGCCGAGGATAGTGAGGATCTGGCGGTGCGTCGGCGCGACGCTCGGGCGCGCGAGAAAGGGGGCTGCGACGGCGGCCGGTGGGATCGACGAGCGGGAGGTCTGGGACACGGTTACCTCTCGGTGGTAGGCAGTGGCGGACGGCGTCAAGCCAGCGTCCAGCCGGCGGGCGTGGCGGGCGTGGCGGGCGCCTCTTCCCAGTGAAGGTTCACAACCCCGTCCTTCGCGACACTATTCCGAGGGTCCGACACGGCCTGACGGCAGAGCTGGGCACCGGTCCGGCCCAGATCGGTCCGGTCGAACCGCTGAACGCGTGATGATGGTGCCCGTGAGCACATACGCCGTGAGTCGCCGAGCCGTCGTCGTCCTCGCGGTGGCCGCCGTCGCTGTGCTCGTCGGCCCGGGTGGCGCGCAGGCCCACAACACGCTCGCCTCGACTGATCCCGTCGACGGTTCGACCGTCGTGGCGACGCCCGCTCGCGTGACGCTGACGTTCAACGAGCCCGCACGGTCGCTCGGCACCGAGGTCGTCGTGACGGCGCCCGACGGGACGACGGTCAGCACCGGTGAACCGGTCGTCGACGGAACCACCGTGAGCCAGGCCGTCGCGGGCTCGCTGCCCGCCGGTGTGTATGCCGTCACGTGG
>JABBOW010000219.1 GCA_012927595.1 Cellulomonas sp.
GCGCGGCCGCCGCGCCGCGGGGGCGCGGGCCGCCCCGCCGGCCCCCCCGGGCCCCCCGGCCGGGGGGGGGGGGGGTGCGCGCCCCCCCTCACCGGTCGGTCGCCCGGTCAGGTCGAGTCGCATCTGCCACAGCTCGCGCACCACGGGGAGGTCGGCCTGCGCGGCGAGAGCTCTCGCCGCCGGGAGGTCGCCGTGCGCCCAGACCGCCAGGTGACGCGGCGGCTCGACTGACGCGTCCAAGCGCGCAAGCAGTGCCGTACCGATGCCTCGACGCCGTGCGGACGGTGCCACGACCAGCTCGCTGCTCACGTCGTCGGGGGCACCGAGGTCGAGCTGGGCGTACCCGACGACACCGTCGTCGTCGCGTGCGATCAGGTGGACGACCTCCGCGTCGGCCGCGTCGTCGAGGCGCAGCAGCGGCTGCTCGGACAGTGGTGCGACTCCGTCAACCGTGGCGGCCGCAGCCGCGATCGACCGGACGTCCGCCACCGTTCCGGGTGCGAGCGCGCCGCGCACCGTCTCGATCCGGACGTCGGGGAGGGCCATGGGAGTCATCCCACCATGGTCGTGGAGTCTGTGCGAGAGATCGGCGCGGACCCGCGCATCAGCTCGTGGGCTATGGGCCGAGCGCGTTCGAGACGGCTGCGAGACCGAACGGGATCGCGGTTCGAGCCAGCCACCACTGGCTCACACAGTCGGGGGAGCCGCCTGGGATGTCAGGGGATGACCGCAGGAAGTTGCGCCTGCACGAGCCATGACGTCCGCGCCGGACGTGCGCGGACGTCATGATGTGTTTGTGCCCACTTCGCGCTCAGCCCTGGACGACTGGCGTCGCCGTGACCGTGTCCGCACGCAGTCCGCCATCGGCGTCGCGACCGTCGGGGTCGTGGGCATCCTCTCGGCAGTCAGCGCCCCGATGTACCGCCGCCTCGCCGTGATCCTCGAGATCCTGCCGTTCCACGTGCCCCGCGCGGCGGCGGCGTCGCTCGTGCTCGTGTCGTTCGCGCTCCTGCTGACCGCGCGTGGCTTGCGGCGCGGCCAGCGGCTGGCCTGGGGCGCGACGCTCGCTCTGCTGCTCGTCTCGGCCACGCTGAACGTCGTCAAGGGCCTCGACGTCGAGGAGGCCGCGCTCGCGCTCGCGGCTGCCCTGTGGCTCTCGCCCCACCGCGGGACGTTCCCCGTCCTGCCGTCGCGGTCCGCGATCCGCCGGGCCGTCGTGCTCGGAGCCGGCGGGACCGTCGGCGCGCTGCTCGTGGGCACCGGGACGTCCATCGTGTTCGGTGACCGCCACCACCCCCGGGTCGGGGAGTCGGCCCGCGCGGTCGCCGAACGGCTCGGCGGCAGCTCGGTGCTACCGCTGCCCGGCGATGGGCGCTTCGTCACGCCGGCCCTCGTGACGGTCGGCATCGGGATCGTCATCTCGACGCTCTGGGTGCTGCTGTCACCGCGTCAGGGACGCCACCTGACGGGTGCGACGCACGTCGCCGAGCGCGAGCGGGCGCGGGCGGTCGTTGCGGCGTACGGCGGCGGGACGCTCGACTACTTCGCCCTGCGGGACGACAAGGACTGGTTCTTCGCGGGCCGCAGCGTCGTCGCGCACTCGGTCCGCCGCGGCGTGTGCCTCGTGTCGCCCGACCCGATCGGACCGGCCGACGAGCGTGAGCTCGTCTGGGACGAGTTCATGGCGTACGCCGAGCGCGGCGGCTGGTCGATCGCGGTCATCGGTGCCAGCGAGGAGTGGCTCGGCGTCTATGAGGCGTCGGGCCTGCGCCCGATCTACCTCGGCGACGAGGCGATCGTCGACTGCGCGACGTTCAGCCTCGACGGGCGGTCGATGAAGAGCCTGCGCGGCGCGTACGGGCGGGTCCGGCGTGCAGGGTTCACGGCGACCTTCGTGAACCCCTGCGACCTCGGGCCGGACGAGCGGGCCGAGCTCGAGAGCCAGAACACCGCGAACCGACGCGGCGCCGCCGAGCGCGGGTACTCGATGACGCTGTCGCGACTGTTCGACCCGCACGACCGCGACCTCCTTCTCACCGTGGTGCGGGACTCGGCCGGCGTCGCGCAGGCGTTCCTGCAGTGGGTGCCGGCCGCGGGGATCCACGGCTGGTCGCTCGACGTGATGCGCCGGCGCCCCGACCGCTCGCTGCCGAACGGCCTGATCGACTTCGCCGTGCTCGCGACGATCTTCCACGTCGCGCGGAGCAGCGGTGCTCTCTCGCTCAACTTCGCCGTGCTCCGGGAGGTCCTGGTCGGCGAGTCGCAGACCGCCGGGGCCCGGCTGTCCCGCGCAGCGCTGCGCGGTGTCTCGGGGCACGCCCAGGTCGAGTCGCTCTGGAAGTTCAACGCGAAGTACGACCCGCGCTGGCAGCCGCGCTACGCAGTGCTCGACTCGGTCGAGTTCGTCGCCACGCAGGGGCTCGTCATGGCGGGTGCCGAAGGCGTGACCGAGCTGCCCGGCGTCGGCCGGTTCCTGGGTCGCGGCGAGTGAGGGCCGCGCTGCTGGCGGCTCTGACCGGCGCGCTCCTGTACGGGTCAGGGACGGTCCTGCAGGCGCTCGCGGCGCGGCGAGCCGCCGGACCTCACGTGCTGCGACACCCCTGGTACGTGGCCGGGCTCGGGTGCGACCTCCTCGGCTGGCTCGCGTCGCTCGTCGCGCTGCGGGCGCTGCCCCTCTTCACCGTCCAGGCGCTCCTCGCGGGCTCGCTCGTCGTCACCGTGCTGCTCGCTCGGGTCGTGCTGGACGCACCGCTGCGGCGTTCAGACGGGGGGGCGGTCGTCGTGGTCGTGGGTGCGCTCGTCGTGCTGGCCAGGGCGGCGGGTCCCGAGTCGCCCGTGCGGGCGTTGCCCGACGGATTCACGGCGACGGTTCTCGCTGTGCTGGGCATCCTCGCCGTGGTGTCCGTGGCCTGCTACCGCCGTGGGCCCGGCTGGCTCTTCGCGCTGCTCGCCGCCTTGGGCGCCTCGGGCGCGGCGATCTGCGCGCGGGCCGTGACCCTGCCGGCAGCCGCGGGGACCGGGGAGCTCGTCCGGGCGGTCGCGGTCGAGCCGCTCGCCGGGGCCGGAGCGGCGTTCGGTCTGGTGATGACGGTGGCGTACGCGCGTGCGCTCGAACGCGCCGGGGTGGGGGCGACCGCTGCCGTGATGGCGGTTGTCGAGGTCGTCGTCCCTGCGACGGTCGGTCTCATGGTCCTGCACGACTCCGTGCGGCCCGGCTGGCCCGTCGCCGCGGTGGTCGCCTCAGTGCTCGCGCTGGCCGCCTGCGTCGCACTCGCCGCGAGCCCCGCGACGACGGCCACGGGACACGCCCCGGTCGCGCACGCCGAGGCGTAGACGAGCGCAGCGCCGCGGTGGCAGCGAGGTCAGTCGGTGGCCGACGACGGCTCGGCCGGTGGTGCCGTCGTCGCCGTCGGTGCTGCGAGACCCGCCGAGATGAGGTCCATCACCGATGAGTCGGCGAGCGTCGTGGCATCCCCGACCGTGCGGTGCTCGGCGATGTCCCGCAGGAGCCGGCGCATGATCTTGCCCGACCGGGTCTTCGGCAGCTCGGCGACCACGAGGATCGTCCGGGGCTTGGCGATCGGTCCGATCGCCTTCGCGACGTGGTTGCGCAGCTCGGTCGCGATCTCCTCGGCGGGCCGGTCGCTCACCGCGTCTTGGCGCAGGATGACGAACGCGACCACGGCCTGCCCGGTCGTCTCGTCGTTCGCACCCACGACCGCGGCCTCCGCGACGCTCGGGTGGGACACGAGTGCCGACTCGATCTCGGTGGTCGAGAGCCGGTGGCCCGAGACGTTCATGACGTCGTCGACCCGACCGAGCAGCCAGATGTCGCCGTCGTCGTCCTTCTTCGCGCCGTCGCCCGCGAAGTACAACCCCGCGAAACGGGACCAGTAGGTGTCCTGGTAGCGCTCCATGTCGCCCCAGATCCCCCGCAGCATCGCGGGCCACGGCTGGGTCAGGACGAGGTAGCCGCCGCCGCCGTTCGGCACGGGCTTCGCGTCGTCGTCCACCACGTCGGCTGCGATACCGGGGAGGGGTACCTGCGCCGAGCCTGGCTTGGCGACCGTCACGCCGGGCAGCGGCGAGATCATGATCGCGCCTGTCTCCGTCTGCCACCACGTGTCCACGACCGGCGTCCGGTCGCCGCCGATGACGTGCCGGTACCAGACCCACGCCTCGGGGTTGATCGGCTCGCCGACCGAGCCGAGGACCCGCAGGCTCGACAGGTCGTGGGCGGCGGGGATGCTGTCTCCCCACTTCATGCAGGTCCGGATCGCGGTAGGCGCGGTGTACAGGATCGACACCTTGTACTTCGCGACGATCTCCCACCAGCGACCGCGGTGCGGCGTGTCCGGGGTGCCCTCGTAGATGACCTGCGTCGCGCCGTTGATGAGGGGCGCGTACACGACGTACGTGTGGCCCGTGATCCAGCCGATGTCGGCCGTGCACCAGTAGACGTCCGTCTCGGGCTTGAGGTCGAAGACGTTGAGGTGGGTGTACGCCGCCTGCGCCAGGTAGCCACCGGTCGTGTGCAGGATGCCCTTGGGCTTCCCGGTCGTGCCCGATGTGTACAGGATGAACAGCGGGTGCTCGGCCTCGAGGGCGACGGGCGTGTGCTGGTCGCTCGCGGCCTCGAGCGCGTCGTGCCACCACACGTCGCGACCCTCGGTCCACTCGACGTCCTGGCCGGTCCGGCGCACGACGAGCACGTGGTCGACCGTCGGGGCGCCCTTGGCGAGGGCCTCGTCGACGGCGGGCTTGAGCGCGCTCGCCGCACCGCGCCGGTAGCCGCCGTCGGAGGTGATGACGAGCTTCGCCTCGGCGTCGAGGATGCGCGAGTGCAGCGCCTCGGCGGAGAACCCGCCGAACACGACCGAGTGCGGGGCGCCGATCCGGGCGCACGCGAGCATCGCAATGACCGCCTCGGGGATGAGCGGCAGGTAGACGGCCACCCGGTCGCCCGTCCCGACGCCGAGGGCTTCGAGCGCGTTCGCCGCCTTGGCGACCTCGCGCTGGAGATCCGCGTACGTCAGCGTGCGGGTGTCGCCCGGCTCGCCCTCGAAGTAGATCGCGACCCGGTCGCCATGACCAGCTTCGACGTGCCGGTCGACCGCGTTGTAGGCCGCATTGATCGTTCCGTCCGCGAACCACCGGGCCACTGGGGCGCCCGACCAGTCGAGGACCTCGTGGAACGGCGTCGACCACGTGAGCAGCTCGCGCGCCTGCTCGGCCCAAAAGCCCTCCGGGTCGGCCTTGGCCCATGCGTAGCCCTCGGATCGCGCGTTGGCCTGGGCGGCGAACTCCGGGTCCGGGGCGAATCGGCGGATCTCGGTCGACAGGTTCTCCAGGGCTTCAGCCACGGCGGTACCTCCTGGGCGGCAACGATAATGCGTCAGGGACGGCTCTGTCCCTGCGCGGCACTCTAGTAGGACGAAGTTCCGCAGCGCTCGGTCGGGCCGGGCGCTGCCCGCGGGCTCAGGCGACCCGTCCCCGCTCGCGGAACTCCCCGAGCACCCGACCCCGCCGCTTGGCCGCAGCCGTCGCGACGCCGGCCGTGAGGAGGAGGAGGCCGACGAGCAGGATGGTCCCCGACGTGCCGCCCACCGTCGCGTGCGAGACGGTGTCGTGCGAGTTCGTCGTCGCGAGCCACCGCATCGTCTCGTCGCGGGCGACTCCGGGGGCGTACAGGAACACTGCGCCGAGCAGAGTTGCGAGGATGCCACCCGTGATCGGCGCCGCCGCGGTCCGCACGCCGAGGTAGACGACGACGGCCAGCACGAGGACGGCGGCGGTGACGAACGCGATCCCCCAGCGGTCGAGCGATGCGTCCCAGGCGCCGGACTGGACCGCGAGGATGCGCCCCTGGCCGACGAGCGCCAACGTGAGGGCGACAGGCGTCGCGAGCACGCCGATCAGCACGCCCCACACGTGCCCCCCGAAACCGGTCGCACGCGGGGCGACGGGCTCAGGGACGACGTCGGTGCGGGTCGCGGGGACGACGGGTGGCGGCGTCACGTCGACATGTGCGGCCGGGGCGTGCGTCGCCGTCGTCGCGTACGAGGGCCGGCCTGCGACGGGCTCGACAACGGGCTCAGCGACCGACTCGCGGACGACAGTCGACGTCGCGTCCGTCACCTCGGCTCCGGGCGGTGGCGTCGGTGCGGGCCGCTCCGCAGCATGTGCGGCGGCCGCGCGGGCCTCGGCGCCACGGGTCATGGCGGGCGGTGATGTGGAGTCGATCACCGGGACGGACTCGTTGCTCGGGATCTGCGGGTCGGAGGTGCTCACGTGTGCTCCTTCGTCGCCGGGTCGGGTCACGTCAGACGACGTGGCCTTCGGCTCACCGTAGAACGGTACCGACCGGCTCGCCCACTGTCGTCCTGTTCGCGGCGGTCTGCGCCCGCGGGAGGACCTGAGGGAGGACCTGCGGGAGGACCTGCGGGAGGACGGGAACGCTCCGACCCGCCGCGACGACGTACGCCGCGCCCACGAGCAGGCCGCCGCCGACGAGGTTCCCGAGCCCGACAGCCCCGACGTTCCGAGCGAACTCCGCCCAGGTCGCACCCGGCAGGCCGCCGAGGAGGCCGAGGGAGAACGTCGTCATGTTGGCCACGACGTGCTCGAACCCGGACGTGATGAAGACCATGACGCACGCGAAGATCATGGCGATCTTGGCGCCTTCGCTCTGCAGCCGGGCCGCGGACCAGATCGCGAGGCACACCAGCACGTTGCAGAGGACTCCGCGGAAGAACAGCTGGGACGTCGTCTCGGCCCCCTTGTGCTCGATCATCGTGGCGATCATCCGGCCGCCCGAAGTCTTCGGGCCGAGCGCGCCGGACTCGTGCACGATCGCAGCGAACACCATCGCGCCGGCGAGGTTGCCGACCATGCAGAACACGAGGGTCGCGGCGGCCCGTCCCCACGAGATCGAGCGGCCGAGCGCGCCCTGCGTGAGGATCATCATCGCGGAGGTCGCGAGCTCCCCCCCGGCCATCACGACGATCGTCAGCGCGACCCCGAACACGAGGCCCTGGACCAGCGGGGTCCATCCCGAGCCGGCGTCGGCCAGCGGCCCGCCTGCGGTGGCCATGATGACGACGCCGATGCCGATGTAGGCGCCTGCGAGCATGGAGTGCACGAGGTACACCCCCGGCCGGCGTGCGAGGTCGGCCTTGGTACGGGCGGCACCGGTGTGGTATTTCACGGTCTCGGCGATCGTCAGCATGTCCCCAGGGTCTCTGGTGACCTGGCGAAAATCCTGGGACGAAAGCCACGCGTGGCGCTCGTCACATGTCGGCGGGAATCGGTGGGTGCCGCGGCAGGTTGGGACGGCGTGCCCCTTCTCTTCGATCCGCTGACGCTGCGCGGGACCACGTTCGCCAACCGCATCTGGCTCGCGCCGATGTGCCAGTACTCGGCGGTCGACGGCGTGCCGAACGACTGGCACCTCGTCCACCTGGGTGCGCGCGCGTCGGGCGGGTTCGGCCTCGTGATCGCGGAGGCGAGCGCCGTCGTTCCCGAGGGGCGGATCTCCCCGCAGGACACCGGGCTGTGGAACGACGCGCAGGTCACCGCCTGGCGGCGCGTCACGGACTTCGTGCACGCCCGCGGGTCGCTCGCCGGTGTCCAGCTCGCGCACGCGGGTCGCAAGGCGTCGACGTACTCACCGTTCGCGGTCGGGCCCGACCGGCAGCCGGGTCACGGCTCGGTCCCGGTGGCCGACGGCGGCTGGCCGACGGTCGGACCGTCCGCGCTCGCGTTCCCCGGGCTCGCTGCACCCGTTGCCCTGAGCGCTGCGCAGATCGCCGACCTGCCAGGTGCGTTCGCCGCAGCTGCCCGGCGCGCGCTGGCCGCGGGGTTCGACGTCATCGAGCTGCACGCTGCGCACGGCTACCTGCTCCATGAGTTCCTGTCGCCCCTCTCGAACGTGCGCACCGATCCGTACGGCGGCTCCCTCGAGAACCGCGCCCGGCTGCTCGTCGAGGTCACCGACGCGGTCCGCGCGGTGTGGCCCGACGACCGTCCGCTGTTCGTGCGCGTCTCCGCGACGGACTGGGCCGAGGGTGGCCTGACCGTCGAGGAGGTCACTCACGTCGCGAAAGAGCTCGCTGCGCACGGGGTCGACCTCGTCGACGTATCGACAGGCGGCAACGTGCCCGCCGAGATCCCGCTCGGGCCGGGCTACCAGGTGCCCGCCGCGCGAGCCGTCCGGGCCGGGTCGGGTCTGCCGGTCACGGCCGTCGGGCTCATCACCGATGCGCGGCAGGCCGAGCAGCTGCTGGTCGACGGCGCGGCGGACGCGGTGCTCGTCGCGCGCGCGGCCCTGCGTGACCCGCACTGGGCCCTGCGCGCGGCGCACGAGCTCGCCGTCGAGGTCGACCGAGCCGGGTGGCAGCCGCAGTACCTGCGGGGTACCTGGCGGTAGCTACCGGGCGCGTGCTGCCTCGGCGACCGCTGCGGCGACGACCGCGGTGACGTCCGGGTGGAACACGCTCGGCACGATGTAGGTCGGGTTGAGCTCGGCGTCCGTCACGACCGACGCCAGTGCGCGCGCCGCCGCGAGCAGCAGGGCCTCGGTGACCTTGTGCGACTGCGAGTCGAGCAGCCCGCGGAACACGCCAGGGAACGCGAGGACGTTGTTGATCTGGTTCGCGAAGTCGCTGCGGCCCGTCCCCACGACGGCTGCGTGCAGCGCCGCCTCGTCCGGGTCGACCTCGGGTCGAGGGTTGGCGAGCGCGAAGACGATCGAGTCCGCAGCCATCGTCGCCACGTCGTCGCCGCTCAGGATGTCCGGCGCGCTCACGCCGATGAACACGTCGGCCCCCACGAGCGCGTCGCGCAGGGTGCCTGTGACCCCGTGCGGGTTGGTGTGCTCGGCGGTCCACACGAGGGAGGGCGCAAGGCTGTGGCGGGCGGAGTGGACGACGCCGTCGATGTCCGCGACCACGATGTCGCGTGCGCCCGCGGCGATCAGCAGCTTGAGGACGGCCGTGCCCGCGGCCCCTGCGCCGGACAGCACGATCCGCACAGCGCCGATCTCCTTGTGGACGACCTTGAGCGCGTTCGTGAGCGCAGCGACCACGACGATCGCGGTCCCGTGCTGGTCGTCGTGGAACACGGGGATGTCGAGCCGCTCGCGCAGCCGGCGCTCGACCTCGAAGCAGCGCGGCGCAGAGATGTCCTCGAGGTTGATCCCTGCGAACACGGGTGCGATGGCGCACACCGTCTCGACGATCTGGTCGACATCGGTCGTGTCGAGCGCGATGGGGAACGCGTCGATGCCGGCGAACCGCTTGAAGAGGACCGCCTTGCCCTCCATGACCGGCAGGGCCGCGAGCGGTCCGAGGTTGCCGAGCCCGAGCACCGCGGTGCCGTCGGTCACGACCGCGATCGTGTTCCGCTTGATCGTCAGACGGCGTGCATCCTCCGGGTGCGCCGCGATCGCCAGGCAGACGCGCGCGACGCCGGGCGTGTACGCCATCGACAGGTCGTCGCGGTTGCGCAGCGGAACCTTCGACTCGATCGAGAGCTTCCCGCCGAGGTGCATGAGGAACGTGCGGTCGCTCACGCGGTCGACGACGACGCCAGGCAGGATGCGGAGCGCGTCGACGATCTGCGCGGCGTGCTCCTCGCCGCGCGTCGCGCAGGTCACGTCGACCGTCATGTGCTCGTGGCCTGACGCCGTGACGTCGAGCGCGGTGACGATCCCGCCCTCCCGCTCGATCGCGGTCGTGAGCTCGGAGACCGCCGTCGGGCGGGCGAGCACCTCGAGGCGGGCAGTGATGGACGACGAGACGCTCGGCGCTGAGACCATGCGGCCATTCTGCCGGTTCACGCGACAGCACGGCGAGGACCGCGAGGGCCACCGCTGGATGTTCCTCGAGCCCGGCGGGTCCGGCGACGCACCGTAGGGTGACCGGGTGCTCGAGCCGGCAGCTCCCAGGTCCGTCGCGGCCGACGACCCGCTCGCCGGTGTCGCGGCCCTGCCCGGCGTGGCCGACGCGGTCGACGTGGCACGCCGGGCGTGCGAGGAGCTGCGCTGGCACGAGGCCTACCGGCGGC
>JABBOW010000104.1 GCA_012927595.1 Cellulomonas sp.
CCCGAGGATGCCGCGCTCCGTCAGGTAGTCCCGGACCCACGGCTCGAACACGCCGAGGTCCTCGCCGATGACGATGGCGCCGGCACGGTGTGCCTCGAGCGCGAGGATGCCGATGAGCGCCTCGTGGTCGTAGCGCACATAGGCACCTTCGCCTGCGCCGGCACCCTGCGGGATCCACCACAGCCGGAACAGACCGATGACATGGTCGATCCGGATCGCGCCGGCGTGCCGCAGGACGGTGCGCAACATGTCCCGGTACGGCCGGTACGCGACTCGCGCCAGCTCGGCCGGGCGCCACGGCGGCTGCGACCAGTTCTGACCCTGCTGGTTGTACATGTCGGGCGGCGCCCCGACAGTCGCGCCGCGAGCGAGCACGTCGCCGAGCGCCCACACGTCGGCGCCCTCCGCGTGCACACCGACAGCGAGGTCGTGCATGATCCCGATCGACATGCCGCCCGCGACCGCGGCGCGCTGCGCGTCGGCGAGCTGGGAGTCCGCGACCCACTGCAGCCCGCAGTGGAAGGCGACGCGGTCAGCCAGCTCGACGCGAGCGCGGTCGACGAGATCGGACGAGATGTCATTCGCCTCGGCCGGCCAGGTTGTCCCCTCATACCGCTCGGCGAGCGCACACCATAAGGCGAAGTCCTCGAGGCCCTCGCCCTGCTCGCGACGGAACCCGTCGAACGCCGCCTGGCGCGCGGCCGATCGCGGCGCCGTGAAGACGATCTCGAGCGCCGATCGCTTGGCGGTCCACGCCACGTCCCGATCGATCGGACCCGCGTCGGTGTCGAGCGACATCGCCGGCTCAGCGGCCCACTCGACCAGCGCCCGGTCGGCCGCCGAGAGGTAGGCGGTCTCTCGCACGTCCTCGACCCGGATGTAGAGCGGGCTGACGAACCGGCGCGTCGTCGGCAGGTACGGCGAGGGCGTCATCGGCCCGGCCGGCTCGGCGGCATGGAGAGGGTTGACGAGCAGGAAGTCCGCGCCGCACTCCCGTGCCGAGAGCCAGCCCAGCTCGGCAAGGTCAGCGAAGTCGCCGACACCCCACGAGCCCCGCGAGCGCACCGAGTAGAGCTGGGCCATGAAACCCCACGCCCGCCCGGAGCGCAGCTGGTCGGGCAGCTCGAGGGTGCTCGGCGTCACGACGACGACCGACCGAGCGTTGACGCTCGGTCCGGCAGCCTCCATCACGTGCCAGCCGAGGGGGAGGTCGGTGGGTATCGTGAAGGTCGCGCGTCCCACGAGGCGCCCGTCGACCGAACGTGGCTCGACGGAGACGTCGGCCTGGACGAGGTCGAGGCGACCGCCGCCCGCCTCGGCATCGAGCTCGAGCCACACAGTGACGGGGTCTCCGTGGGGGACGTGCACGGGCACGTGCGCGTTCCTTCCCTGCCGGACCACGACGACGGGTGGCAGCGTGCGACGCCACGGCATGTCCTCGACATGGGCGATCGAGACGTCGACCCGCTCCGGGGAGGATGCATCCACCCCGAGCGCGTCGAGCACGGCGATCAGCGTCGAGCTCACAACCGCGCGGTGCGAGCCGTCGAACCCCCAGAAGTCGGGGACCACGCCGTAGGCAGCAGCCAGGCGCACCAGGGCCTGCGACGGTTCGTTCGCTTGATCAGCCACGGCCCGATCCTGCCAGAGTCCCTGACCAGGACGCAGGACCCGGGACCTGACACGACGCCTGCAGTGTCGCGCCGCCGTTCAGCGTCGTCGCCCGCCATGCTGGCGGTAGGCCGCAACAGCCCGCATCCGCCCGCACGGGAGTCGTGCGGGCGGCCAGGTCGTAACCTAGCGACCCATGACCCCGACCCCGTCCGTGCCGCCGAGATCGAGCGCACCGCTCGAGCTGTCGGCATACCCGTCCGCGCGGCGCCTCGACCTCGTCGAGGACCTGCACGGCCACCGTGTCGCAGACCCGTACCGGTGGCTCGAGGACGCGTCGTCACCCGAGACCGCGACGTGGTCGCAAGCGCAGGACGAGCTCTGGGCCGCCTACCGTGCCCAGGCGGTACCCGCGGGAGCGATGTCGCCGGGCACCCTGACTGCGCGGCTGCGGGCCCTGCTCGGTGCCGGGTTCATGAGCGCGCCGGCGTGGCGCGGGGACCGCCAGTTCGTCTCGCGACGGTCGGGCGACCAGGAGCACGCCGTCGTGGTCGTCGTGGAGGGCGGAGGCGAGCGCGTCCTCATCGACCCGGTGCTGCTCGACCCCACGGGCACGACGACGCTGGACGCGTGGCAGCCGAGCAAGGAAGGCGACCTGCTCGCCTACCAGGTGTCCAGCGGAGGGACCGAGGAGAGCGTGCTGCACGTTCTCGACGTGGCGACGGGCGACCGGGTCGACGGGCCGATCGATCGTGCGCGCTACTCCCCTGTGGCGTGGGTGCCCGGCGGCGAGTCGTTCTACTACGTCCGCCGGCTCCCGCCCGAGGAGCTGCCGCCGGACGAGCAGCAGTATCACCGCCGGGTGTGGCTGCAAAGCGGCGGCACCCACTCGGCGCTGGACGTCGAGGTGTTCGGTGCGGGACTGGAGCCCACGAGCTACTTCGGCGTCTCGGTCTCGCGAGACGGGCGCTGGCTCATCGTCTCGGCATCGGCCGGGACGGCCCCCCGCACCGACGTCTGGATCGCGGACCTGGTCGCGGCTGGTGGCGCAGCACCGAGATTCGTCCCGGTGACGGTCGGGCTCGACGCGCAGACGGCGGCCTGGGTCGGTCGGGACGGTCGGCTGTACCTGCACACGAACCTCGACGCCGCGCGCGGCCGACTTGCGGTCACCGACCCGTCCGACCCCGGCGTGGCGCACTGGCGGGAGCTCCTGGCCGAGGACCCCGAGGCAGTCCTCGAGGGCGTCGCGTTCACCGATGCGGGCAGCGCCAGCAGCGCGGAGCCCGAGCTGTTGCTCGCGAGCTGGCGCCGCCATGCCGTCAGCGAGGTCACTGTCCATGCCCCCCGGACGGGCGCCCGCTTCGACGGAGCCGCCGGAACGGTCGGCCTGCCGGGCCTGGGCTCGGTGTCGGGCCTCGTGACGCGACCCGACGGCGGCCGCGAGGTCTGGTTCTCCTACACCGACCACACGACTGTCTCGACAGTGCATCGGTTCGACGCCGTGACCCGCGACGTGCACGTCTGGGCCGAGCCCCCCGGCGCTCGCGCCGATCTCCCGGACGTCCGGGTCCACCGCCTCGAGACCGCGAGCGCGGACGGCACGACAGTGCGCGCGTTCGTGATCGCCCGCGCCGACGCGCTCGACGCGGACGGTCGCCCGCTGCAGCCCGTGCCCACCATCCTCTACGGGTACGGCGGCTTCCAGATCTCCCTCGAGCCGGCCTACTCCGCCTCGACCCTCGCCTGGGTCGAGGCAGGTGGCGTGTACGTCGTGGCGAACCTGCGCGGTGGCGGCGAGGAGGGCGAGGACTGGCACCGCGCGGGGATGCGCGCGCTCAAGCAGAACGTGTTCGATGACTTCCACGCGGTCGCCGAGCGACTCGTCGCCGACGGCTGGACGACCCCGGACCGGCTCGCATGCTGGGGTGGCTCGAACGGTGGCCTGCTCGTGGGCGCGGCTCTGACCCAGCGTCCCGACCTGTTCGCCGCGGCAGTCTGCTCGGCGCCGCTGCTCGACATGGTCCGCTACCAGCGCTTCGGTCTCGGAGTGACCTGGTCGGAGGAGTACGGCGACGCCGAGACGCCGCGCGAGCTCGCATGGCTGCTCGGGTACTCCCCGTACCACGTAGCGCTCGACGCCCCCGAGCCCACGGCCTACCCCGCCACGCTGTTCACGGTCTTCGAGGGGGACACGCGGGTCGATCCCCTGCATGCCCGCAAGCTCGCAGCAGCGCTGCAGGCCTCGACGAGCGTCGAGGCGAACGCCGCGCCGATCCTCCTGCGCCGCGAGACCGGCGTCGGACACGGCGGCCGTGCGCTGTCGCGGACGATCGCGCTCACGGTCGCCCAGCTGCAGTTCGTGGCGGACCGCACCGGCCTGACGGGCAGCGCTCGATAGCGTGGGCGCCGTGACCATCTCTGTTCGACTCTCGTTCGCGCGGTCCGCCGCAGATCCGTCCCCGTCCCCGTCGTCCTCCGGCCTCACGCAGGCGGACCTCGTCGACCACGCGAACGCCTTCGCGCGGTGGTTCCTCGGCACAGGTGTGCGCCTCGCGGTGATCCTGCTCGTCGGCGCGCTCACGCTCTTCGCCCTGCGAGTGGTCATCCGGTCGGTGACGCGGCGCATCGTGGACGGTGCGGACGACACCGGTTCGTCGCTGCTGCGCCGGGTCGGCCCGCTCACGTCGGCCCGGCGGGCGCAGCGCGCACGCACCGTCGGATCCGTCTTGCGGTCGACCGCGACGATCGTCGTCGGGACGCTCGTCTTCCTCCTGGTGCTCGACACGGTCGGCATGAACATCGCCCCGTTCATCGCCTCTGCAGGCATCGTCGGGGTCGCGGTCGGCTTCGGCGCGCAGAGCCTCGTCAAGGACTTCCTGTCGGGCGTCTTCATGCTGCTCGAGGACCAGTACGGGGTCGGTGACGTCGTCGACGTCGGACCAGGAGGGGGCACCGTGGGGACCGTGGAGGCAGTCGGGCTGCGGGTGACCAAGATCCGCGACGCCGCCGGAACGCTCTGGTACGTCCCCAACGGCACCATGACCCGCGTCGGGAACAAGACCCAGGGCTGGGCAAAGGCCGTCGTCGAGGTGAGCGTCGACTACTTCGCCGACCTCGACGAGGTGCGCGGTCTGCTCACGGAGGCGGCCGAGCGGGTGGCGGCCGACCCCGTCATCGGCACCTACCTGCAGGGTGCAGCCACCGTGACCGGGATCGAGGACGTGACGTTCGACGCCGTCACGCTCCGGCTCAGCGTCACCACCGCACCCGCGATGCAGTGGGACGTCGCACGCGAGCTGCGGGTCGCGGTCCGCGACGTCCTGACCCGCGCCGGCATACCGCTCGGCGGGCAACGCGACCTCCTGGCGGCCGAACGCGAGCGAGCCGCGAGCCCGACCGGCGCGCCCACGCGCGCTCTCCCGCCGGACGTCCCTGCTGCGGAGACCGACGAGGACTGAGCTACCTCAGCGCAACGTCTCCAGCTCGGCGGCGAGATTGTCCGCCTCGGGGCCGACGATCACCTGGACGATCCGGCCCGAGCGCACGACACCGAACGCGCCGGTCGCCTTGAGCGCTGCCTCGTCCACGAGGGACGGGTCGGTCACCTCGACGCGCAGCCGGGTGATGCACGGTTCGAGGTCCACGATGTTCGCGATCCCACCCAGCGCTGCGAGGATCTGCTCTGCCTTGCTCATCGAACTCCCCAGCTCGTCTACCTGCCGCACGGTCCGACCAGCGTAGTCCGCGCACCCGGAACCGGCGTGTGCCGGGGGGGAGAGCACCCGGTGGGGCAGCCGACGAGGGCTGGGAGTCCACCCGCCAGTGCGGCCAGGGGCGGCCAGGGGCGGCCACCGGTGCGAGACTAGCGCGGTGACGCGGACCGACTCCTTCTATGCCGTGATCGGTGGTCACGACACGTTCGTGCGACTGGTGGACGAGTTCTACCGTGGCGTCGCAAGGGATCCCGCGCTGCGCGCGATGTACCCCGAGCACGACCTCGGCCCGGCCGCCGAGCGCCTCACGCTGTTCCTCGAGCAGTACTGGGGCGGCCCCACGACCTACTCCGACCAGCGCGGACATCCGCGCCTGCGCGCACGCCACGCTCCGTACAAGGTCAACCCCGACGCGCGGGACCGATGGCTCGCGCACATGCGTGTCGCGGTCGACTCGCTCAGGCTCACGCGGCTGCAGCAGGCCGAGCTGTGGGACTACCTCGAGCGAGCGGCGCACTCGATGGTCAACACGTTCGACGACTGACGGGGTGGCGCGCCTGGGTCCGCCGCCCGCACGCGTGAGACGCTGGCCGCATGACTCCCCGTGCCTTCCCGACCTCGCCGGACGTCACCCGATGACTCTCGTGTCTGCCGCCCCCGACCCGACGAGCACGCTCCTCGCAGCCCTCGACCTGGTGCCATACCCCGGCGAGCCCGACACGTTCAGCGGCGTCAGCCTGCCTCGGCCCGGCGGTCGCGTCTTCGGCGGCCAGGTCCTCGCCCAGGCGCTCATCGCCGCGGGCCGGACCCTGCCTGACCCCGCTCGGCTCCCCCACTCGCTGCACGGGTACTTCTTGAGGGCGGGCGACGCGAGCGAGCCGATCGACTTCGCCGTCGAGCGGCTCCGCGACGGCCGCTCGTTCAGCGCGCGCCACACGCACGCGTTCCAGGGAGGTGTGCCGATCCTGTCGATGCTGGCGTCGTTCCAGGCGCAGCAGGACGGCCTCGACTACGCCGACCCGATGCCGTCGGCACCGGACCCTGACGACGTCGGCTCGACGGACGAGGTGCTGGCCGGGATCGACCACCCCGTCGCGAAGTTCTGGACGCAGGAGAGCGCCTTCGACGTCAGGCACGTGAACGGCTCGATCTACCTGGGGCCGCACCCGGACACCTCGGGGCGTCAGCTCGTCTGGGTCCGGTCGCGCAACCCGGTCCCCGACGACCAGCTCCTGCACCGCGCCCTGCTCGCGTACGCGTGCGACCAGGTGATGCTTGAGCCGGTCCTGCGGCGCAGCGGCAACAGCTGGATGACTCGGGGGCTCTCGATCGCGAGCCTCGACCACGCGATGTGGTGGCACCGGGACGTCCGTGTCGACGAGTGGCTGCTGTTCGCACAGTCGAGCCCGAGCGCGCAGGGCGGCCGGGGTCTCGGCGCGTCGCAGGTGTTCTCGCGCGATGGCACGCTCGTCGCGTCGATCGCCCAGGAGGGCATGGTGCGTGTCCCGCCGAGCTGACGGCCACGCGACGCGTCGGCTCCCGGGCGAGCGGAACGACTACGGCTGGGTCAGACTGACTCATGCCCGACGACGCTCACCACCTCCCTGACCTGCTCCCCGAACCGGTCGCCGCGACACTCCCCGGGCTCGTCCCCGGGCCGCCCGGCAGCGCAGGTCGACCAGAACGGGCGCCGCTCGTTGCCGTCACCGGCGTCACGGGCTACGTCGGGGGCCGGCTCGTGCCCGAGCTCCTCGCCGCGGGCTATCGCGTGCGCGCCGTCGCCCGGCACCCCGACCGGTTGCGCGGTCGTGGGTGGTTCGCGGACGTCGAGACCGCCGTGGCCGACGCCGCTGAGCCGGCGCAGATCCGCGCGGCGCTCGCCGGGGTGGACATCGCCTACTACCTCATCCACTCGCTCGATACCGGCCACGCCTTCGAGGCACGCGACCGGCACACCGCGCTCGTGTTCGCTCAGGCTGCCCGCGAGGCCGGAGTGCGCCGGATCGTCTACCTCGGCGGCCTCCACCCCCACGGAGAGGAGCTCTCCCCGCACCTCGCGTCCCGCACCGAGGTCGGCGAGATCCTGCTCGCGTCCGGCGTCCCGACGACAGTCCTGCGAGCCGCGGTCATCCTCGGGTCGGGGTCGGCGTCGTTCGAGATGATGCGCTACCTCACCGAGCGGCTACCCGCCATGACGGTCCCCCGGTGGGTCGAGAACCGGATCCAGCCCATCGCCGTGCGGGACGTCCTGCGGTACCTCGTCGGATCCGCGGCGATGCCCGCCGACGTGAGTCGCGGCTTCGACATCGGCGGGCCCGACGTGCTGACGTACCGGGAGATGATGCACCGCTACGCGGCGATCGCGGGGCTCCACCGACGGCTGATCGTCGGTGTCGGCGTCCTCACCCCGCGGCTGTCGAGCCTGTGGGTCTCGCTCGTCACGCCCGTTCCGGCGGGCCTCGCCCGACCGCTCGTCGAGTCGCTCGTGCACGAGGTCATCTGCAAGGAGCACGACATCGCGCGCCTCGTCCCGGACCCGGCAGGTGGGCTCATCGGCTTCGACCGTGCCGTGCGGCTCGCGCTGCGGCGCGTCCAGGACGCCGACGTGACGACGCGATGGTCGTCAGCGTCCGTCGCGGGTGCTCCGAGCGACCCGCTGCCGAGCGACCCGGACTGGGCGGGCGGCTCGATGTACGTCGACGAACGCCGTATCACGGTCGAGGCTTCCCCCGAGGCGCTGTGGCGGGTCATCGAGGCCGTCGGCGGGGAGAGCGGCTGGTACTCCTGGGCGCTCGCGTGGCAGGTACGGGGGCTGCTCGACCGCGTCGTCGGCGGGCCGGGGCTGCGCCGCGGCAGGCGTGTCCAGGGTCATCTGCTCGTGGACGACGCCGTCGACTTCTGGCGGGTCGAGGAGGTCGTGCCGGGCCGGCTGCTGCGCCTGCGCGCCGAGATGCGCCTGCCAGGGCTCGCGTGGCTGGAGCTGTCTGTCGAGCCAGGGGCGGACGACCGGCACACGGTCTTCGCCCAGCGTGCGCTCTTCCACCCGCACGGACTGGCGGGCCAGCTGTACTGGCGGACGGTCTACCCGTTCCACGGTGTCGTGTTCGGGGGGATGCAGCGCGGCATCGCGCGGGCCGCAGCAACGGTCGAGAGGGTTCGCACCGATCTCTGAGCGCCGTCGGCTCGCCTCAGCGCCTCAGCGCCGGCGGCGGAGCTCGACCGGAGCCTCGACGTACGGCTCCCATGCTGCGCGGACCTCGCGCCCGATCCGCGTCGGTGCGCCGGACGCGTCGACGAGCACGAGCGTCGTGATGGCACGCGCGTACACCGTGCCGCCGTCGGCCGACGGCGCGTCCCTCACCTCGTAGCAGACGTCAAGGCTCGCGGAACCCAGGTGCCCGATCCACAGCTCGACGACCACAGGCGCCCGGCGGTACCCGAGCGCGCAGAGGTACTCGATCTCCTGACGCGCCACGAGCGTCGACAGCGCAGCCCCCGGCCCGGCGTCGAGCACGGCCGTCGGCGACGCGCCGTCGACCGCCGTGCCGTCGGGCGCAGCCGGGTGGCTCCAGAACGCCTCGATCCGGGCCTCCTCGAGTAGCCGAAGCATCTCGACGTTGTTGACGTGCGCGTACGCGTCCATGTCGGACCACCGCAGCTGCACGTTGACTTCGAGCCGTGCCATGGAGCTTCTCCTTCGGTCGACCTTGGCGCGACGCTACAGCGCCGGCGCGTCGGAGCTGCGTGCGCAGTCAGGCAGCGGCGCGCCGGGCGGCGTCTCGGCACTGCGCCAAGGCCAGCAGCTCGGCGGACACGGGGTCGACGACGCGCTCTCCGACGACGACCTCCACCGCGAGCCGCAGGTGGCGCCGCGCACGGCTCGCGGCTCGACGCGCGCCCACCGCGCCCAGCAGCCGGCCGGTCAGTGCGACGAGGCCGCCTACGACCACACCGCCGACTGCCAGCACTGCCGGCGCCGGCACGCCCCACCAGGTCGGTGTGGTCGGCGCGGGCATGCGCGTGTCGGCCGCCCCGGCGAGCAGTCCGAGCCAGCCGAGGCCCACGACCACCACACCGAGCAGCGCCCACTGCAGCCAGCCGAACGCCCGCCACCACGCGGGTGGTCGTGCTGCGACGAGCGCGGTACCTGCCACCGCCTGGTCGAGCGCGTCACCAAGGCCAACGGCGGTCGCGCGGGCTCGCGCGCTCAGCACCCACGGGTCAGGTGCGCCGGACATGGCGGTGTCGCAGTAGGCCCGGACCGCGCTCGAGGCGCGCGAGCGCGCGACGGGGCCGAACGGGGGCAACGAGGTCCGGGACAGGTCAGGCCGGCCGGGGGTTCCGGGCCCGGTGCCGAGCCCGAGGCGACGCAGCGGGTCGGCCCGCATCAGGGCGAGCCA
>JABBOW010000023.1 GCA_012927595.1 Cellulomonas sp.
TCGATCCTGGGTGTGCGCCCGCGCGGCGGCGCGGATGCCACGGACGCGGTCGTCGCCGCCGTGCAGCTGTGGGTCCCGGCGACGAGCCTCGGCGGCGTCGAGTCGACGCTCGAACGTCGCCGCCGGTTCGCGACCGAGTCACCGACTGTGCCCGAGGACCTGATCCGCCTGTCGGTGGGCATCGAGGACGTCGAGGACCTCTGGTCGGACCTCGAGCAGGCACTGGCCCGTTCCGCGCGGTAGCACGGCCCCGGGCGGTAGAGCGCCGGTCGGGGGCCGTCGGACGCGGGTCCGGCGAGGTCAGAGACCCTCGGCCTTGTGCGGGCGGGCAAGCAGAAGTGGCGCCAGCTGGTCCACCGGGAGACCGTCGTGGAGCACCGCCACGACCGCCGCCGTGATCGGCATCTCGACGCCGACCTTGGCCGCCAGCTCGAGCACCGATCGCGAGCTCTTGACGCCCTCCGCGGTACCGCCCGTCGCGCGGATCGCGTCGTCGAGCGCCATCCCCTGACCCAGGTGGACCCCCAGGGTGTGGTTGCGCGAGTCGGGCGACGCGCAGGTCGCCATCAGGTCACCCAGGCCTGCAAGGCCCGGGAACGTCTCCGCGTCCGCTCCCAGCGCGAGACCGAGCCGCGTGATCTCTACGAGCCCGCGCGTGATGACGGTGGCCATGGTGTTGTAGCCGAGCCCTCGCCCCTGCGAGATGCCGACCGCGATGGCGATGACGTTCTTCACCGCACCGCACAGCTCGACGCCGACGACGTCGCCGTTCGTGTAAGGACGGAAGTACGAGGACGCGCAGGCTCGTGCGACGAGGCGGACCGTCTCCTCACTCGTCGAGGCCACGACGGTCGCCGTCGGTTGGTGCTGGGCGATCTCCTTCGCGAGGTTCGGGCCGGACACGACGGCCACGCGGTCGGCGTGGATGCCGAGCGCCTCGGCGACGACCTGGCTCATACGCCGGTCTCCTCCGAGCTCGACGCCCTTCATGAGTGAGACCGCCACCGCGCGCGGCCCGAACGCGCCGCGCAAAGGCTCGAGAGTGGCCCGGGCGCTCTGCGAGGGGATCGCGATCGCTACCAGGTCCGCGCCCGCGACCACGCCGGCCGCGTCAGTCGAGGCGGTGATGCCCGTGGGTAGCTCGACGCCGGGCAGGTAGGCCTCGTTGCGGTGCGTGCGGGTGATCTCGTCGCAGGTCTGTGCGCTGCGGCCCCAGATCGTGACGTCGCACCCCGCGTCGGACAGCACCGCGGCGAACGTCGTGCCCCAGCTTCCGGCGCCCAGGACGGCGGCGCGCAGCCGCGGGACTGGCGGGACGGCCGTCACGCGCGAGTCGGCGTCGTGGGCCGATCGCCGTCGTCGGGCCGCTCGCCCTGCGCCCTGGGGTGCCGCACGTCGAAGCGGACCTCGGGGGCCGGCTCGCCGCGAAGGTCTTCGAGGATCACCGTGATCGCCGCCATGACGCGTTCAGTAGCCTCGCGCAGCGTCGCGGTGTCCAGGGGGCGGTCGTACAGGTCGTCGAGCATGACGGGTGGCCCCGCGACGACCGACACCTTCTTGCGCGGGAACGGCTTGAGGACCTTGGAGTACCGACCGAGGATGTTCTGCGGACCCCACTGGGCGACCGGGATCACGGGGGCCCGAGTCAGCAGCGCGAGACGTGCGACGCCGGTCTTGCCGACCATGGGCCACAGGTCCGGGTCACGGGTCAGCGTGCCCTCGGGGAACACCGTGACGCACTCGCCGTCACGCAGCGCCTGGACCGCGTCGTCGAGCGACTGGCCCGCCTGCGAGCTGTTGCGGAAGACGGGGATCTGGCCGGTCGCTCGCAGGACCGCACCGAGCACCGGGACCGTGAACAGCGAGGCCTTCGCGAGGATCTTCGGCGCGAAGCCATGGTCGTACAGGTAGTGCGCGAACGTCAGCGGGTCCAGGTTCGTCATGTGGTTCGCCGCAGCGATGAAGCCTCCGCTCGCAGGCAGGTGCTCGGCGCCGCGCCAGTCGCGATGCATCATCGCGAGCAGGATCGGCCGCACGATCCGGGCGACGATGCGGTAGGCGCGGTTGGAGCGCTGCGGTGCTGGCACGGTCACGGATGCTACCCGCACCCGCCTCGCGGGGCGGGCCAGGCCCCCAGCCGCCCGTCTCAGTCGCGGCTGAACTCGGCGCCCAGGGCCGTCAGCTTCTCGGTGAAGTGCTCATAGCCGCGGTCGATGAGGCTGATGCCCCGCACCGCCGACGTGCCCTTCGCGGTGAGCGCAGCGATGAGGTGGCTGAACCCGCCGCGCAGGTCGGGGACCTCGATCTCGGCGGCCGCGAGCGAGGTGGGACCCGAGATGACGGCCGAGTGGTAGAAGTTCCGCTGGCCGAACCGGCACGGGCGCCCGCCCAGGCACTCCTTGTAGACCTGGATCGTGGCGCCCATGCCACGCAGCGCGTCGGTGAACCCGAACCTGTTCTCGTAGACGGTCTCGTGGACGATCGACAGCCCCTTGGCCTGGGTCAGGGCGACGACGAGGGGCTGCTGCCAGTCGGTCATGAAGCCGGGGTGGACGTCGGTCTCAAGGACGATCGACCGGAGGTCGCCGCCGGGATGGAAGAAGCGGATGCCGTCGTCGTCCACGGTGAACTCGCCGCCGACCTTGCGGAAGGTGTTGAGGAAGGCAGTCATCTCGGGCTGCGTGGCGCCGCGCACGTAGATGTCGCCGCCCGTGGCGAGCGCCGCGGAGGCCCAGGAGGCGGCCTCGATGCGGTCCGAGAGCGAGGTGTGCTGGAAGCCGATGAGCCGCTCGACGCCCTCGATGCGGATCACGCGGTCGGTGTCGACCGAGATGATCGCGCCCATCTTCTGCAGGACGTTGATGAGGTCCATGATCTCGGGCTCGATCGCGGCATTCGACAGCTCGGTGATGCCCTCGGCGCGCACGGCCGTGAGCAGCAGCTGCTCGGTCGCGCCGACGCTGGGGTATGGCAGCGCGATCTTGGTGCCCTGCAGGCGGCGCGGCGCATGCAGGTAGATGCCGCCCTCACGCTTCTCCACGACTGCGCCGAACTGCCGGAGGATGTCGAGGTGGAAGTTGATCGGCCGGTCGCCGATGCGGCAACCGCCAAGGTCCGGGATGAACGCCTCACCCAGCCGGTGCAGCAGCGGGCCGCAGAACAGGATGGGGATGCGGCTCGACCCGGCGTGCGCATCGATGTCGGCGACGTGCGCAGACTCGACGTTCGAGGGGTCGAGGTGCAGCGTGCCCGCCCCGTCGTCGAGCTGAACGTTCACGCCGTGCAGCTCGAGCAGGCCGGTCACGACGGCGACGTCCTTGATCTGCGGGACGTTGCGCAGGACGCTCGGGCCCTCCCCGAGGAGTGCGGCCACCATGGCCTTCGACACGAAGTTCTTCGCGCCGCGGACGGTGATCTCCCCGGACAGAGGGTGGCCACCGTTGACGTAGAGGAGGTCGCTCATGCGTCCATCGTCGCTCACCGGGCCGGGTGCTTCATACCGGATCGCCGTCGGGCGTGCGCGTCGTGCGAAACCTTCACACGAGGACGATCCGGTCCGGGCCGTCAGGACCTGCGGGTCGTTCCGAGCTCGACCGTGACACCCGCAGGTCGGGCGGCCTTGATCTCGACCGATGGAAGGTGCCTGGCCGGAAGGGTCCGGGGACGCCAGTGGTCGCGCGTCGCCTCGAACGCGGTGATCTCGGGCTCGTGCTGCAGCGTGAGGCCGATGTCGTCAATGCCTTCGAGCAGGCGCCATCGTGTGTAGTCATCGACGTGGAACGCCGCGACGACGTCGTCGCACATGACGGTGCGGCTCACGAGGTCGACCGTCACCTCGGTACCCGGGCGGGTCTCGAGGACCTTCCAGATGAGCTCGACGTCCTCTTGCGCGACCTGCGCGGCCAGCAGTCCCTGCTTGCCGGAGTTGCCGCGGAAGATGTCAGCGAAGCGGGCCGAGATCACGACGCGGAAGCCATAGTCCTTGAGCGCCCAGACGGCGTGCTCGCGCGACGAGCCCGTGCCGAAGTCCGGGCCCGCGACGAGCACGGATCCGGCAGCGTAGGCGGGCTGGTTGAGGACGAACTCGGGGGCACTGCGCCAGGCGGCGAACAGCGCGTCCTCGAAGCCCGTCCGCGTGACGCGCTTGAGGTAGACGGCCGGGATGATCTGGTCGGTGTCGACGTTGCCGCGACGCAGCGGGACCCCGACGCCGGTGTGCTGGCTGAACTTCTCCATGGTCGTTCTCGCTTCCGGTGGCGGGGGCTCAGGCGGTCTGCAGGTCGGTCAGCGGCGAGCCGTCGGGCGCGACGACGTCCGGCCCGAGGTCCGCCACCGACGACAGCGTCCCGCGGATCGCGGTCGCGGCTGCGACGAGCGGCGACACGAGGTGCGTGCGCCCACCCTTGCCCTGGCGACCCTCGAAGTTGCGGTTGGAGGTCGAGGCGCTGCGCTCCCCCGGTGCGAGCTGGTCCGGATTCATGCCCAGGCACATCGAGCAGCCGGCGTTGCGCCACTCGGCTCCGAAGTCGAGGAAGATCGTGTCGAGCCCCTCGGCCTCGGCCTGCAGGCGGACGCGGGCCGATGCCGGCACCACGAGGACGCGCACCGACTCCGCCTTGGTACGGCCCTTGACGAGCTTGGCGACGGAGCGAAGGTCCTCGATGCGCCCGTTGGTGCACGAGCCGATGAAGACCGTGTCGACCGCGATGTCGCGCAGCGGGGCGCCCGGGGTCAGCCCCATGTACTCGATCGCGCGCTCAGCGGACTGACGCTCGTTCTCGTCGGCGATCTCCGCCGGGACGGGCACACGACCTGACAACGGCAGGCCCTGACCCGGGTTGGTGCCCCACGTGACGAACGGCTCGAGGTCGGACGCGTGCAGCGCGACCTCGGTGTCGAACGTCGCGTCGTCGTCCGAGCGGAGCGTCCGCCAGTACTCGACGGCAGCGTCCCAGTCGGCGCCCTCGGGCGCGTGCGGGCGGCCCTTGAGGTAGGCGAACGTGGTCTCGTCGGGCGCGATCATCCCGGCGCGCGCGCCGGCCTCGATCGACATGTTGCACACCGTCATGCGGGCTTCCATGGACAGCGCGCGGATGGCCTCGCCGCGGTACTCGAGCACGTAGCCCTGACCGCCGCCGGTCCCGATCGTGGCGATGATCGCCAGGATGATGTCCTTCGACGTCGCACCCGCGGGCAGCTCGCCGTCCACGGTGACCGCCATGGTCTTGAAGGGTACGAGGGGGAGCGTCTGGGTCGCGAGCACGTGCTCGACCTCGCTCGTGCCGATCCCGAGCGCGAGCGCGCCGAACGCACCGTGCGTCGAGGTGTGCGAGTCGCCGCAGACGACCGTCAGGCCCGGCATGGTCAGGCCGAGCTGGGGACCGACCTGGTGCACGATGCCCTGGTCTGCATCACCGAGCGAGTGGATCCGGATGCCGAACTCCGCGGCGTTGTTGCGCAGCGTCTGGATCTGCGTGCGGCTCGTGACGTCAGCGATCGGCAGGTCGATGTCGAGCGTCGGCGTGTTGTGGTCCTCGGTCGCCAGCGTCAGGTCAGGGCGGCGGACCGTGCGGCCCGCGAGCCGCAAGCCCTCGAACGCCTGGGGGCTCGTGACCTCGTGCACGAGGTGGAGGTCGATGTAGAGCAGGTCGGGCGCGCCGTCGGTGCCGCGCCGCACGATGTGGTTCTCCCACACCTTCTCTGCCAACGTGCCTGCCATGTCTGTGGTCCTCTCGAGTCGCCCGGTCGGGTGTCGACGGGCAAGAGCTTGCCGGGTGCACTTGCGTCTCAGCCTGCGAGACGTCAGTATCGACCTATGGACAACTCTAGCGGAGTCGGCGTGCTCGACAAGGCGGCATCCGTGCTCAGTGCGCTCGAGGCCGGACCGGCGACGCTCGCGCAGCTCGTCAACGCCACCCATCTTGCTCGCCCGACGGCCCACCGGCTCGCCGTCGCGCTCGAGCACCACCGCCTCGTGGCCCGCGACATGCAGGGCCGGTTCGTCCTCGGACCACGCCTCTCCGAGCTCTCGACGGCCGCTGGTGAGGACCGTCTGCTCGCCGCCGCAGGGCCTGTCCTTGCGGCCCTGCGCGACCACACCGGCGAGAGCGCACAGCTCTACCGCCGGCAGGGCGACATGCGCATCTGCGTCGCCGCGGCCGAACGCCCGGTCGGCCTGCGCGACTCGATCCCCGTCGGTGCCACCCTGACCATGCAGGCGGGCTCGGCCGCGCAGATCCTGCTCGCGTGGGAGGAGCCGGACCGGCTCCATCGTGGGCTCCAGGGGGCGAAGTTCACCGCGACGATCCTGTCGGGGGTTCGCCGCCGCGGATGGGCGCAGTCAGTGTCCGAGCGCGAGGTGGGCGTGGCATCGGTGTCCGCGCCCGTTCGTGGCCCGTCGGGTCGCATTGTCGCCGCCGTCTCGATCTCGGGGCCGCTCGAGCGGTTGTCGCGTCAGCCCGGCCGGTTGCACGCAGGAGCGGTCGTGTCCGCGGCCAACCGGTTGACGGAGGTGCTGCGCCGATCGGGTGAATGACCGGGGCGCGCCTCGCGGGACAGCCCCGCGGCGCGGCCGCGAGCGAGCACAGTAGAAAGGCCCGGTCACCGTGAGGCGCCCGGGCCTTACTCGTACCCCCGACCGGATTCGAACCGGCGCTACCGCCGTGAGAGGGCGGCGTGCTAGGCCGCTACACAACGGGGGCCTGTACTGCCTTGATCTGGCAACCTTCGAGTCGCCTCGCGGGTTGCGGGGTGAGCAGCATACCGGATCTCCGGAGCATTCACACCGCTGGGGTACCAGGACTCGAACCTAGACTAACTGAACCAGAATCAGTCGTGCTGCCAATTACACCATACCCCATGGGGTATAACTCCCGGCGCCGCGCGAGCCAGCGGACACCTGCGTGACCATCCGATTCGGCAACGTCAACCGGACGTCGTACCGCGGTAGGAGACTACCCGACTGCACGGTCGCCTCCAAACCGCGACTCCCCCTGGACACCGCTGGACGGGACTGCGCGTCGACCCACCGAGCGCTCGGGTCAGACCTCGACGACCTCCGCCAGCTCCGTGAGCGATCGCACGACGACGACCCCGGGCGAGCGCTCGTGCGCGGCGGGCAGGCCGTTGCGGCGCCCGCCGGGCCGGTCGATCCACACGCCCACGAGCCCGGCGTCGCGGGCCGCCCAGGCGTCGACGTCTAGCTCGTCACCGACGTAGGCGGTGCGCGCGGGCGAGGTGCCGAGCAACCGGCACGCCTCGATGAACACGCGAGGGTCGGGCTTGCCGACGCCGAGCGTGTCGACCCCGACGAGCATCGGCACGCGGTCGACGAGACCGACCCGGGCGAGCTTGCGCGTCTGGTAGGCGACTGACGCGTTGGACAGCGCGCCGATCACGATGCCTGCGGCCAGGAGCCGGTCGACCGCCGACGACGCGTCGTCATGCGGCGCCCAGGCCCCCACGAACCGCTCCTCGAACAGCAAGTTCCACGCGTCGTACCCGGCGTCGTCGAGCTCGGGGCCGCCGAACGCCGAGTGCAACGCGTTCGCACGCGACATCCGCTGCTCCTGGTAGGACTCGTCCCCGCGCGTGTACGCGCTGTAGTGACCCTCCACGTCGGCCCGCCAGTGCGCGAGGACGTCGAGGTCGCGCTCGGGTCCGACGTCCGGCAGGTACCGACGCGCTACGGCCGCGAGCGCATGGGCGAACGCGCTTCGCGTGTCGACGAGCGTGTCGTCGATGTCAAACAGCACACCGTCGACCTTGATGCGGTCGGTCCTCATGCGGTCACAGCGTTCCGCGCAGCGACGCGATCCTCGCGAGCGTCGAGACCTTGCCGAGGATCTCCATCGACTCGAACAGCGGCGGCGAGACTCGGCGGCCCGTGAGCGCCGTGCGCAGCGGGGTGTAGGCGAAGCGCGGCTTGATGCCGAGCCCGTCGACCAGCGCGGCCTGCAGGGCCGCCTGCGTCGCCTGGGTCGTGAAGCCGTCGAGTGGGATCTCCCCGAGTGCCGCCGTGGCCGCGTCGAGCACCGCGGGAGCCTCCTCGCGAAGTCCGGCGCGCGCATCGTCCTCGACCGCGACCGCGTCGTCGGCCACGAACAGGAACCCCAGCATCCCGACGGCCTCGCCAAGGAGCGTCATGCGCTCCTGGACGAGCGGGGCAGCCGCGGTGAGCAGTGCGCGATGCTCGGGCGAGAGGTCCGCGAACGATCCCGCGGGCACCAGGCCCGCCGTGTGCAGGAACGGCACGAGCCGTCCGCGGAAGTCCTCCGCTCCGAGCAGCCGCAGGTGGGCAGCGTTGATCGCCTCCGCCTTCTTGAGGTCGAAGCGGGCCGGGTTGGGGTTGACGTCCTTGATGTCGAAGGCCGCCACAAGCTCGGTGACCGTGAAGATGTCGCGGTCGGGCGCGATGGACCAGCCCAGCAGAGACAGGTAGTTGAGCAGCCCCTCCGGGGTGAAGCCCCGCTCGCGGTGCAGGAACAGGTTGGACTCAGGGTCGCGCTTGGACAGCTTCTTGTTGCCCTCGCCCATGACGTACGGGAGGTGGCCGAACGCGGGCATGACGCTTGCCACGCCGAGCTCGAGCAGCGCGCGGTACAGCACGACCTGCCGGGGTGTCGAGGACAACAGGTCCTCGCCGCGCAGGACGTGCGTGATACCCATGAGCGCGTCGTCGATCGGGTTGACCAGCGTGTACAGCGGGTGGCCGTTGCCGCGCACGATGACGTAGTCAGGGACTGAACCGGCTTTGAACGTCACGTCTCCGCGCACGAGGTCGGTGAAGGTCACGTCCTCGTCGGGCATCCGCAGGCGCAGCACGGGCTCGCGCCCCTGTGCCCGGAACACCGCCTTCTGCTCGTCGCTCAGCGCCCGGTCGAGGCCGTCGTAGCCGAGCTTCGGGTCACGACCGGCCGCGAGGTGGCGCCGCTCGATCTCCTCAGGCGTGGAGTACGACTCGTACGCGAACCCGCCCTCGAGGAGCCGGCGCGCGACGTCACGGTAGAGATCCATCCGCTGGGACTGCCGGTACGGCTCGTGCGGTCCGCCGACCTCGACGCCCTCGTCCCAGTCCAGACCGAGCCACCGCAGCGCGTCGAGCAGCTGCTGATAGCTCTCCTCGGAGTCCCGCGCGGGGTCGGTGTCCTCGATCCGGAACACGAACGTCCCGCCGACGTGGCGCGCGTACGCCCAGTTGAACAGCGCGGTCCGGATGAGCCCGACGTGCGGGGTCCCGGTCGGCGAGGGGCAGAAACGAACGCGGGTCGCAGACCCGGCAGCAGCATCGGTCACGTTCCCCACCCTAACGGCGTGCCCGGGGCCCCTCCGGCCCGGTCGGGGCGAGCCGGCGGTCAGGGACGAACGTCTGCACCCCTCAGCGACGCAGCACCGGGTTGCGCAGGATCCCGATGTCCTCGACCTCGACCTCGACGATGTCGCGGTCCACGATCGGACCGACGCCCGCCGGGGTCCCCGTCAGGATGACGTCGCCGGGGAGCAGCGTGAACACCTCAGAGATGTACGAGACGAGGTACGCGACGTCGAAGATCAGCTGCGAGGTGCGCCCGTCCTGTCGCGGCTGCCCGTTGACCCGGGACCGCACGGCGAGGTCCGAGACGTCGAGGCCGGGCACGATCCACGGACCGATCGGGCACGACGTGTCGAAACCCTTGGCGCGCGTCCACTGCGGTTCGGCACGCTGGGCGTCGCGCGCGGTCACGTCGTTGGCGACGGTGTAGCCGAACACATGGTCGAGCGCTCGCGCGACTGTCACGTTCTTGGTGACCTTGCCGATCACGACCGCGAGCTCGGCCTCGTGCTCGACGTCCTCGGTCCACACAGGCAGGATGATCGGGTCGTCGGGCCCGATCACCGACGTGTTCGGCTTGAGGAACAGCAGGGGCACGACCGGCAGCGCATGGCCCATCTCGGCCGCGTGCGCGGCGTAGTTGCGGCCGACGCCGATGATCTTCGAGCGCGGGATGACCGGGGCGAGCAGCCGGACCGCGTCGTCGGACAGCGGGACCCGCTCGCCCGTCGGCTGGATCGTGGTGTAGATCGGGTCGCCGGTGATGACGGCGAGCTCCTCCGCGCCGGGCACGCCCTCAACGAGGGCGTAGCGGGGATCGTCTCCGGTCGTGAATCTCGCGATGCGCACCCGGCAACACTAATCGTCAGACTCGGGCGAGGACCTCGCCGTGCAGGATCGCGAACCAGCCGTCCTCGGCCCGGCCCCACTCCCGCCACGCGTCGGCGAGATGCTCGAGGGCGACGTCGTCGGCCAAGCCGTACTCGATCGCCTGGGCCGCGAAGTGGGAGGCGACGGCGCGGTCGGCCCACAGCTCGGACCACCATCGCCGGTCCTCGGGCGTGGCGTAGCACCACACGCCAGCGCCGGGCTGGGTACCGGCCGGGTCGAACCCGGCCTCGCGGACCCAGCCGAGCAGGCGGCGCCCGGCATCGCACTGGGCATGGTTGGCCTGCGTCACCTCGCGGTAGAGCGCGAGCCACTCGTCGAGGCCGGTGTTCGGCGGGTACCACGTCATCGCGGCGTAATCGGAGTCCCGAACCGCGACCAGACCGCCCGGGCGCGTGACGCGCTTCATCTCCCGCAGCCCGGCGACCGGGTCGCGCAGGTGCTGCAGCACCTGGTGGGCGTGGACGACGTCGAAGCTCGCGTCCTCGTACGGCAGCGCGTACAGGTCGCCGACCTCGAAGGACACGTTCAGGGCGCCGGACTCGAACGCCGCCTGGCGGGCTGCGTCGATGACCCGCTCGGAGCGGTCGAGCCCGATGACCTCGCCCGGCAGCACGCGCGCCGCGAGGTCGATCGTGATCGTTCCCGGTCCGCACCCGACGTCGAGCAGCCGGGCCCCCGGCGCGAGCGCGGGGAGCAGGTAGGCAGCCGAGTTCTCGGCGGTGCGCCACCGGTGCGAGCGCAGGACGCTCTCGTGGTGGCCGTGCGTGTAGACGTCGTCAGGCGACCCCGTACTGATGCTGCTCACGCGTCACTGTAGACGGCCCACGGGGCGGTGTTCCAGCCCGCGAGCGGGAATCGTCCGATCTGTGAGATCTCGAGGGGAACCGGCGCGCCGACCTACCCTGGACGGGTGAACCTCGTCGTCCCTGCCGCCGCGTGGCTGCCCCTCGCCGAAGCTCATGCTGCCCGGGCGGACGCCCTGACGGCCGCGCACCGCGCCCGTCAGGCCGCGCGCGAGCGCCATCCGATCGACGACTTCCTCTATGACTACTACGGGACCAAGCCGTCCCTGCTTCGACGCTGGCACCCCGGCGCGGGCGCGGCGCTGGGCCGCACGCCCGACGGCCCAGCCGAGCACGCGGCGTGGCGCTGGTACGCGACCGACGACAACGGCACGGTCGGCCTGGACGTCCAGGCGCTCGGCGCGGACCGCGGCGACACGGTGCGGTACGTGCGCATGCTGCTCACCGCGACGGCGGACCGCCCCGCGCGAACCGGCTGCCTCGGGCTGCACGAGTGGGCGATGGTCTACCGCCAGGACGACGCCCGACGTCGGCACACGCTCCCCCTGCGCCTGGGACGCGACGGCACCGACGCCGTCGTCGAGGCACACCCGCTGCGCTGCTCGCACTTCGATGCGTTCCGCTTCTTCACCCCCGATGCCGTCCCGCGCAACCGCGTGCAGCTCACGCGCGCCGACCAGGTCGGGAGCGAGCAGCCGGGGTGCCTGCACGCGAACATGGACCTGTTGTGTCGGCAAACAGACAGTCCGGACCAAGTCTCCGAACCGGAGCCCCTCACACGCCAGACTCAGGTTCTCTACGAGCAGCCGGGCTGCTTACACGCCAACATGGATCTGACGAAATGGTCGATGAAGTTGGGGCCCGCGGTGCCTGGCAACCTCTTGCTGGACTGCTTCGAACTGGCCGGTGAGATCCGGCTCCTCGACATGCAGGCGTCACCCTATGACTTGTCCTCACTGGGCGAGAGGGCGGTGGCCATCGAAACACGCGAGGGCAAGGCGGAGTACGTCGCCCGGCAGCGGGAGTTCGCTGAGCGCGCCGCCGCGCTACGGCAGCGAATCGTTGAGGTGTGCGACGACGTGCTTCGTCCTGGCGAGTTGCGCTAACGATCGCGAGACACGACGTCGGGAAGCGACACCCGTATATAGGCATCGCGTCAGGAGCCCCGGCTAGCCTCTCGTCATGCCCAGCAAGAGTGTCAAGTTCTTGTACGTGCGGTTCACCCCCGAAGTGATCGAGGAGGCGGTCCTCCGACTGGGGCAAGCAGCCGCGACGTACCAGGCAGATCATCCTGACGAGTGCGACGCCAGGATCGACCCTGCGCCGCGCTACGAGAGCATGTCGATCCGCACCGGCATGACCCAGTGGACCTTCTCTACGAGCGACGAGTTCTATGCCGAACTCCGCAGCCCCTTCGACCAGGCCTCGTGCTGGATAAGGTCCAGGCTGGCGAACGCGATCGCCCCCGACGCATCCGTCACCGTCACCGTCGACGGTGCGATGTCCCAGGTGACGGTCGTGTTCCCAGACCGCGCCAAGGTCGAGCGGATCATTGCCCCGTTCGAGCGAGATGCGGACAAGTGCAAGATCCCGATGCCGGTCATGCCACCGCCTCCGCCAGCGCCTCGACCGACCGTGTTCATCGGGCACGGCCGCAGCGCGCTGTGGAGGGACCTCAAGGACCACCTCCATGACCTACAGGGTTACGACGTTGAGGCATACGAATCCGGCGCACGTACGGGCCGCACCATCAGCGACGTCCTGAACTCGATGCTTAGCGTCAGCGGGATGGCTGTCATCGTCATGACGGCCGAAGACGAACAGGCTGATGGCACCATGAGGGCCCGCCAGAACGTTGTCCACGAGGCCGGGCTGTTCCAGGGTCGGATCGGTTTCGCCAAGACCCTGATCCTGCTGGAGGACGGCGTCGAACCGTTCTCCAACGTCGACGGCATCCAATACCTCCCGTTCAACAGGGGACGGATCCAGGAGACGTACGGTCACGTCCTCGCGGCGCTGTCTCGGGAGTACCCGGGGCGCAACGCCTGACAAGTCGCGGTCGGCTATGCCGTCTGCCCTACCCTCACGGGATGGACTCAGCGACCACCACTGCAATGTTCGACGGACTCGGCAGAATGTGGAACGCGGCTGGACCGCTCATCGGCGGTGTGATCGGCGCAGCACTGACTGCGATGTTCGATGCCCGTCGGGGTGGGCGCGAGCGCGCAGCAGCCAATGCGAACTGGCTCCGCGACGAGCGTGCGAAGGTCTGCCTCCGACTACTCACCGACTTGAGTGCTCTCGCGGCAGCGTCCGCGAGACACTCGGCGCTCTGGGTCCAGGGCACGGCGCACGACTCAGGTGACTGGGGTGCGGCTGTTGACGACTACACGGCCGCATTCAAGTCCATCCACTCGAATCAGATGCTTGCGAGGGCGCTCGGCATGAGGGAGGTCTCGGACGGTGCCATGCCAGTACTCGCGATCGTCAACGAAGAGTTCTCTTCGCCAACCGGGATCGCTGTCAGCGTCAGGGCGCCCATGGATGCCCTGTACTCAAGCATCCAGACTGCACTTGCGATCCCTCATCCAGCGGCAATATCGTCGGCCCTGGTGGCCTGAAAGGCGCGCGGCCAAGCGAACCGAACTCGGCATCTAGTGGCGACGTTTCAGGAGTCCCGGCCGACGCGTCGGAACGTGGGTAGGGTCCGACGCAGCCAACATCACGGGCGCTAATCAGTCGACCGTCTCCCAGACTTGAAACGACGTTCCCAAACGCTGCGCCGTCCTCAGAGGTGGAAATCGAATGACTCTGCAACTAGCGAACGACAGCGTCTCCGTGGAGCTCGCGACCGACCTGCTCCTCGAGTACTCACAGCGGTTCCCGGGCACGCTCCGGTACTACGACTACGCCGGGCAGTGGCCAAACCGCCCCGCTCCAGACAACGCCTTCTCACTGGCCGACGTCGGACGGCTCGTCGTCATCAACGGTCGGCCGTCATCGGCCGACGTCGTCGCCCTGCTCAAGCCGGTGGACCCACAACTCTGGGCAGATGTCCCCGTGGAAGCCGACTTCCGCACACTTCCGGAAGACCCCACGGGCGATCCCGTCTACCAGGCCGTCAACCGCCTCTATGGGGCTCTGCGGGCTCGCAAGGGCCTCGGCTCGACGAAGGTCACCAAGGCGTTGCACGTGAAGCGCCCGCACCTCGTTCCGATCGTCGACAGCGTGGTGCTTCAGCACTACGCCGAGTCTGCCAAGCAGTTGGCCTGGGACTCTGGCGGCCGCGCCCCCCAGTACTGGCGGGCTGTCTGGGCAGACGCGCGCGCCAATGCCGGTTCCCTCGAAGACGTCCGCGGCGATCTGCGGCGCGAACAGGAGACCGGCGTCCTGGTCGCTGACCTCCCACTACTGAGGCTCCACGACATCCTCGTGTGGATGCACTTCCACGGCACCAACGCCTAAGGGTTGCCCAACGGCCGCAGAGCGCGGCCCGGACAAAGATGCCAGGAACGCATAGGACGAGACCGCCGATGCCCGAGCCAACGTTGGGGAGTCACGCCCAACGTGCGCGCTAGGCCGCGAGTAGAGGATCAGTCAGCGGGTTCACGACGCCCGACGTTGGTGACGTGCCAATTGAAGTAGTCGCGACCCTGGCCGGTACCCGGCAAGCCTCCCCGGACGTCGAGCACGGCGAGAGGTTCCAAGGGCTGAACCGCTTGAGGCTTCCACGGTCGCAGCGGCCGCCTCGCTTGAGATGGTCTGGCAACGGCGTCCGCGCACTACCGGATGACCAGCGACGCCACTACGGGATCTTTCCCGGGTCGGCCTGGAACGGCTCGAAGGTTCTAACGAGCGGGAACCCCGCGGTATGCGACCTTCGCCGATGGCGGTACCGGTAGCGGGCGGTCCCACCAGGTAGGCGAACAGGGAACGGGCGCACATCGAGCGGGCAGACGACCGCCAGCGCGCTCGGACCGCTTCTAGTCGGACGCCTGGACGCTTAGAACTGTGTTGCCCAGCGCCGGACTGCCGCCGAGCACCATGAGAAACGTCACGCCGGGGTCGGGTGGAGCGAGCCACTGGCAGGCATTCTCGCCGGGTGATCCAGTGATCTCCCCGCACCCCTGCCACTGCCAATTCGGGTCGGGATCCATGCCGAACAGGTACTTGACGGCCTCGGCGGAGGCGTAGACACCGGCTAGAGAACGGTCACGAGTAAGCCACGACGTGTACAGACATCGCGCAGCCTGCTCGCCACCGACGCGCTCTTGGGGTTCAAGGGGGCACGCCTGCGCTGCCTGCGGTGCCTGCGAAGTCGACGCAGGCACCGGATCGACCGCGTCCGGGGAGGGCGCCGGGGGCACGACGACTGCAGGTTCCACCGCCTGGACCAGCATCGCGTCAGCCGCGGCGCTAGCAAGCGACGTCAGGAGTCCAAATTCGGCACTCGTGAAGGTGCGACCCACGACCCCGCTTGGGCAGACTACGGAGGTCGTGCGACTTGGTCCGTCAGAGGCGATACCGGCCTGACCGCCGCCGCGGACTTGGTAGCGAGCAGTGAATGAGCCGTCAGCGCCCGGGACCGATACCTCTCGGGGCACGAGGATGTCATTCAGACTCAGGCTGCAAAATCTGACGAACAGTTGGCCCTCGGTGCATTCGGGCAGGGCGCCCGTCACTTGAAAGGTCAGGCCACCTGTCATGTCGACCACGTCGCAACCCAGCGAGGTCTTGCCCAGGATCAGACTTGACGTGTTCGTGGGAGCCGTCGGCGCACCGGCACCCGTTGAACGGCCATTCACTGCGACCGCGACCACCCCGGCGATCAACACAACCACTACCGCCGCGACGCCAGCGCGTCGACCGCGTCGTCGACTTGCGTTGGACTGGGCGACGGTCGCTCCGGTCTCATGGGCGGCCGCAATCCCCACGGTCGCCTGTTGCACTTCCGCCCCGCACTCCGGACAGAACGACGCCCCATCGGGAACCGGGTGGCCCGCCGGGCAACCCGCGACAGGAACTAGGGCTCGATCGCCACAGGTGGGGCAGAACGTCGCGCCCTCTGGCACTGCGTGTCCGGCTGGGCATCTCACGGCGACACACCTTCACATCGACGGGTTCGGTCGTCCAGGCAGTTCCTACTTGTGGCCGGGGAAGGTTCCGTCCGTTGGGTAGTTGGCGCGTATCTGGTCATTGAGTGTCTTGGTGCAAAGGTTGGACGCGTACACACGTCCGTTCTGTGCCGCCTGGCTCGTTCCGACCTTGATCTCGTCTTGCAGAACCATGGTCCAAACCTGCTGACCCGCCTGCAGGAACGGATCGGACACTCCATTGACCCGTGTCTCCTTCACGTAGTTGTCCGACAAGACGTAGAGATCGTCTGCGATAGCGAACACCTGCCGCGCGCAGATGTCGTGCGGCGTCGCCGTCCGAACTGCGGTCTCAACGACCGGCTCCCGACCGGCCTGAGACGAGGCGTTCGACCCCCGCCCACTCAGTCCGACGGCGAGCGCAATCACGATGATGACGCCGACCCCGATGGCTGCCAACACGGAACCTCTTCGTCGCCGATCTCGGGGCACGTTCACCTCGGATGCCTTGGCGCCATCCCCGACGCCGAGGCTGTCGTTCCTGAGCACGCCGTACAAACCCAGCCTTGACACTCCCACTGGTTCACCACACTCGGGGCAGAATGCTGCGCCTTCGGGAACCGAGTGCCCGGCCGGACACGTCACTCGGTCAGGTACTGACTTTTCACCGCAGGTGGGGCAAAACGTAGCGTCCTGTGGCACGTCATGACCGGATGGGCATCTCACGGTGGCTCCTCGTATTGGACTCGTCCTCCGTATCGGCATCGACATCCACGAAGGTGAACCCTCCCGGTATGTTGGGCGGGTGATGCTGCGGGCCTGCGCCGCTGCCACACTCCGACTCGATGACCGACGTCTGGCCACGGTTCCACCGCCGAGGGCATGCATCGCGATCGCTCGGACTTGGAGTCGGTGGCGAAAGCAGACCTGCGAGGTGGGTCTGGGAGGCGGTCGAACAGTTTGGCCACTGCGCCGCACGACGACCTAGGCAGCGGGATCGGGATTGCACGCACGTCAGGCTGCCCTCGGTGGCGCAGCGGGCGCCGCTGGTCCGTGGCGCATATCTTGGGCTGGTGATGCAACATTCCTGGGCCGACTGTCCGTACGGCATCCCCGCATCTGCGCAAGAGATGACCGAGGACCAGGAAGACTGGGCACTCGGTGAGATGTCCATGGAGGCCATCGTGGAACGTGCCCGCTCCGGCTCACCCGTGCTGCCGTGGGATGGGATGGCTGGAACGACAGTGCAGGACGCGGTCGACCTGTGGCGGCGAGGTGATCCCAGCGGGCCTGCCGGAGTAGCAAGTTCCGGACGGCTCTGACCGGTAGCCCACATTGGTGCGGCTCCACGGCTCACCTCGGAGCGCCGAGCGCTCGGGTTGCATGTCTTGGGCGGTTGGCGCCGACGCGATCCCCCCCGGGTCGGATGTGGGAGCGGTCGGACGGCCTCGCGTGCTGACTCAGCGCCTGCGGGCAGCCGGATCGTGAGCCGCGGTGAGTGCAGCGACGGCTTCCACGCTGGGCCTCGCGTAGCGCTGCAAGGTCCTCAAGGAGGCGTGCCTCGACTTGGCCATCAACAGGGGCAGTGGCACGCCCGCCTCGGCCAAGTGCGTGATCGCGGAGTGTCGGAGTTGGTGCAGGGTGCGTCCGCCGCTCGCGGTCGTGAAGATCTCCGCGGCCCGGCGGTAGGACAGTCGCGCTTGCCCGGTCGTCGAGCAGAGGTCGGTGCTGGCCGGAGCGCGCGCAGGGGAGGGCGACCGCGAGGACAAGAAGACCGGTCCCGCGGCGCGGCCGCCGATGACCGTCGGCAGGAGTCGGGCGGAGCCGGTCTGGAAGTGGATCGTGTCCAGGTCGCCACCTTTGCGAACTGTCGTTGCTCGCTTGGCCACCAGGTCGAGGTCTTCGACGTTGAGGCGCAAGACCTCCTCCGCCCGAGCGCCGGTCTCGTACAGCAGCCGCCAGAGGGCTCGGTCGCGGACACCAACATCTCGCCGCGAGAAGAGCCGGTCGAGTTCCTCTCTACTCAGCGCACGGTTGTGGTCTTCGGCGACGTGTCGACGCTCCAGACCGGCCGCGACGTCGGTCGCCACCCAGCCCTGGCGGCGCGCGAACTGCAGGAACGACCTGACGGTGGCCACGACCCGGTTCCAGGTCGCTGGGGACGCGGCCGGGTACGCGAGGCCGACAGCCCGGCCGAGGTGCGTTGCATCGACCTCGGCGAGCACGTTGGTGTCGAGGTGGCTCGCTACGGCGCTCAGGGTCAGCCCGTACACGCGTCTGGTGCCCGGCGCGATGTCCCGGCGCAGGAACGCCTCAGCGGCCGCCTGCCAGGTCACCAGAGACTCTGCCGCCGGGACCGCCATCAACCCAGAGCGACCAGCCATGTGCCCTCCCGGACTCGGATCCGCAGTAAACGTGTCGACGAGCCGTCGAGCGCGCGCACCGTGGCTTGCGGGAAACCCACGGTGCCGACCCAGCCTACCGCAGTAAATAGACCATTTACTGCGGTAGTTGCAGTCGACGCCGCGACTCGTGCCTGCCGTTCCGTCGTCGGGCAGTCGTTCCCGTCCTGCTTACCTCCGCGGGGCCCTAGCGTGTGGGCATGGCCGACTCGCGGAGCGCACCGCTCAAGCATCTCGTCGTGTGCTTCTACTGTGAAAGAGCAGTGACAGCGACCGAGGCAGGGACAGTCGAAGATGGGAACCCGGAGAACGGACCGCCGTCGCTGGTCACACTCGCGCGGTGCGACCGCTGTGGCCAGGCCCTCCTCTTGGTGCAAGAGGACTACGGCATGGACGAAGGATGGGACGACCCCGTGCGCGTTTGGCCCGGTGCGGTCCGCCCACTGAGCAGTGCGGTTCCGGAACGTCTCCGAGCCGAACACAGCGAGGCCCGGTCATGCTTCGAAGGGAAGGCTTACACGGCCACCGTCGTCATGGTCCGTCGGACACTTGAAGGAGTCTGCGCGGATCAGGGAGTCAATGAACGCACCCTCGCGGCCTCCCTCGCGCAGATGAAAGAGAAGGATCTTCTGGATCAGCGGCTGCTCGACTGGGCGCAGGCGCTCCGAGTCGTGGGCAACGAGGGTGCGCACTACACCGGCGAGCGCGTGAGCCGCGAGGATGCCCGCGATGCACTGTCGTTCGCAGAGGCGCTGTTGGACTATCTCTATGTCCTAGCGGGAAAGTTCGAGGAGTTTTCCGCGCGCCGAGCAACGAGGAAGGCACCACCTCCGACTACCGGCGGTTCTAAAGGGGATTTGTCCTGAGTGCTCCGCTGGACAGTCCGCGAAAGTCAGCCGATGCCCAGACCAGCGAGGGGCGCGGATTGGGCTAGCCCTGGAGAAGCATCACTTGTACAAGGCTAGACAAGCCTCTAGAGCAGGCCTATCAGACTCGCTCGCTCCGAAGCAGCGTTGCGGCGACCTCCCCCGGCAGAACTCGTCGCCGAGACGCCCGAGTCGAGTGCCTCGGCGTCCCTCCCGAAGCCCTGTCACGCCTAAGATCCGCACATGTTGATGGGTACATGGGGAGAGTGGGTCGGTGCGGCGGCGACGTTCGCTGCGACCCTCGTCGCGTTGTGGTTCGGAGTTCGTGACGACGTCACCGTGAAGGTGCGGCGCAACGCTCGACGCGAGATTCGTGGAATGGCCGGGGCGAGACTCAGGGCGATGGAGCAATGGCGCGCTGGTGTCGACGATCCGGACGGCAGGGAGATGGAGGGCGCACCGAAGAGGGACCAAGAGGCAACTGCGTTCGTCCGGCAGGTCGATGGGCTCGGGACGTGGCGACGGGAGCGGGGAACTCACATCCTCCGAGCGATCTACGGCGAGCGGGCCGTTCGTGTTGCAAAATTGGTTCCCGAGCGCGACTTCAGCCCTGAAGGCACGATGGCCCTTCTCTCGCGGGGCCCTCAGTTCGCCGTCGACGGTGCGCCTCTGCCGCTCCGGGTGCGAGGGGCCGTGGACGTCAAGGGGTCCGACTTCGCCAAATTGGAGCGGCAGTTCCGGAGGCTCGCCCGCCTCTGACTGGTCGCACTGCGAAACAACGAAGCCTCCGTTGGTCCCGAAGGACAGATGCAATGCCCGGGTCGGAGTCCGACCACGTGCGCGGGTCAGCCCTAGTCAGGCTCACTGGCAAGGCGGCCCCGAGCGTCGCCGCGCAGACCCAGACCGCTCTGGTTTCGATGCCGTGGCGGACTGCTACGGCGTCCAGGGGTCGCAGGTCGTGCTGCCATCCTCGCTGACTAGCACGACGTGGACGCCTGCGGCGGCTCGACCGGTCCTCGTTCGATGGGCGAGGTCGCGGTACCGGGGGTAGTCGGGAACGACGACGAGCGACTCGTAGCCGGGGTGGCTGTCCAGCAACATGAGCCCCTTGACGACGGCCTGTGAGAACCAGTGCCCAGCCTGATTGCCCGGCTGCGTCGGTTTCACCTCGTCGCTTCGGCGCGGGTCTGAATAGGTCCGGGACGGCCAGCCCTTGACCTCAGCCCCGAGGTTGCGCGCGCCCTTGCGTGCCAGGACGTCCACGCCGGTCGCCTTCTTGGCGGTGTCGGCCATTGAGGTCACCGACCAGCCGTTCGCGCGCAGGTAGTCGGCGAAGACGGTCTGGACCCGCCCTTCCCATGGCCACCCGTGAGGATCGCTGACCGCAGCGGGCGTCGTGGCCCCATTTCGCGCGCCAGGCATCTGACCGAGTGTCGGTCGCGGGGAGGTGTGCCCCGTGACCTCGAAGCCGAGACGCACCAGCAGTCGCCGCGCGGTCTGGCTGGTGAAACCCGCGCGCGGAATGCCTGTGGCCCCGGCGAAGGCTTGCTTGACCGGGTAGACGACCCCGCCAACTCGGACCCCATGCTCTCGAACAGGCTCGGGATCGACATCTCCGAGCGCACGCTCCACGGAGCCGCGATCGAGCGAGCGAGCCTCGCCATTGAGTACGAACTCCATGCGTGCCTCCTTCGCGCCGGTCAGTCCGGGTCGCGTGCTCCCTCGGCGTCGTGCCCAGACTGGGTACGCGCGTCGCCGAACCCGAGGTCGCGTCGCACCGCGAGGGTGAAGTCGGCGAGCGCTTCGTCGATTGGGGACAAGTCGACGCCGGTCTTGCCGTTGCGCTTGGCGTGACGGTCGTCCTCGTGCCCCGAGTAGTCGTGGACAGCGGCCGAGATCCTGGTCAGCAGTTCTTCGGCGGCTTCAATGGCCGGTAGCCGACCGACGGTGTGGACGGCCAGGAAGTCGTCGAGCAGTCTGGACGAGTCATCGGGCATGCGATGGAGCATGCGCAGGTGGAGCGGTACCGACCACAAAGCCCCAACGAGCCGAGGCGGTGCGGCGATCAGGACTGCCAGGGACGTCCTGAACTCGATTGCGCTGCGACGGAAGAGGGCATACGCCTCCTTGCGTTCCTCCACTGAGCCCCCACGACTCTGGTCGTGGCGGTCGGTCTTGAGTCTGGCGAGAAGTGCGTTCCACCCGCCTACGGCGAGGCGTCCGGCGACGAGGTCGGTCACCGACTGCACGGTGGCCATTGCGAACTCCGTGCCGATCACGCCGCACCTCCGAGGTCGTCTTGAATCTTGCGGTAGACCTCGCGGCGCGCCCAGGCTGTCAGGGCGTCCTTGAACTCGGGCTGGTCGAAGAACATCCGGAAGAGATCGTCGTTGGCGGCTTGTCGGTCGATCAGAACGTCGGCGAACCGCTTGTCGAAGACGTAGCCGAAGTTCTCCTCGGTGTTGCCCGCGGCGACTTCCCGTAGGTCCGTGTCCTGCGCTGCGGCCTCGACCTGCTGGTCGAACCAGACCTGGTCGGCTTCGGTGAGTTCGGTCCCGAACTTCTCGTTGAGCAGTTCGATGATCTGGGAGAGGCGGACCTTGTCCATCGGGTGCTGTGCGCCGCGCCCGGCTCCCCCGATGCCGGGCACCGGCTCGTCCTCACCCTCAACCAGCGCCAGGTTGTGCTCCCCGATGAGTTGGGTGCGGATGTGGGTCAAGACGGCCGCGTCGCCGAGGTCGAAACCGCCGGGGTCTTGGTCCTTGGGTAGCCGGGTGATGAGCACCTTGCCGTAGTAGAACAACTCCTCCAGGTCGCTCGCCCGGAACGGGAGGACTTGGCCCAGGAAGGAGTACGCCCGCACGTAGTCCCGCAGCGCCGTGCGGAGGTCCTCGCGGTCGTCCTCGGGTAACGCCATGTACCGCTCGACAGCCCCGTCAGTCTTCGCATAGAGCGCCTGGTGAGCCTGGGCGTCGCTCACGAGGAGGGCCTGCACCATCTCAGTCATCTCGGTCGGGTCGATGACACCGTGGTCCAGGATGCGGGTGCGCAGGTTGAACAAGATGTTCGGGTCGGTCGGTTCGGTCCACGTGACCTCGTAGAACGGCCTGAAGGCCTCCTGGATGTCCTCGGCCCGGTTGGCGAAGTCCAGGACGAACGTAGAGTCCTTGCCAGGCGTCGCGCGGTTGAGCCGGGAGAGCGTCTGCACGGCCTTCACGCCGTCCAACTTCTTGTCCACGTACATGGTGTGCAGCAGGGGCTCGTCGAAGCCTGTCTGGTACTTCTCGGCCACGATGAGGACCTGGTAGTCCCCGACGGCGAACGGGTCCTTGCCCTGGAACCGGGGCGCGGTCTCCGACTCCGGGATCGTGCGTCCTTGCGGGGTGTGGTTCATTGACGACTCGGTGTAGGTCAGCCCGAGGACGTCGGGGTCCTCGACGGTGCCGGAGAAGGCGACCAACGCCCGGACGTCGGTGTAGCGCTTCTCGGCGATGTAGGACTCGATGGCCTGCTTGTAGCGGACTGCGTGCAGCCGGGACCGGGTCACGACCATGGCCTTGGCCTTGCCGCCGATCTGGTGGCGGGTCACGGCCCGGAAGTGCTCGACGATGATCTCGGACTTCTGTGCCAAGTTCGATGGGTGCAAGGCCACGAAGCGGGCCAAGGCCGCGTTGGCTCGCCCCTTGTCCACTTCGGGATCCTCCGAGGTGAGCCCGTTGGCCAGCCGGAAGTAGGTGGAGTACGTGACGTAGTTCGCCAGGACGTCGAGGATGAAGCCTTCCTCGATCGCTTGGCGCATCGAGTACAGGTGGAATGGCTCGAGTCGGTATCCCGACTCGAGGGCGGGGTCGGGCACGCGCTCGCCGAACAGTTCGAGGGTCTTGAAAGTTTGGGTCGCGGTGAACGCGAAGAACGAGAGGTTGTCCTGCTTGCCGCGCAGGGCGGCAGACCGCGCCAGGGCGTCCACTGAGGCGTTCAGGGCGTCCTCGCGGTCACCCGCCTCTTCGGCCGCCGCGTCGAACTTTTCCGCGGCGTCCCACAGGGCGTCGTCCACGGATGCCCCCGTGCCCTCGACCACGCGGTCCCCGGCCAGCACCACCTTGAGGTCCTTGGCGGACTCCCCGGACTGCGAGGAGTGCGCCTCATCGACGATGACCGCGAACCGGGACGCCGACAATTCCGCAGCGGACCTGGCGATGACGGGGAACTTCTGCAGGGTCGTGATGATGATCTGGGCCTTGGACCCGGCCAGGGCGTCGGCCAGTTGCTGGCTGTTCTTGTCGATCCGTTCGACCACCCCAGGGGTGTGGTCGAACTGCCAGATGGTGTCCTGCAACTGCCGGTCCAAGACGACACGGTCGGTGACGACGATGACCTTGTGGAACACCTTCTCGTTGGGGCCGAGCCCGGCAGCGAGCGCATGCTCGCTCAGCAGGTCTCGGTCGGCAGGGGTGTGCAGGGTCGAGAGCCGGTGCGCCAGCCACGCGATGCTGTTCGACTTGCCGCTCCCGGCCGAGTGCTGAACCAGGTAGTTCTTCCCCGGCCCATAGGTTGCCGAGTGCGCACCGAGACCCAGCACGAGGTCCCACTGCTGGTATCGCGGGAAGATGATCTTGCCCTGCTTGGAGCCTTGCCTACCCTTGCCCGTCGGCTTCTCCTCGTGCACGAACCGCGCCAGCAGGTCTAGCCAGTTGTCTCGCTGCCAGACGTGCTCCCACAGGTAGGCAGTCCGGTACCCCGTCGTGGTGGGCGGGTTACCTCGGCCCCCGGGCCGACCCGGGCCGCCCGAACCCTGGTTGAACGGCAGGAACGCCGTCGCGTCGCCCGCCAGCCTTGTCGTCAGGAAGACGAGGTCCTGGTCCACCGCGAAGTGGACGATGGTCCGCTTGTTGAACAGCAGGTCCTTGGGGTTCCGATCCGTGCGGTACTGCGTCTTGGCGTGCTCGACCGTCTGGCCAGTGACCTGGTTCTTGACTTCGACCGTGCTGATTGGCAGACCGTTCAGCAACAGGAGGAGGTCGATGCTGTCGTGGGGGTTGGACTCGGAGTGGTGCACCTGCCGGGTCACCACGAGCCGGTTCGCGTCATACAGCACGCCCAATTCCCCCGTCAGGGCGTGGGCTGGCTTGAAGAACGCGAGCCTGATCTTCACGCCCAGGTCGTCGACGCCGCGGCGCAGCACGTCGACGGTGCCACGGGAGTCGATCTCGGCGGCCAGCCGCTTGGCGAACTTCGACTGCGCCTGATCGGTCCCGCCATGCAAGGCCACAAGGCGGTCCCATGCCTTGATCTGCGTGGCACCGATGAAGTCGAACAAGGCCGCGGCGTCCAGGCCAACGTCGCGCCGGTAGGAAGAGGCGTTGCCCTGCCGCCATCCGTTGGCCAGAAGGTGAGCCTCGATCGTCGACTCGAACGCAGACTCCGTGTGGACTGACATCAGGCGACACTCCTCGCAGTCGTCACATCGAACTGGCCAGTCACCGCAGCCGTGATCAGCGCCTGCCTTCGCTCGCCCATGAGCGCGGCCGATCGATTTAGAAGAGGAACGGACTCCTGCCACGCGCTCTCGGCTCGTTCGGCGTCACGCATCAAACGGAGTTGTTCCTCGCGAGAAGGTATCGGGATCGGCAACTCACGCAGTCTCTCTGCTTTGATGCCCTGAGCCGTGGTTCCGGTGGCGCGCTGCCAGAGTTCCGACTGACCCTGTGGGGATCGCAGATACCAGTAGAGCCAACGAGCGTGGATGAATGCCTGGTCTGCCCTCAGAAGGATGACCCGCTGCGCAAGCGCGATGTCGGTGTCGTCGATCTGGGCGACCTCGCCCAACGGAGCCTCGGTCGTCAGCAGAACGTCTCCTCTGATGGGTAGTCCGCGCCTCATCCACGGGCCGTAGTCCTCGATTGCGATGAACTCTTGAGAAGCCTCGAAAGTGACGTTGCCACCTCGAATGTTCTTCGCCGTCACCAGTGGCACACCAGAGGAAGTCTTCGTGGGTGTCGCTCCCCGGTAGTCGATCCATTTCACGACGACACGACGGAGGGGAAGGACGCTATCCTGCGAAGTCCCGAAGATAGCCTCAAGCGACGAAGAGCGACGCTCCGCAAGGAGGTCAGCCTGGGTATGGCGATGGTGAATGGCGCGGTCAAGGAGGGCAACCTGATCGTCGAGAAAGTCCGCAATCCGCCGCTGCAAGTCGTGTGGTGGGAGGAGGAGTGGCAACGTCCGTAGCGCATCCCACGAGATGTCGAACTGCGATGGCGGCATCCACTTCGAGCGGCGTGTGAGTTCGGCGAGGTACGGCGCGGAGCGCAGGAGGTGGTGAAGAAACCGAGGCTCCGCTCGTGCGGCGGCCCGACACACGAAGTAGGCAGGGCTGACAATGCCTTCGTCCCGCGACACCCCCAGCCCCCCCTGCCAGGTTCGCAACTTGTTGAACACCACGTCGCCGGGGAGGACGCGCAAGTACCCGTCCAGGTCAGCACCGAGGCTGTTGTGGTTGTCCGTCTGTTCGGCTCGCGGGACGACACCATGCTCCAGGTAGACGGACAAGGGCTTTAGGTCGCCGTAGCCTTTCTCTGCCACGCGGGGCGTAACAGCCCAAAGCGGCTTCCAAGTCCACCCCGAGGGCGTAGCCAGATCGGTCAGTGCTCCCGCGCTCACCGAGCAACTCCGCGCAATACGGCCTGGATCTCAGCCTCCACCAAGTCGATCTCAGCGTCGACCTCCGCCACGGGTCGGGGTGGCGCGTACACGAAGAAGTGCCGCGTGAAGGGGATCTCGTACCCGATCCTTGTCTTGGATTCGTCGACCCAGGCGTCGTTGACGTGGGGCCGCACCTCGCGAGCCATGTACGTCTCGGCGGGCTCCAAGAGGGAGACGTTCTCGGTGTCTCGGAGGTCAGGATCTGGCAGAGGTTGCCCCTTGCGATCGGTAACCACCGGCGCGTCAACGTCGGGCATGGCGGCGGCGCTGAGGATCGCCTTGCGGAGGTTGCTGGCGATCGTGATCCCCGCCTGGCCGAGAGCGTGACCTAGGTGCTTGTCGAAGGCAACCTCGCGATCCTCGCGCACCCCACGAAGGCCGCGGAGGATACCGAAGAGTTGCTGCTGAGCCCGCTCGCCTTCGCGCACTGCGGCTGCTGGGTTCGTTGCCCCCTTGGGAGGGTTGGCCAACGCCAAGTACGGCTTGGCGTCCGTGATGGCGGAGATGGTCTCGTCCGTGAGGTACCAGCGGCGGCGCATGGGGCGCTCGACTGTGATGTGCTGGTAGCCGAAGTCGGAGTTGGCGAAGACCTTCACGCGATCGTCGCTGCCACCCAGGTGGACGGCGTCGTGGTAGAGCCGGGTGATCTCGGCGATCTGGTCGTCGGTGATCTCCTTGCGCTTGGCTCCGAGGCTGTTGCGCATCTTGCCCCACTGGTCTCGGGCGTCGAGGAGGACGATCTTGCCCTTGCGGTCAGGTGCCTTGCGGTTGCTGACGATCCAGAAGTAGGTGGAGATGCCGGTGTTGTAGAACAACTGGTCAGGGAGGGCGACGATGCCCTCCAACATGTCGCTCTCGATGATCCAGCGGCGGATCTCGGACTCCCCGGACCCGGCACCGCCGGAGAAGAGAGGGCTGCCGGAGAAGACGATGGCCAGACGGCTGCCGCCCTCGGAGACTGGCTTCATCTTGGCGATCATGTGCTGGAGGAACAGGAACGACCCGTCGGAGATCCGAGGTAGGCCAGCGCCGAATCGGCCACGCTCGCCCAGGTGCTCGGCCTCGTCCTTGATCTGGCGCTCGATGCGCTTCCATTCGACGCCGAAGGGCGGGTTCGCGAGCATGTAGTCGAAGTGTTGGCCGGTGAACCCGTCGGCGGTGAACGAGTTGCCCAGCACGATCCGGGCGGGATCCTGACCCTTGATCATCAGGTCCGAGCGGGCGATGGCCCAGGTCTCGGCGTTCAACTCCTGGCCAAAGACTTCCAGCCTGGCTCGGGGGTTGAGGTGGGCGAGGTGCTCCTGCCCGCCGGTGAGCATGCCGCCGGTGCCGCAGGCCGGGTCGTACATCGTCCGAACCGGGGCAGTGCCCCGAAGGACGTCGTCGTCCTCAGCGAGCAGGATGTTGACCATGAGGCGGATGACCTCGCGCGGGGTGAAGTGCTCCCCAGCGGTCTCGTTGGACATCTCGCTGAACTTCCGCAGGAGTTCCTCGAACAGGTAGCCCATAGCCTCGTTGGACACCACGCCCGGGTGCAGGTCGACGTCCGCGAACCGAGCGACGACGTGGTACAGCAGCCCGGCGTTGTCCAGGCGGGTGATCTGGTTGTCGAACCCGTACTTCTCCAACACCTCGACCGCGCCCGTGCTGTACCCGGCGATGTAGTTGCGGAGGTTCGCAGCGATGTTCGGAGCATCGTCCAGCAGCCGGGTGAAGTTCAGTGGGGAGACGTTGTAAAACGGCTGCCCGGCGGCCCGCAGCAGGATCGGGTCGATGTTCTCGATCCGGCCCGCGAGGTCCTTGGCCCGAGCGACGACGGCGTCCTTGGTGGGCTCGAGCACACAGTCCAGGCGGCGTAGCACCGTCAGCGGAAGGATCACTTGGCCGTACTCGTGCGGCTTGTAGTCGCCCCGCAGCAGGTCAGCCACGGACCAGATGAAGCCAACCTTGTCGCTGAACCCCTCGACCTCACTCACAAGCACACCTTGGTCCCCTAGACGCCATCACCGTGGGACGAACTTACCGACCGAGCGAGGTCCCGAGGCGCGGCCTCGCCGATGCCGGGCGTATATCGAACCGGCTCCCTCGCCGCTCCGTAAGCCCGCAGGGTTCGGGCTGAGGTTGGCCGCGCTGACCGAAGATGCTCTCGTGAGCCGCGAGATGCAGACTCGCTCCGCTCGCCGGGTCACCGCGCGACCCGCAGCGCCCTCGGGTGCGCCGCCCACATCGGCGCGGGCTCGCAGGCCCGTCGCCGATGCGCATCTCGATGGGTTCGGAGTGCGAGCATCCTTGGACGATTGAAGTGCGACCGTGCGGGCCGCGCCGGAGATGGCAATGCGGAGGGCATCATGGGCGAGGCAATTGAGTACCTGTACCCTATTAACGCCGACCAGGAGCGCTTCGTCGACGTGGACGGCGCGCTGGTCCGGATGACGAGCACCAACCTCTGGGAATCCATCGAGCAGCACCCGGACTCGGGTTCCTCGTGGTACCTGTCGAACTCGTTCCGGAGGATGCGGCCAGAGGACATCGTCTGGGTCTACCAGGCTGGTGAACAGCGCATCGTCGCCAGGGCTCGGGCAGTGCAGATCTACCAGCAGGACGACGTGTGGCACGTCGATCTCGTGTGGGACCTGGGCGCAACCCGCGCCCTTAGGAGGTCACCAATACCCCGATCGAACTTCGGTCAGACCCCACAGAACCCAGTCCGAGCCAACGCGGGCACGCTTGAGGTGCTCCGCCGCTGGGAGAGAGCGACCAAGGTCGGCGGACAGAGTTCACCCGACCCATCCGGCTTCGAGGACGCCCGCATCCGGGTCTTGGCCGAAGTCGTCCGACGGCAGGGACAGCAGGACTTCCGGCGCAGGTTGCTCGTTGCGTATGGCCGCCGATGCGCGATCAGTGGATGCGACGTCGAGGGCGTGCTCGAAGCCGCGCACATCAGCCCCTACCTGGGTCCGCACACCAGTGGAACCGAGAATGGCCTGCTCCTACGGGCCGACCTCCACACCCTCTTCGATCTCCATCTGATCGCGATCGACCAGACACGTGCGGTGATCCTCTCGTCCGCACTTGCTGGCTCGGACTACGAACAGTTCGCTGGCCGCAAGATACGCACCACGCAGAGCCGCAGCGACCATCCCTCCCGTGACCTCCTGGCTAAGCACCGGGAGAGCCTCACTCCATGACCATCCAGAGGTTCCAGTCCAGCGGCGCGGTGACTCCTCCGTAGCGGCGGCGCTGTCGCACGTTCCGGATGTCGCCCATCGTGTGGCACGCTCGTTGTGCGGATGACGGCCGCCACGAACCGGATCAGCGACAGAATCTGGCTATCCAGAACCTCAGCGCACTGCCGCAATGGACCGACGCGATCACCGGCCTCGGCGGGTTGATGGACCGACACGGTGCCGAGGCGCGCAGCCAGGCGGCGAGGTATGCCGCCCGATACCAGGGCAGGCGCGCCGCGATGGTCTCCGATGTCATCTCACGTCCACAGCGCCGTTATGAGACCCGCGTCATGCCCTTGGTCGATGCCTTCTCCTCACACCCGCAGCGGCCTCGCTGGGCGCCCCGACACACCAGAGACCCGGCCTCGACCACGGGCGTGCGTCTCAGCACTGCGTGTGACGTCGAGCAACACGACCGGGAGCGCGGAGGCGAGGTTCGCGCCGGTCCGGTTGACGCCCCCCGGTATCGACGGCCGATGAGTCTTGAACCCCGATCGAGGCCGCAAGCGCCTCGACATTTTTAAATCTAGCCGTACGTTCTCGAAGTGCATCAGTTCCGCCCCTGAATACCGATCCAGACACCCACGGTCTACCCTGATTATCTAAGCAAAGTGCACCCCCGCGAGCGTGAACTCCGGGGGGCGTGAGCAGGTCCTCTACCGAAGGAACCGCTGTGACCGAGCGTACTAGCGCGAACCCCTACCAGCCAGCCCCGTGGCTCGTTCGGGCTACCAGAGATTTATCTATCTCTCCGGTGCTGTGGACTTGGCTGAGCGGGGCCGTGCCGCTGATCGAGTCGAAGATGATGAAGTCCGGCTCGGCGTTCGTCTGCCAGCGTGACCTGGAGGTGGCCACCACCCTCGACCACAGCAACTGGCCGTCCTGGTCTGCGATCGAGGCGACCGGTCTGATCTCCCGGCTTGATACAGGGTCGTCTAGCGGCTACATCGTGACTGAGGCCGGTGAGCGGGTGGCTGAGGCTGGTGAGTTCGTCCTTCACCTGGACGCGCAGGAGTCCGAGATCACCCACACAGCCCACTCCCCTACAGAGTTGTCCAGTACATACGTAGGGGTAGTAGGGGTAGTAGGGGTAGTGGATTGTGTGGGTGATTCTGGACTCGGAACCTCCGAAAACCTGAGCCACTACGAACTAGCCGAACTACTCAAGCCCACGGACGACGTGTGGGCTGAGTTCGGCCAGCGTCGTCACCTCTGGCGCAGGTTCGTGGCCATCAACGGAGCCAACGATGTGCCGGTCTCAGCCAAGATCCTGATGCAGACCGTGGGCATCACCCGGTCCAGGGCGTTCGACGCGATGAAGGCGGTGCGCGAGATGAAGTACTCACCGGTCCGCAAGTCCATGTTCTACGGCTCGGCACTGGGCGACGGGAAAGGTCAGGGCGCAGCCAACGTCAAGCGCAAGCGGGCGGCCAGCGCACGCAAGGCGCACCGGGAGATCCTGATGGGCGCCGAGGCTGTCTTCGTCGGCGAGCCTGGGGTGTTCCGCAGGTTCACCGACGTGTACCCGCAAGCCGAGCAGACCGTGGCCGAGCCAGTCCTGACCGTGATGGAAGGCTGGTGATGAGCCGCTACGAGATCCTGTGCACCGGCCTCACCCACGCAGGCACCCGGTGCCGAAACAAGGCGACCGGCGGGTGAACAAGTACGCCTCGCGCACCGACGACGCCGACAAAGCCAACATCGCGGCGAGGCGCGCGGTGGAGCGGGCAGCCCTGACGGCTCGCCAGCCTGCGCGGGTGCGGTGCACCTCGCTAACGTCCCGGGCCTGCCTGCGGCAACTCGGCGATCACGGGCAAGGACGTGTGCCTCTCACACGACCCGGCGCGGATCGTAGCCAAGAAGGCCGACCACTACGCCCGGCTCCAGGTGGAGCGGGCCAGCATCGACGCCAGGAGGCCCCGTGGGCGCACCAGCGGGCACTACCTGCCCCCGTCGTGGCACGAGGTCTTCCTGGGGCTGCTGGAGGGCTGTCCGAGGAGCGGGGCTCGCTGCTGAGCGAGGGCGGGGCGTTCGCCGAGGGGTTCGGACTGGCCAACGAGCGCAGGGCCAAGGCGCAGATCGAGCGGGCGGCCTACGACGACTTCCGCTCCAAGGAGGCCAACACGGCCCGGCTCCTCTGTGCGCAAGTCGGGAACATGATGGCGTCGGCCGTAGAGCAACCGCGCCACCAGCGTGATGCCACTGCTACGCACCCTGAACAGCGTCGAGGCGTGCCGAGCATCCATCGAGCACGACTCGGTGCCGGTGGCGGTGCCCGAAGTCGTCGGGTGGTGACGTGACTGGGGCCAAGGACGGGCCGCTCAGCCCAGCGTCAGCGAACGTTGACCTTGACCGAAGTGGGCGGGCGCTTGGTGTATCTCGGAATCGCCTCGACCACGACGTCGACCGAGGAACGCAAGTGGCGCGCCCGCTCGTCGAGCGTCATCTCGTCCCAAGGGGTGCCGCCTGTCGTCATCTGCCCCTTGTCGACTTCCACGACCATGCGCGCCTGCACTTCGGCCAGACGGCGCTCGATGTCGGCGGCCCCCCTGGTCATCATCTGGAGCGGGATGGCCCCGGCCGCGTACGAGTCGGTGATCCCGTCCAGCCGTTCCCTCAGAGTCGATGCCTCGCCATACAGGAGTTCCAGAGACGGGCGCGTGACGTGGTGCCGGAAGGCGGGGGCAGCACCTGGCTCACGACGCTCCTTGGGTGCATTCTGGGCATCCAGGACGATGGCTTCCAGCCACTCGGCCTTACACGACAGGTGGCCCGTCGGGCACCTGTACGACCGGTAGCGGTACTTGGCCGCTCCCTGCGTTGCCGAGACCATCTTCCTGCCGCAGAGCCCGCACTCGGCGAGCCCCGTCAGCAAGTGCTTGCGCGCTCCACCGCCCTTGCCTCGGCCTGGGTCGGCCAGCACGCCCTGGACGGCATAGAACGTGCCCTCGCTCACGATCGGCTCCCAGTTGCCCTGGCGCGCGACCTCGCCGAGGTAGGTGACAAGACCTGCGTTGCGCGGAGCCTTGAGCACCGCCAGCACGGACGTGCGGATCCAGCGCTTGCCCCGCGGAGACAGCGCACCGGCGTCATTCCATGTGTGTGTGATCTCCGCGATCGTCACGCCAGCAAGCACCTGGTCGTAGGCGCTGCGCACGAGGTCTGCTTGCTGAGTCAGCGTGCCGTCCTTGGTGTAGCCGAACGGAGCGACGGACCACCACGGCTTGCCCATGGCCACGCGCTGGCGACTGGAGGCCTTCTGTCGAGCCGACTTCCGCTCGCCCTCGCCCTTGGCGACCGCCGCCTTGATCCGCGCGAAGAGTCGCCCGTTGTCGGTGGAGAGGTCGGCATCTCCACCCACCGTCGCGAGCAGCAGCCCCCGCTTCTCAGCCATGTCGATGAGGTCTTCGAGGTCACGGGGCTTGCGGTACAGGCGGTCCAGGTCCCAGGCCACGATGGCATCGAAGTCGCGCGCCTCCCACGATTGGAGCATCGCCCTGTATTGAGGGCGCTGGGCCGCTCGAGTCGCCGAGACGTCGTTGTCCGTGAACGTCGACACCACGGTCCAGCCGCGCCGCTCGCATAGCGCCTGGCACTCCTTGTCCTGGCGGCTGATCGCAAGGCGATCATCCTTGGAGTCGAGCGACTGCCGAAGGTAGATCGCGGCCCTGGTCATCGACACAGTATGCGGGAACCGTCACACCATGGACCTGTTCAAGTGGGCGTCGAAGCTCGGACCCCTCACGCCGGGCGACCTCCTCCTCGACTGCTTCGAGCTCGCGCGCGACATCCGGACGCTGGACATGCAGGCGTCGCCATACGACGTGTCGTCGCTCGGCGAGACTGCCGTGGCGATCGAGACCTCCGAAGGCAAGGCAGAGTACATGGCGCGGCAACGCGCCTTTACCGAGCGCGCCGCAGCCGTCCGCACCCGGCTCGTCGCGGCCTGCGAGGTGCTCGTTCGCACGCCCGCGGAATAGGCCTTCTTGTCCTCGCGCTATACCCCCGCGGGTAAACTGCCCGTACCGGCAGACGAGAGGCCCGCAGATGAGCTACGGCATCACCACCACGGTCGACCAGCCTTTCGGACCGACCCTCGCGGCCGTCAAGGACGCGCTCAAGGCCCAGGGCTTCGGCGTGCTGACCGAGATCGACATGGCGGCCACGCTGAAGGCGAAGCTCGACGTCGACATCGCCCCCCAGGTGATCCTCGGCGCGTGCAACCCCGCGCTCGCGTATCGCGCGCTGCAAGCAGAGGATCAGATCGGCCTCCTGCTGCCATGCAACGTCGTGGTCCGGTCGCTTCCCGACGGCCGCACCGAGGTCGCCGCGATCGACCCGCAGGTCCTGATCACGATGACCGGAAACCCCGCCCTGGCGGCCGTGGCCGACGACGCGAGCTCACGGCTCAACGCCGCTTTGCGCGGCCTCCTGCCCACGACATGAGCGTCCCAGATCCGGTGATACCCAGCCGGGTAACCTTGGTGCGACGAGAGAAGAGGATCGGCATGCAGCTCGACCGCACCGACATGGGCAAGGTCATCAACCGGCTCAAGCGCGCCCAGGGCCAGCTTGCCGGCGTCCAGCGCATGCTCGAGGAAGGCCGCGACTGCGAGGACATCGTCATGCAGCTCGCCGCGGTCAGCCGCGCGCTCGACCGTGCGGGGTTCGCGATCATCGCCACCGGGATGCGGCAGTGCCTCACGCAGGCGGACGGCGAAGAGAAGCTCGACGTCGCGAAGCTCGAGAAGCTGTTCCTCTCCCTCGCATGAGCGCCGCCGCCATGAGCTCGGACGGCATGGACGCGGCCGCCTGGGACGAGCGATACGGCGCCGGTGGCCGGGTCTGGACGACGCTGCCGAACGTGTGGGCGGTCGAGACCCTGAGCGAGCTCGCGCCTGGCACCGCGCTCGACCTCGGCACGGGTGAGGGTCGGCACGCGCTGTGGCTCGCTGGGCTCGGCTGGGACGTCACGGCGGTCGACTTCTCCGTCGCGGCGCTCCGCACCGCCCGCGCCGTGCAGTCGGCCGACGCGCCGGGCACGACCGCGCACATCGACTGGGTCCATGCCGACCTGCTGACGTACGCACCCGAGCCCCGGTCCAAGGACGCTGTCCTGCTGATGTACATCCACCTGCCCGCGGCCGAACGACGTGCGCTCGTGCAGTCAGCTGCGCGCGCGCTCGCCCCGGGTGGCACGCTCCTTGTCGTCGGCCACGACCTGACCAACCCGGCCGAAGGCGCTGGCGGCCCGTCCGACACGACGGTGCTGTTCACGGCACAGGACGTCGCTGCGGACCTGGCCGGGGAGCCGGGGATCGTGGTGCGGCTCGCGCAGCGGCGCCCGCGTGACGTCGAGGGAGCGCCTCGGCCCGCGCTCGATGCCGTCGTCGTAGCCGAGAGGTCCGTCTGACGCCACCGCGCGGCGCCGTCCCAGCACCGTCCACGAACCGCGTCAGATGTTCTTCTCGGGGTCACCCATCAGCAGCGCGACATGGTCGGGCACCGTGGTCGTAAGCTCGCGCGGTGGTCGCACGTAGCCGCTCGACGCGGGCGGCCGGTCGGGCAGGACGACCTTCTCGTGCGGCACGTCGGTGTACGGGATCGTCGAGAGCAGGTGCGCCATCATGTTGAGCCGCGCATGCTTCTTGACGTCGGACTCCACGATGAACCACGGGCTCGCGGGCACGTCGGTGTGCACCAGCATCTCGTCCTTCGCACGGGAGAAGTCCTCCCAGCGGTTGATGGACTCGAGGTCCATCGGGCTGAGCTTCCACTGCCGCGCCGGGTCGTGCAGGCGTGAGCGGAAGCGCCGCAGCTGCTCGGCGTCCGAGACGGAGAACCAGTACTTGCGCAGCAGGATCCCGTCGTCGATGAGCATCTGCTCGAAGATCGGCGTCTGGCGCATGAACCGCGTGTACTCCTGCGGTGTGCAGAAGCCCATGACACGCTCGACCCCGGCCCTGTTGTACCAGGACCGGTCGAACAGGACGATCTCCCCGGCAGCCGGCAAGTGCGCGATGTAGCGCTGGTAGTACCACTCGCCGCGCTCGCGATCGGTCGGGGTCGGCAGCGCCGCGATGCGCGCGACGCGAGGGCTCAGGTACTGCGTGATCCGCTTGATCGTGCCGCCCTTGCCGGCTGCGTCCCGGCCCTCGAAGATCACGACGATCCGCGCGCCCGTCGCCCGGGCCCACAGCTGGACCTTGACGAGCTCCGACTGCAGCCGGAAGAGCTCGGCCTCGTAGACCTTGTCCGAGAGCTGTGGACCCCGGCCCGCGCCAGACTTGTTCTTGCCCATGACGGGACGGTAGCGCTCGCGGTGCCTCGCCGCGCCCCCGCAGCGCGTGCGGCTGGGAGTATGGACGCGTGCCCGCCCCCCAACGCCCGCTGAACCTCGCCGAGCGGATCCCCGCCGACCCCTGCGACCCCGACGCGCTCTACGACGCGTTCGTGGGCTGGGCGACCGACCAGGGCCTCGTGCTGTACCCCCACCAGGCTGAGTCGCTGCTCGAGCTCGTCACCGGCTCGCACGTCATCCTGTCGACCCCGACGGGGTCCGGGAAGTCGCTCGTCGCGATCGCGGCGCACTTCATCGCCCTCGCGCAAGGTCGGCGCACGTACTACACAGCCCCGCTCAAGGCCCTCGTGAGCGAGAAGTTCTTCTCGCTGGTCGCGGCCTTCGGTTCGCAGAACGTCGGCATGATGACCGGCGACTCGGCGGTCAACCCCGGCGCGCCGATCATCTGCTGCACGGCGGAGATCCTCGCGAACATCACGTTGCGCCGCGGCGACGACGCAGACGTCGGCCAGGTCGTCATGGACGAGTTCCACTTCTACGCCGACCCGCAGCGCGGGTGGGCGTGGCAGGTCCCGCTGCTCGAGCTGACGCACGCGCAGTTCATCCTGATGTCCGCGACACTCGGCGACGTCGGCTTCTTCGCCGAGGACATCGTGCGTCGCACCGGCGTGCCGGTGGCGGTAATCGCGGACGCCGAACGGCCCGTCCCCCTGACGTTCTCCTATGCGGTCGAGCCGCTCCACGAGCTCCTCGAGGAGCTTGTCCGGACCCGGCGCGCCCCCGTGTACGTCGTGCACTTCACCCAGCGCGAGGCCGTCGAGCGAGCTCAGGCGCTCATGTCGATGACCCTCGCGAGCCGCGAGCAACGCGACCAGATCTCCGACGAGCTCGGCGCTTTTCGGTTCGGCCCCGGATTTGGCAAGACGCTCTCGCGACTGCTTCGCCACGGTATCGGCGTCCATCACGCGGGAATGCTCCCCAAGTACCGTCGCGTCGTCGAGCGCCTGACCCAGAAGGGCCTGCTGCAGGTCGTGTGCGGCACCGACACCCTCGGCGTCGGCATCAACGTCCCGATCCGCACCGTCGTGCTCACGTCGCTCGTCAAGTACGACGGCGTGCGCATGCGGCACCTGTCGGCGCGCGAGTTCCACCAGGTCGCCGGGCGCGCGGGCCGGGCCGGCTTCGACACGGTCGGCGAGGTCATCGTGCTCGCCCCCGAGCACGTCATCGAGAACCGCAAGCTGCTCGCACGCGCGGGCGACGACCCGAAGAAGATCAAGAAGATCGTCCGCAAGAAGGCACCGGAGGGTGCGGTCAACTGGACGGACAAGACGTTCGAGCGGCTGCGCGACGCCCCCCCGGAGCCGTTGACGTCGAGCTTCAGCGTGACCCATGCGATGGTCCTCAACGTCCTCGCACGCCCCGGCGACCCGGTGGCCGTCATGTCGCGCCTGCTCACCGACAACCACGAGCCGGAGGGCGCACGCGGTCTGCACGTCCGCCAGGCTGTCGCCGTCTATCGTTCGCTGCGCACGGCTGGCGTCGTGGAACGAGTGCTGCTGCCCGACGACGGGTCCGGCCACGTCCGCCGCACGGTCCGCCTCACAGTCGACGTCCCCGCGAACTTCGCGCTGAACCAGCCCCTGTCGCCGTTCGCGTTCGCCGCGCTCGACCTGCTCAACCCTGAAGATCCTGCTTACGCGCACGACGTCGTCTCTGTGGTCGAGGCGACGCTCGACGACCCGCGCCAGGTGCTGTCCGCACAGGAGAACAAGGCCCGCGGTGAAGCCGTCGCCGCAATGAAGGCCGACGGCCTCGAGTACGACGAGCGCATGGCGCTGCTCGAGGGCGTGACGTACCCGCGTCCGCTCGCCGAGATGCTCGGCGCGGCGTTCTTCACCTATCGCCGCACCAACCCGTGGGTCGCCGATCAGGAGCTCTCCCCCAAGTCGATCGTCCGCGAGATGCACGAGAAGGCGATGACCTTCGCCGAGTACGTGCAGGTCTACTCGCTCGACCGGACCGAGGGCGTGCTGCTGCGCTACCTCGCCGACGCCTACCGGGCGCTGCGTCAGACGGTCCCCGAGGAGGCCCGGACCGAGGAGCTGAGCGAGCTGATCGAGTGGCTCGGCGAACTCGTCCGACGCACCGACTCGAGCCTGCTCGACGAGTGGGAGCGCCTGCGCAACCCGCTCGACGAGACCGGCGCGGACGCACCGGGCGGGATCGACGACGACACCCCGCCGGCCATCACCACCAACTTGCGCGCGTTCCGGGCGCTCGTGCGCGGCGCGCTCTTCCGTCGCGTCGAGATGGCGGCGCACGAGCGCTACGCGGCTCTCGGCGCACTGGGCGACCTCGACCCCGAGGGTGCAGCGTGGGACACCGACCGCTGGGCGGACGCGCTCGACCCGTACTACGACGACCACGACGAGATCCTCACCGGCTCCCCGGCCCGCGGACCGGGCCTGTTCCAGGTCACCGAACGGGCCGCGACGTGGGAGGTCCGCCAGCTTCTCGACGACCCGGCGGGCGACCACGACTGGCGCATCGACGCCGTCGTCGACCTGGTGGCGTCGGACGCGGCGGGCGAGGTCGTGCTGCAGATCGCCGCCGTCGGGGCACTCTGAACCGTCGCCCCGACATCGGCGCACGCCCGCCGAGGCGACCTGCCAAGGTAAGCCAATCCTGCATCTGTGCAGGTCAGGGCAGCCAAACCTGCGATGACAGAAGCGCGGACCGCCTCTACCTTTGCCGCATGACCGCACCGACGATCCCGGCCATCCCGGCCATCGGCCCCGCGCGCCTGGTGATTGACGGCGCCAGCGCAATCCGGCTCAACTGGCTGCGCGCCGCCGTGCTGGGCGCCAACGACGGCATCGTGTCGATCGCTGCGCTGGTCGTGGGTGTCGCGGCGGCCTCCTCATCGATCTCCGCGATCGCGATCTCGGGCGTCGCCGGGCTCGTCGCCGGGGCACTGTCGATGGCCTCGGGCGAGTACGTGTCGGTCAGCAGCCAGCGTGACGCCGAGCGCGTCCTCATCCAGCGGGCGAACGAGAGCGCCGGCTCCACCGAGCACCACCTCACAAACGCATGGCACGCGGCAGGCGCGTCGCTCTGCGCGTTCGTCGTGGGCGGGGTCATCCCACTGGTCGCGGTTCTCGCGACGCCGGCGGCCGCGCGAGTTGCCGCGACGTTCGTCGCTGTCGTGGTCTCGCTCACGCTCACCGGCTATATGAGCGCACGGCTCGGCGGCGCACGCGTCGCCCGCGCGATGGCTCGCAACGTCGTCGGCGGCGGTCTCGCCATGGTGATCACCTACGGCGTCGGCAACCTCGTCGGGCTCGCGTTCTGACGTACGAGCGGATTCTCGAGCGCCGTAGCCTGCTCGGGTGAGCAGGCCCCACCACACACCATCAGGCACCCCCGCACTGGTTGCTCTTGTCTCGGCAGGTGTGCCCCATACCGCGCACGTCTACGAGCACGACCCCTCGACGCCTGTGGGCTATGGACTCGAGGCGGCCCAGGTGCTCGGCATCCCGCCCGAGCAGGTCTACAAGACCCTCATGGCCACGGTCGACGGCACACTCACGGTCGCGGTCGTCCCGGTGACGGGCATGCTCGACCTCAAGGCGCTCGCCCAGGCGGTCGGCGGCAAGAAGGCCGCGATGGCCGACAAGATCGCCGCGGAGCGGGCCACCGGGTACGTCGTCGGGGGGATCTCACCGCTCGGGCAGAAGACGGCGCACACGACAGTGGTGGATGAGACGGTGTGGCTGTTCGACACGGTGTTCGTCTCGGGCGGTCGACGCGGCCTCGACGTCGAGCTCGCACCCGACGACCTCGTGCGCCTGACGGCCGCGACCGTCGCGGACATCGCCCGCGGCTGAGCGAGCAGCCCTCAGCGGCCGAACGCCGCGAACGCCCGATCCGTCGGCACGATCTGCTTGCCGAGCGGCAGGAGCGAGATCGGGATGAGCTTGAGGTTCGCGATCGCGAGCGGGATGCCGATGATCGTCACGGCGAGCGCGGCCGCGGTCGTGAGGTGCGCGATCGCGATCCACACCCCGGCGACCAACACCCAGATGATATTGCCGAAGACCGACCAGCCGCCTGCGTCCGGCTTGTCCACGATCGTGCGACCGAACGGCCACAGCACGTAGTTCGCGATCCGGAACGAGGCGATGCCGAACGGGATCGTCACGATGAGCACGCAGCACAGGACGCCGGCCAGCGCGTAGCCGACCGCGAGCCAGAATCCCGCGAGCACGAACCAGATCAGGTTGAGGAGGGTTGTCACAGGCTCCACTCTCCCCTACCGGTGATGGCGCCGACATCGGGGATCACCCTGACCTGGGCGCCGACCACCCCAGGGACCACCCCGGTAGGGTGTCGCCTCGTGACCTCCGACGACGCACGCGATGACGTCTCGAGCCGCCTGGCGCGGGTCCGCGACCGGATCGCCGCCGCTGAGACCTCCGCCGGCCGCCCCGTGGGGTCGGTGCGTCTGCTGCTCGCGACCAAGACCGTGCCCGTCGAGCTTGTTCGAGCCGCGCTCGAAGCGGACGGCCTCGCGCGGGCCGCCCTGGACGCACGAGGCGGCGAGCACGGCCCGGTTGCTCCGGTCGTCCTCGGGGAGAACCGTGTCCAGGAGCTCGTGGCCAAGGCGCCCCTCCTCAGCGGCCTGTCCCCCGAGCTGCACCTGATCGGACCGCTCCAGTCGAACAAAGTCGCTGCGGCGTGCAGCTGGGCGACGTGCATCGAGTCGGTCGACAACCTCAGGCTCGCGGGCCGGCTCGCTGACCGCGCTGTGGCGTTCGGTCGCGTCCTCGACGTCTTCATCCAGGTCAACGTCTCGGGCGAGACGACCAAGCACGGCGTTGCGCCCCAGCACGCGGTCGAGCTCGCCGTACAGGTCGCGGCGCTCACGGGCCTGCGGCTGGGCGGCCTCATGACTGTCGGCGCCAACACGCCCGACCAGTCGGCCATCCGTGCCGGCTACACGCTGCTGCGCGAGCTCAGCGAGGAGATCGGCCGCACCGCAGCGGCCGGCACCTCGGGCGCAACGGAGCTGTCGATGGGCATGAGCCGCGACCTGGAGCTGGCGATCGCCGAAGGCGCGACGATCGTGAGGACCGGGACTGCGGTATTCGGCAGCCGGCCCGCCTGACGCCCCGCAGCTGCGGTTCCACGGCGAGCAGCCGTGATGATCGGCCCGCCCGGCCCCGGTCACCGTAGGGTCGCGACCGCCGCCCACGCCAGAGCACTGTCGACCAACTCAGCCCTCAGCTGGTGTGGTAGCGCTTCCACGGCGACCCATCCGAACCGCTCTGCCATCTTGTCGACGTTGACGGCGTCGAGCAGCCCGCCGACGATGCGACCTGCGTACACGATCCGGATCGCGTGGGTGTCGGTCGACGCCGAGCGCCGGTTCGACGGGACGAGGCAGGCACGCCACGAGTCGACCCCGAGCACGTCCCTGACCTCGACGACGAGCGACGTACGTGTCAGGACCTCGCGCCGGACCGCAGTCGGCGGGTCCTCCCCGAACTGGAGTGCACCACCGGGAAGCGTCCACGCGGGTCCGTTTTGGCTGCGCCAGCGCTCGAGCAGCACCCGGCCGTCATCGACACAGAGCGCATAGGCCGCGACTCGTGTCGCGCGGTAGCGCCCCCCGACGGTCCTCGTCATCGAACCCCCTCCGAGGCGCGGCCACGATGCCGCGTTCCGGCACGCTATCAGGACCCGATGGCCCCGCAGAGCGCCTCGTCCGGGTCGACGCCCGTCCGCGGGGTGATGCCCGGGACTGGCACGCGCGGAGCAGGCGCACCCAGGGCCGCGGTGATGTCTGGCACCGGGGCCGAGCCCGTCGCAGTCGCAGTGCCGCTGCCCGCCACCGAGGTGGGCACCGGGGCAGGCGCAGCCGTCTCCCCCGCGATCGGTTCGGCGAGCGGCCCGGCGATCGGCTCGTCGGCGGCGATCCGCCCCCACACCGTGGGCGCGTCGCGGGTCCACACGATCCGGCCCTTGGTCCCCGGCCCCCACGGCACGGTCACGAAGGTGACGGCCGACGGCTTGACGTCCCGCAGCCGCCACGCCAGTCCGGGCAACCCCGCCGCGAGCGCGTCGGACATCGTCAGGGAGCGGGTTCCCGCGTCGAGGAAGCGCGCGAGGCTGATGGGGCTCGTCAGGACGTCAGTGGACAGGGCCCTGCGCAGGACGGCCGCGATGAACTTCTGTTGGCGTGCGATGCGCTGGACGTCTGAGCCGTCGCTGCCGGTGACGTACCGCGCACGCACGTAGTCGAGGGCCTGCGGACCGTCGAGGTCGTGCCAGCCGGCGGTGAGGTCCAGCGCGGTGTTCTCCTTGTAGTCCCTGAGCGCCGTCGGGACGCACACCCGGATCCCACCGATCGCGTCGACCATGCCCTGGAACCCCGTGAAGTCGACCAGGGCGAACTCCGTGACCGCCAGGCCCGTGACGGCGGCGATCGTCGACAGCGTGCACGCCGCCGCCAGACCGATATCGCCCGTGCTCCCCCCGATCCAGAACGCCGCGTTGAACTTGTCCGTGCGAGGCCGCGACATCCGGCCCGCCGGGTCGCGATCGAGGTGGCACGCGGGGATGAGCGCCTCCGAGTCGCGCGGGATCGATACCGCATCGACCCGGCTGCGGTCTGCCGAGACGTGGACGACGATCGTCGTGTCGGCCCGCATCCCGTCGACCTCGCCCCCGATCGCTGCGTTCTCACCCGCCCGCGAGTCCGAGCCCAGCATCACGAACGTCACGGCTCGCCCCGCCGACAGGTCGGCCGCGGGCAGGTCGGCCGGTGCACCCGTCGGCGCGCCGATCAGGCCGTCGAGCGATCCCACCGTGGCGACGTTCCCGCGCAGGTGGGACAGTGCGAACGCAGTCGCAGACCCACCGAACGTGAGCACTGCGACGACCGCGAGCGCGACGTGCCGCAGCGCCGTCGTGCGGTCGCGCCGGGCATTCGAGTGGCGCGGCAGATGGGACGGCGGGCGGGGCCGAGCCAGATCAGGCATGGCCACACGCTAGGAGTCCGACGGCCGGCGCGTGCCTCGTTGCTGTGGACGGTCTGTGAAGATGCGGTGCTCTCAGGTGGCGCGGATCAGGGGACGCGCGCGGTCCACCCCGGGGTGCCGAACTTCGTCTCGACCAGCTCGGACGCACGAGCCAGCTCGTCGTCGCGCAGCGCACCGTCGATCGTCGCGTAGCGGGACTGGAAGTGCGCCTTGAACGCCTCGATGACCTGCTCCCGGGGGAGCCCGGTCTGCGAGCGCACCGGGTCGACGCGCTTGTTCGCGCTGGTCGTGCCCTTGTCGGAGAGCTTCTCGCGACCGATCCGCAGCACCTCCAGCATCTTGTCGGCGTCGATGTCGTACGCCATGGTCACGTGATGGAGCACGGCGCCGCCGGCAAGTCGCTTCTGCGCAGCCCCGGCGATCTTGCCCGCGGGTGAGGCGATGTCGTTGAGGCCCGCATAGGCAGCCGTGACCCCGACGTCGGCGAGCGCGCCGAGCACCCAGTCGTCGAGGAACGCGTACGACTGCTCGAACGACAACCCGTCGACCAGGGATGCCGGGACCACGAGGGAGAACGTGATGCAGTTCCCGGCCTCCATGAACATCGCGCCGCCACCCGAGATGCGCCTGACCACGGTGATGCCGTGCCGTGCCGCACCCTCGGGGTCCACCTCGTTGCGGAGCGACTGGAACGAGCCTATGACGACGGCGGGCTCGACCCACTCCCAGAACCGCAGCGTCGGACCGCGCCGGCCGGCAACCAGCTCCTCGCTCAGGACCTGGTCGAGTGCAGCGTGGACCGCGGCGGGCAGAGGACCCGAGTGGATGAGCTCGAACGTCAGGTCCTGCCAGGATGTCGCGTGACCGAGCGCTCGGCGGACGGCGATCGCGACCGCCTCCGGGGTGAAGCCCACCATCGTCACGGTGGTGGACAGGGTGCCGTCGGCGTCGGCCGCCGCGAGCGCCTGCTCGATCGCGTTCGCCAGCTGCGGAACTCGCGCGTCGGCGGCTTGCCCGACGAGCGCCGCATCGATGACGGCCAGGGCCTCGTCCGGGTCGAGGAAGAAGTCCCCGCTCACCGCGACCGAAGCCAACCGACCGTCGACGACCTCGACCTCCGCAGCAACGAGCTTGCCGCCGGGCACCTTGTATTCTCCGCGCACGTCTCCAGCCTAGGTGCCCGGATGTTCGGCCTGGTCCGACGTGCGAGCTACCCTTCCGACGTCATCTCGGCGCTATGCCGAGATGGTGCAGACCCCAGATCGTCGAGTCGGTGAGCGCTTCCCACGACGCCTCAAGCAGGTTCGGGCCGACCCCCACGGTGCTCCACGACGTCTTGCCGTCACTCGTCTCGATGAGCACGCGCGTCACAGCGTCGGTGCCGTGCATCGCGTCGAGGATGCGCACCTTGAAGTCGATGAGCTCGAACTCCTCGACCTCGGGGTACACGTGCACGAGCGCCTGGCGCAGGGCGTGGTCGAGCGCGTTGACCGGGCCGTTGCCCTCGCCGGTCGTGACGAACCGCCGGCCGCCCGCACGCAGCTTGACTGTCGCCTCGGCGGTCGCCGCCGTAGCCCGACCACCCTGGCGTTCGACGATCGAGCGCCAGCTCTCGACCTGGAAGTACTCGGGTCGCCCGCCGTTGAGCTCTTCGACGAGCAGGAGCTCGAACGACGCGTCCGCAGCGTCGTACGTGTACCCGTTGGCCTCGGCATCCTTGACGCGGTTGGTGACGCGCGTCAGGAGCTCGCCCTGGCCGGCCAGGTCGAAGCCCAGCTCACGACCCTTGAGCTCGATCGTGGCGCGCCCGGCCATCTCCGAGATGAGCATCCGCATGTCGTTGCCGACCGCGATCGGGTCGATGTGCTGGTACAGGTCAGGATCGACCTTGATCGCGCTCGCGTGCAGTCCGGCCTTGTGCGCGAACGCGCTGGCCCCGACGTACGGCTGCCGCGCGAAGGGTGCGATGTTGGTGATCTCGCTGATCGCGTGCGCGATCCGTGTCATCTCGCGCAGACCGCCCTGGCCGTCCGGACCCTTCGCGAGCAGGTCGCGTCCCCCCTTGAGCTCGAGGTTCGCGACGACCGCGAGCAGGTCGGCGTTGCCAGTGCGCTCGCCGTAGCCGTTGACCGTGCCCTGGACGTGCGTGCACCCGGTGGCTACCGCCGCGAGCGAGTTGGCGATCGCGCAGCCCGAGTCGTTGTGCGCGTGTATCCCGAGGACCGCGTGCGGGGGGACTGCAGCGCGGATCTCGGTGACGACCCGGGCGACGCCGTCGGGCAGCATCCCTCCGTTGGTGTCGCACAGGGCCACGACCTCTGCGCCCGCCTCGAACGCGGCGAGCACGGCCGACCGGGAGTACTCCGGGTTGTGGCGGTACCCGTCGAAGAAGTGCTCAGCGTCGACGACGACGCGACGCCCCTCCCGGACGAGCAGCTCGACGGTGTCGGTGATCATCGCGAGGTTCTCCCCGCCCGTCGTGCGCAGCGCCCGCTCGACGTGCCGCAGGTCGCTCTTCGCCACGAGTGTCACAACCGGAGCCTCGGAGTCGAGCAGCGCCCGGACCTGCGGGTCCTGCCACGCAACGGCGCCGGCCTTGCGGGTCGCGCCGAAGGCCGCGAGCACCGCGTTCTTCAGGGAGAGCTCTTTGGCGGCCCGGGCGAAGAACTCGGTGTCCTTCGGGATCGCACCCGGCCAGCCGCCCTCGATGAACCCGACCCCGACCTCGTCGAGCAGCGGCGCGATCGCGAGCTTGTCCCCGACGGAAAGGTTCATGCCCTCCTGCTGGGCGCCGTCGCGCAGCGTTGTGTCGTACACGTGGAAGGGACGGGCGGTCTGGCTGGTCACGTAGGCGCTCATTTCCGGGGGCGGTGCTGGGGCCGGTCGCCGTCCTGGTTCCGCGACGAGCTGCGTACCGGCGGGGGGTGGTGCCGGCGGGCGGGTCTGTGCGGGGACGACGTCATTGGCGGGCGGGGGTGGTGCCCGACAACAAAAAGACCCCCCGAGGGTGCGGGAGGTCTGCGCGTCTGCGATGTGCAGGCGCGCTACTCGATCATGAGGTGGAGCAAGTGAAGGTGTGTCACAGACCACATCATGCCACAGGGCCCGCAGCGGCCTGCGCGCAGGTCCACGGGCCGCGCGGCAGGCGTGGTGGGAAGGCGCTCGAGCCGTCACACGAGGCGGCGGAGCCAGCTGTGCCGGTCGGTCGTCCGGCCGTACTGGATGTCGGTCAGCTCGGCGCGGACCCGCATCGTGACGTCTCCCGCGACGCCGTCCGCGACGGTCGTGTCGAAGCCCTCGCCCGCGAGTCGTCCGATCGGCGTGATGACCGCTGCAGTCCCGCACGCGAACAACTCGGCGACCGAGCCGTCCCCGACTCCGGCCAGCAGCTCCGCGAGCGTGATCCGACGCTCGGACACCTCGCGGCCCGCGTCGGTGAGCAGCTGGATGACCGACGAGCGCGTCACGCCCTCGAGGATGGACCCGGTCAGCTCGGGCGTCGATACGCTGCCGTCGGCGCGGACAAGGAACACGTTCATCCCGCCGAGCTCCTCGAGGACCGAGTTCGTCGCGGCGTCGAGGAAGCACACCTGCTCGCAGCCGTGCCCGTAGGCCTCCTGCTGAGGCAGCAGGCTCGCCGCGTAGTTCCCCCCGCACTTGGCCGCACCCGTTCCGCCGGCGCCCACCCGGTGGTAGTCCTGCGCGACCCAGATCGACACCGGCTGCACGCCGTGCGCGAAGTACGGGCCGACCGGCGAGGCGATGACAAGGAACTCGGCCTTGCGCGAGGGCCGCACCCCGAGGAACCGCTCGGACCCGTACATGAACGGGCGCAGGTACAGGCTCGTCTCCTCGCCGGACGGGACCCAGTCGACGTCGGTCGCGACGAGCGCCGTGATGGCACCCAGGAAGTCCGCTTCGGTGAGCTCAGGCAGCGCCAGCCGGTGTGCGGAGCGCGCGAACCGTGCGGCGTTTGCCGACGGACGGAACGTCCAGACGGAACCGTCGGCGTGGCGATACGCCTTGAGCCCCTCGAAGATCTCCTGCGCGTAGTGCAGCACGGCGGTCGCCGGATCGAGCAGCAGCGGCCCGTACTTGTCGACGCGGCGGTCGTGCCAGCCGTCGGCCAGGGACCACGACGCGCGGGCCATGTGGTCGGTGAAGACCGTGCCGAATGTCGGTGCTGCCATGGCCTCGGCGCGCTCGGCGGACGGAACGGGGGTGTCGCTGCGGCGGATCTCGAAGGTCGATGTGGCGGGTGTGGATGTTGCGGGTGTGGATGTCGTGCTCATGATCGGAGGCCTTTCACCAGGTGCGGATGCTGACGTTACCGGTGAGGACGGCCGAGGAGTGAGGGGTCAGCCGGCGACGCGTGCCGCCAGGTCGGTGCCCACCTCGGCCGTCGACCGTACTCGGGCCGTACCGGCACCGCGCTCCACGAGGTCGGCTGCGACCGCCGCCTCGACCTTGGCAGCAGCATCGGGCAGGCCCAGGTGGTCGAGCAGCATGGCGACCGAGAGCACGGTCGCCGTCGGGTCGGCCTTGCCCTGCCCGGCGATGTCCGGGGCCGAGCCGTGCACGGGCTCGAACATGCTCGGAGCAGTGCGGTCCGGGTTGATGTTGGCCGATGCGGCCAGACCGATGCCGCCCGTGATCGCCGCAGCGAGGTCGGTGATGATGTCGCCGAACAGGTTGTCGGTGACGATCACGTCGAAGCGCGACGGGTTGGTCACCATGAAGATCGTCGCCGCGTCCACGTGCAGGTAGTCGACGTTCACGTCGGGGAAATCGGCGTTCACCGCGTCGACCGTGCGGCGCCACAGGTGACCGGCGTGCACGAGCACGTTGTGCTTGTGCACGAGCGTGAGCTTCTTGCGGGGGCGGGCGGCCGCGCGAGCGAACGCGTCCCGCACGACGCGCTCGACGCCGAACGCGGTGTTGACGCTCACCTCGTTGGCGACCTCGTGCGGAGTGCCCGTGCGGATGGAGCCGCCATTACCCACGTACGGGCCCTCGGTGCCCTCGCGGACGACGACGAAGTCGATCTCCCCGGGCTGGGCGAGCGGGGACGTCACACCCGGGTACAGCCGGCTCGGGCGGAGGTTGACGTACTGGTCGAGCGCGAACCGCAGCTTCAGGAGCAGCCCGCGCTCGAGGACGCCCGACGGCACGCCCGGGTCGCCGATGGCGCCGAGGAGGATCGCGTCGTGGGTGCGGATCGCGTCGAGGTCGGTGTCTGTGAGGGTCTCACCCGTCGCGTGCCACCGGCGCGCTCCGAGGTCGAACTCAGTCCGCAGCACGCGGACGCCGGTGCCGCCGAGGGCTGCCTCAAGGACCCGCAGACCCTGATCGACGACCTCGGTGCCGATGCCGTCACCCGCGACCACGGCGAGGCGGACGTCACGGGCTGCGCTGTTCTCAACCATGTCGGAAGGCTACCGCTCGTCCCAAGGGTCGGGACGGACATCTCAGCGAGTGGACAGGTCCGGATAGCGCAGCTCGAACTCCTCGAGCACGACAAGCAAGTCCTCGCTGAACGGCTGACCGCCGGCGTCTGTGGCACGCTGCCGGAAGTACTGCTCACGACTGCTCCGCCACGTGGCGAGCGAGCCGTCCCCCTCCCCCTCGGCCGCAGCAAACTGCTCGTCGACTGCACCGAACGGAACGACCTGGGCCGACGTCGTGCGGATGAACGCCCGCGGGTGTCCCGCGCCGTCGAGCAGGATAGCCGCGCTGCCGACCTCCGGCAGGTCCTCACTGCCCGCCTCGAACTCCCACAGCGCGGTCGACATCGCGGTCTTCGCCCCGCTCAGCACGTGCGCAAGCAGCTCGTCAGCCAACTGCGGCGAGTCGCCGAAGGACCACGCTGGCGGTGGCACGGCGCCCGATGGAGTCTCCCCCATCACGACGTCGAAGCTGCCGAGCCCCTCATGGCCCTGGGCGGCAGCCCAGAACCTCGAGAGCTCGCCGTCATCCACTGTCTCGCTCATCCCAGAGTCCTCTCGTCGACCGCCGCCGCCCATCCTGCCTGACGATGGCCGCGCGTGCCGCCGGGACACCGCGTGGGGCGCCCCGGCGAACGGGACGCCCCACGCGGAGGCGAGCTGCGAGCTGGGGATCAGCGCCCGGCAGAACCCTCGACGTAGTCGGTGTCAGACGGCTTGACCCAGGCGAACAGCTTGCGCAGCTCACGCCCGACGGGCTCGATCGGGTGGGCCTGACCCTTCGCGCGCAGCGCCTTGAACTCGGGGGCGCCGGCGTCCTGGTCGTCGATGAAACGCTTCGCGAACGCGCCGTTCTGGATGTCCCCGAGGACGGCCTTCATGTTCTCCTTCACGTCGGGTGTGATGACGCGCGGCCCGGACACGTAGTCGCCGTACTCGGCCGTGTCGGACACGCTCCAGCGCTGCTTGGTGATCCCGCCCTCGTGGATGAGGTCGACGATGAGCTTGAGCTCGTGCAGCACCTCGAAGTACGCGACCTCGGGCTGATAGCCGGCCTCGGTGAGCGTCTCGAACCCGTACTGGATGAGCTGGGAGACGCCGCCGCACAAGACAGCCTGCTCGCCGAACAGGTCAGTCTCGGTCTCCTCGGTGAAGGACGTCTTGATCCCGGCAGCGCGCAGGCCGCCGATCGCCTTGGCGTACGACAGCGCGAGCTCCCACGCGCCACCTGACGCGTCCTGCTCGACCGCGACGATGACCGGCACGCCGCGCCCGTCGACAAACTCGCGTCGCACGAGGTGCCCGGGGCCCTTGGGGGCGATCATCACGACGTCGAGACCCGGCTCAGGCTTGATGTAGCCGTAGCGGATGTTGAAGCCATGGCCGAAGACGAGAGCCGACCCGGGGTTGAGGTTGGGCGCGATCTCGTCGCGGTACAGGTGACGCTGGACCTGGTCCGGCGCGAGGATGACGACGACGTCGGCCCACTTGACCGCGTCCACGACCGGCAGGACCTGCAGGCCCGCGTCCTGCGCCTTGGAGCGCGACGGCGACCCCTCGCGCAGGCCGACCCGGACGTCAACACCGGAGTCGTGCAGGTTGAGCGCATGCGCATGCCCCTGGCTGCCGTAGCCGATGACGGCGACCTTGCGGCCGGCGATGATGGACAGGTCGGCGTCGTCCTCGTAGAACAGCTCAGCCACGGTGGATCTCCTTGGGGTGTAGCGGTGGTGGGTGTGACGTGCGGGTGCGGGTCTTCAGGCGGTGCGGGCGGCCCGTTCGAGCGTGCGATCGGTGATCGACCGCGCGCCACGGCCGATCGCGACGGTGCCGGACTGCACGATCTCACGGACGCCGAACGGCTCTAGCGCTGCGAGCAGCGCAGCGAGCTTGGCGGGGCTTCCCGTGGCCTCGACCGTGACCGCGTCGGGGACGACGTCGACGACGTGCGCCCGGAACAGCGTCACGACCTCGAGGACGTGCGTGCGCTGGCTCGTGTCGGCACGGACCTTGACGAGCATGAGCTCGCGCTGGACCGAGGACGCGTCCTCGAGCTCGACGATCTTCAGGACGTTGATCAGCTTGTTGAGCTGCTTCGTGACCTGCTCGAGGGGCAGCGCATCGACGTCGACGACGACGGTGATGCGCGAGACGTCGTCGTGCTCGGTCGGGCCGACCGCGAGTGAGTGGATGTTGAACGCGCGCCGGGCGAACAGCCCCGCGACGCGCGTCAGCACGCCGGGCTTGTTCTCGACGAGGACGGACAGGGTGTGGCGGGTCATGGCGGGTCCTCTCAGTCCTCGCGGTCCCACGCCGGGCTGATGCCCCGCGCGTACTGGATCTTGTCGTTGCTCACTCCGGCGGCAACCATCGGCCACACCATCGCGTCGCGCGAGACCGTGAAGTCGATCACGACGGCCTGGTCGTTGATCTCGAGCGCGCGCTTGATCGTCGCGTCCACGTCGGCCTTCGTCTCGCACCGCAGGCCGACGCACCCGTACGCGTCCGCGAGCTTGACGAAGTCCGGTATCCGCACGGTGCCGTGTCCGGTGTGGAGGTCGGTGTTGGAGTACCGCTCGGAGTAGAAGAGCGTCTGCCACTGGCGGACCATGCCGAGCGACGAGTTGTTGATGACCGCGACCTTGATCGGGATGTCGTTGATCGTGCAGGTCGCGAGCTCCTGGTTGGTCATCTGGAAGCAGCCGTCGCCGTCGATCGCCCAGACCGTCCGGTCGGGCTGGCCGACCTTCGCGCCCATCGCGGCCGGCACGGCGAAGCCCATGGTGCCGAGCCCGCCGGAGTTGAGCCACGAGTTCGGCCGCTCGAACCGGATGAACTGCGACGCCCACATCTGGTGCTGCCCGACTCCGGCGACGAAGATCGACTCCGGTCCCGAGAGCTCGCTGATGCGCTGGATCACGTGCTGCGGCGCGAGGTGGCCGTCCTCAGGCTCGTCGTAGCCGAGCGGGAACGTCTCGCGCCAGTCGTCGATCTGCTTCCACCAGCCACCGAGGTCCGGCTTGCCGTGCTGCACGTGCTCGCGCGCGAGCTCGGGCAGGAGGTCCGCGAGCACCTCGCGCAGGTCACCGACGATCGGGACGTCGACGGCCTTGTTCTTACCGATCTCGGCCGGGTCGATGTCGGCGTGCACGATCGTCGCGAGCGGCGCGAAGCTCGACAGCTTGCCCGTCACGCGGTCGTCGAAGCGCGCGCCGAGCGACACGACCAGGTCGGCCTTCTGCAACGCTGCGACGGCCGGGACCGTGCCGTGCATCCCGGGCATCCCGAGGTTCTGGGGGTGCGAGTCGGGCAGCGCGCCGCGGGCCATGAGCGTCGTGACAACGGCTGCGCCCGACGCGTCGACGAGCAGGCGCAGCTCGGCCGAGGCACCGGACCGGATCACACCGCCACCGACGTACAGCACCGGACGGCGGGCTGTCGCGAGCAGCCGGGCAGCCTCACGGATCTGCTTGGCGTGCGGCTTGGTCACGGGGTGGTAGCCCGGAAGGTCGAGCGTCTGCGGCCAGCTGAAGGTCGTGTCGGCCTGCATCGCGGACTTGGCGATGTCCACGAGGACGGGTCCGGGGCGTCCGGTCGCGGCGATGTGGAACGCCTCCGCGATCACGCGCGGGATGTCGTCCGCGTTGGTGACAAGGAAGTTGTGCTTGGTCACCGGCAAGGTGATGCCGACGATGTCGGCCTCCTGGAAGGCATCCGTGCCGATCATCGGCGCGCTGACCTGCCCCGTGATGGCGACCATCGGGATCGAGTCCATGTTGGCGTCGGCGATCGGGGTGACCAGGTTCGTGGCGCCCGGACCCGACGTTGCCATGCAGACGCCGACACGCCCGGTGGCGTGCGCGTAGCCGGACGCGGCATGGCCGCCGCCCTGCTCGTGCCGCACGAGGATGTGCCGCAGCCGGGTGGAGTCCATGAGGGGGTCGTAGATGGGCAGGATCGCCCCGCCAGGGATCCCGAAGACGACCTCGACGCCGGCCTCCTCGAGCGATCGGACCACCGACTGCGCCCCGTTGAGACGCTCGGGCCCGATCGCCGTGACGGGCGTCGGCGCGGCCGAGGCGCTCGGCACTGCGGGACGCGCCTCGACGGTCGCGCGGGGGGACGCAGGCGCCGCGGTCGGCGTGCGTGGAGGCGCCGGGTGGGGGACCTGGACCATGTTTCTCCCTGGCTTCGTTGCGGGTGGAACTCGGGTGGTGCGACCTGCCCGGCTGGGTGCCTGCATGAAGAAACCCCTCGGCCCTGGCATGGGCTGATCGAGGGGTGAGCGCACTGACGAGGCCTGACGCGATGCCTCAGTCGGCGCGCCGGGTAGCTACTACGAGGAAGATCATCTGCACGCGTGGGACTCTACGCCGCCCATCACCGCGATGTCACATTCCGACCTCCGTGTCTCACATCGTGGTTCACGTGACCGCAGTTCGGACTTGGCGGTACACCCGGGTCTCCCACGGCCGTAGGACGATCTCGCCGACCGGAACGTCGGCGTAGTTGCCGAGCACGGGGTCGCCGCGAGCGTCCGGACCCCAGCCCTCCAGCGACACCGTCCGCTCCTCGCCGGTGAAGTTGCCGAGCACCAGGAGCTCGACACCGTCCAGCCCGCGAGTGAACGCGTAGACCGACTCGTCGTGCGCCAGGAGCATCGTGAAGTCGCCGAGCGCCACGACCGGGTCGTCGTGCCGCAGCGCGATCAGCCGACGGTAGTAGTGGAACACGGAGCGCGGGTCCGCCCGCTCGGCCCGAGCGTTGATGCTCTGGTGGTTCACGTTGACCGGGAGCCACGGTGTGCCCGTCGTGAAACCCGCGTGCGCCGACCCGTCCCACTGGACCGGCGTGCGCGCGTTGTCACGACTCATGGCCGCAAGGCCCGCCAGGAGCTCGTCGTCGGTCACGTGCCCCAGCGCACGGGCCGCCTCGACATAGCGCAGTGACTCGATGTCCCGGTACTGGTCCAACCTGGTGAAGTGCGCGTTCGTCATCCCGAGCTCCTCACCCTGGTAGACGTACGGCGTGCCGCGATGAAGGTGGAGCACGGTGGCGAGCATCGTGGCCGACTCGCGGCGGTAGGCAGTGTCGTCGCCGAACCTCGACACGATCCGCGGCTGGTCGTGGTTGTCCCAGTAGAGCGAGTTCCAGCCAACGTCGGCGAGCCCCACCTGCCAGCGGCCGAACGACGCCTTGAGATCCGACAGACGAAGCGGTCGCACGTCGAACTTTCCGCCAGGGCCGTGGTCGAGCCCGACGTGCTCGAACTGGAACACCATGTCGACCTCAGCCCGCAGCGGGTCAGTGAAGAGGCGCGCGTCATCGATCGTCACGCCAGGCATCTCCCCCACCGTGAGCAGGCGGTCGGGGCGGTCGGCGAACACCTCTCGGTGCATCTCGGCGAGGAACTCGTGGATGCGGGGGCCGCAGGTGTAGGCGCCGCTGCCGTCGCCGTACGGACCGGAAGTCACGGGGCCGTCGGGCAGCGCCGTGTCCTTGGAGACGAGGTTGATGACGTCCATGCGGAACCCGTCGACGCCCCTGTCGAGCCACCAGCGCATCATGGCGTGCACCGCACGGCGCACGGCGGGGTTCTCCCAGTTGAGGTCCGGCTGCTTGCGGCTGAACAGGTGCAGGTAGTACTCGCCGCTCGACGGGTCGAGCTCCCACGCGGGACCCGAGAAGAACGACTCCCAGTTCGTCGGTTCCGCGCCCGGCTGCCCTACTGTCATGCCAACACGCGGCGGACGCCACCAGTACCAGTCCCGCTTCGGGTTGTGGGTCGACGACTGTGACTCGACGAACCACGGGTGCTCGTCCGACGTGTGGTTGACGACGAGGTCCATGACGAGCCGCATGCCGCGCGCGTGCAGGGCCGCGACCAGGGCGTCGAGGTCCCCGAGCGAACCGAACACCGGGTCGATGTCCTGGTAGTCGCTGATGTCGTAGCCGTTGTCGTCCTGCGGCGACCGGTACACCGGCGAGAGCCACAGGACGTCGACGCCCAGCTCGGCGAGGTGGTCGAGCCGGTCGAGGATCCCGCGCAGGTCCCCGATGCCGTCGCCGTTCGAGTCCTGGAACGAACGCGGGTACACCTGGTAGACGACGGCCCGGGTCCACCAGGGCGCGTCGTCAGGCGTGAACATCACGCGGTCTCCTCCCTTGGGCCGACGCGCTGGTCGAGAGCCGGTAGCCCGTCGATGCTCGCGGCATTGCGCGTAGCGCGGTAGGCGGGAAGCTCCTCATGGGTCTTGCGGCCCGACCATTGCGTCCGGAGGTCACGGTCATCGACGTGCTCGAGCAGCGGGACCCGGAACCCGCACGAGTCGCAGACCTGGCCGACGTCGACCACGATGACTGCCCGCGCACTGCGGTCCGCCGGGGCGGGTCCAGCACCACCCGCGGGGACGGGCACCTCACACAAGCACGGCACCCCTCGACGCCGACTGGACGAGCTTGACGTACTTGGCGAGCACGCCGCGGGTGTAGACGGGCGGCAACGGCTCCCAGCCGACCTTGCGCGCCTCGAGCTCGGCATCGGCGACCAGAAGGTCGAGCCGGGCGTTCGCGACGTCGAGACGGATGCGGTCACCGTCGTTGATGAAGGCGATCGGGCCCGCGTCGACGGCCTCAGGGGCGATGTGGCCGACGCACAGACCGGTCGTGCCGCCCGAGAAGCGGCCGTCGGTGAGCAGCAGCACGGCCTTCCCGAGCCCCGCGCCCTTGATCGCCCCGGTGATGGCCAGCATCTCCCGCATCCCCGGGCCGCCCTTGGGGCCCTCGTAGCGGATGACGACGACGTCGCCGGCCACGATCGTCCCGTCCTCGAGCGCATCCATCGCGGCGCGCTCACGCGTGAACACGCGCGCCGTGCCCTCGAACACCTCCGAGTCGAAGCCCGCCGACTTCACGACCGCACCGTCGGGCGCGAGCGAGCCGTGCAGGATCGTGATGCCGCCGGTGCGGTGGATGGGGTTGTCGAGCGCACGCAGGATCTTGCCGTCCGGGTCGGGCGGCGCGATGTCCGCGAGGTTCTCGGCGACCGTCTTGCCCGTCACCGTCAGGCAGTCGCCGTGGATGAGCCCGGCATCCAGCAGCGCCTTCATGACGACCGGGACCCCGCCGACCCGGTCGACGTCGGCCATCACGTAGCGGCCGAACGGCTTGAGGTCGCCCAGGTGCGGGACCTTGGCTGCGACGCGCGTGAAGTCGTCGAGCGTGAGGTCGACCTCGGCCTCGTGCGCGATCGCCAGCAGGTGCAGGACGGCGTTGGTGGAGCCGCCGAACGCCATCACCACCGCGATGGCGTTGTCGAATGCCGGCTTGGTCATGATCTGACGCGCGGTGATGCCCTGGCGCAGCAGCTCGACGACCGCCTCACCCGATCGGTGCGCAAACGCATCGCGGCGGCGGTCGGCGGACGGCGGCGCGGCGGACCCGGGCAGCGACATGCCGATGGCCTCGGCGACCGACGCCATCGTGTTGGCGGTGTACATGCCGCCGCACGCGCCCTCGCCGGGACAGATCGCACGCTCGAGGCGGTCGAGGTCGCCGCGGCTCATGAGCCCCTTGGCGCATGCACCCACGGCCTCGAAGGCGTCGATGAGGGTGACGTCCTTCTCGGTGCCGTCCTCGTACTTGACCCAGCCCGGCATGGTCGTGCCCGCGTACAGGAACACGCTGGCGAGGTCGAGCCGCGCGGCCGCCATGAGCATGCCGGGCAATGACTTGTCACAGCCCGCTAGCAGCACCGATCCGTCGAGGCGCTCGGCCTGCATGACGGTCTCGACGCTGTCCGCGATGATGTCGCGGCTCACGAGCGAGAAGTGCATGCCCTCGTGGCCCATCGAGATGCCGTCCGACACTGAGATGGTGCCGAACTCGAGCGGGTAGCCGCCCGCGGCATGAACCCCCTCCTTGGCTGCCTGGGCGAGCCGCTGGAGCGACAGGTTGCAGGGGGTGATCTCGTTCCACGAGCTCGCGACGCCGATCTGGGGCTTCGCGAAGTCGTCGTCGCCGAGTCCGACGGCCCGCAGCATCCCGCGCGACGCGGTGGCCTCGATCCCGTCGGTCACGGTCCGAGATCGGGGTTTGATGTCGATGCCAGGCGCCACAGCGCTTCCGGCGGCAGATCCAAAGGCAGGGTCCGAGGTCACTGTCATGTGCGCGAGTCTAGGTCTGCCCCCGGCCGCGGCAACCGTTGGGGCTCCGCCCAGACGGGCTCGGCCCGAACGACCTCGACGTGGCGGTCAGTCGCGCGCCTGCCAGGTGCAGATGCAGACCTCGTTCCCCTCCGCATCGGCGAGGATCCAGAAGGCGGGCGCGCGACGGTCGCTGACTAGGTGGCCACCGGCCGAGATCGCGGCTGCGATGCGCTGCTCGGCGATGTCGTGCGGGAGAGTGAGGTCGAAGTGGATGCGGTTGCGCTGAGAGCGTGGGGCATCCATCTGCTGGAACCACACAGACGGCCCGAGGCCCGCGGGGTCGACGAGGGCGGGTGCGGGGTCGTCCGGGCTCGGGACGTTCTCGCTCTTGTACGCCAGCACGGTCTGCCAGAACGGGTACACGCCCGGGATGTCGAGTGCGTCGATCGCGACCTCGAGCGTTCCCAGGGCCGCGACGTCCGACGCGAGCCCGAGCCCGTCGGCGATCGCGGTGATGGCCACGGCCAGCGCCACGTCTCTGCTCGTCAGGCCGCCGACCTCGTGGGTGCTCACGGCCACATGGACCGACGGGTAGGTCAGGTGAATGTCCGGATGGTGCCCGGCGATCTCGGCGGCGGCACCGATCCGCGTCGTCAGCTCGAGGCCGCGCTCGAACGAGCCCGTGCGGAAAGAGGCTTCGAGGCGGTTCAACAGGACGCGCCAGTGCCTGGCGTCGACCTGGTCGGTGGCCTGCGAGGAAGTCAGCCTTGTCGTCATGGTTCTCAGGGTGGCACCAGTCACCGACACGTGCGCGGCCGAGCCCACACCGGCTTGCAGTTGACGTTGCGTGAACTTATAGCGTCGGATCTCGACGGCGGACCGCCCGCCGTCGGAAGTGGGGTGGGCCAGGTGCCGGACGAGGAGTGGACCATCGGGGACGTTGCACGGCTCTCTGGCGTCACGTCACGCACGCTGCGGCACTACGACAGCATCGGGCTCCTGACACCCGTCGGGACCGCTCCCGGTGGTCGCCGGCTCTACGGCCGTGACGAGCTCGTGCGGCTCCAGCAGATCCTCGTCCTGCGCGAGCGGGGCGTCGACCTGCCGTCGATCGGTCGCGTCGTGCGATCCGGCGACGACCGCCGCGTACAGCTCCAGGTGCTGCGGCGGCATCACGAACGGCTGCTCGCAGCGCGTGAACGGCACGACCG